>JACPII010000113.1 GCA_016188175.1 Candidatus Woesearchaeota archaeon | reverse complement strand
TTGTTGTTTTGAAATGAGTCTCACTTTGAAATGCTTAAACGCGCTCAATCTTTATCTTGTGCAATATTATCTTCATTCCAGGCATTCTCCCGGAACGGCCTGCAACATAAAGCAGATTGTCGCCTTGAAAAGTGAAGCAGTGGGTACTGCAAAGTTTTCCGCCTCCTTGTTGTAGACCCGCCAACAAGCCCCCACGCTATCCTCAGCGACCTTGAGACTCGCCTTCTTCCTTTGGCTCCGCAAAATCGGCATAGCATTTAATCTTCTTCTGAAACTAGTTTCACCCTTAGATATATATGCTGTTTCATTGTTCCCTGGACTTATGCAATCATCTTTATTGTTTAAGATGAGCAGGCAGAAGGTGAGCAAATGGAGCATTCAGGTATAGGAGAGATTGAAGAAGAGCATAGCCATAAAGCGGCTAAAGATACGTTCGGGAATATAACGTTGTTGCTTTTGGCCATTGGAATCGGATTGTTGATACTCAACAGCTACCAGATTGGGAAGTTAAAGACCGGCCCCGTTGGTGGCGTCGGTGGAAGTGGAATTTCAGGAGCTGGGACCACTGGCCCTATGTCTGGAGTTTCCGGGGCTGCTGTTGCCATTGCAAGTGGTGGCGGTGCTGTTGAGCTCGAGGGCATTGATGTGACCCCAAAAGGGATTCCCGATATTTACGGGAAAGAGCTCAGCGTGGCGTTTGACGATATATCTATTAATGATCCGCAAAAAGCTGACAGGACAATCAAGCAGCTTGGGCAGCTGGACAGGCAAATTTCCCTATCGGGTGAAGGTAAGGAAAGATATATCCAAATAGCATCCCAGATAAGCTGCGAGTATTGCTGCGGGGCACCAGCGATCATCTTTCAGGACGGAGAGGCTGCCTGTGGCTGCGCACATAGCTATGCGATGAGGGGGCTGGCGAAGTACCTTATAAAAAATCATCCAAACGAATATACTAATGAGGAGATTTTGGAAGAGATGGGGAAATGGAAAGTGCTGTTTTTTCCAGGTGTTCATGCGCAGAAGGCTGCTGTTTTGAAAGCCAAGGGCATTGAGCTAAGCTTTGTGAACCTTGCATCCAATAAATATCGGGGTGCTGAAAAGGGAGCGCAGGCTGCCGAACAGTCAGGCAGGGGAGGCACGGGCGCTATGGTGGGAGGCTGTTAACAATGGCAAAAATGGGAAATAAGGAAAAAATAACTGGCTCGAACCAGGGCGGAGAACTCCCCGCATGGCCGGTTGCTGCTGCGACGAGCATAACTTTCGGGATCGCATCGGTTCTCTGTGCATTTTTCGTCTGGCTCTCTCCCGTGGCCGCGATCAACTTTTTCAATAATATCTTCCACGGGATTGACCTTGCAAAGATTATGAAATCGAACATGGGCTTGCCATCGTTCCTTCTTGGCCTTGTCGAGGTGATGGCTGCTGGAGCACTTCTCGGGTGGATTTTTGTATCAGTATATAATGCATGCCGAAGGCATTGCAAATCCAGGAGGTGGGTGAAGTGATAATAAAAAAGAAAGTTCTGACACTAGGATTGGCTCTCGCTTTAGTTATCCTGGCCGTTTTTCAAACGATACAGATATTTGGGTTACAGGAAACAGCCGCAGGAAGCAATACAATAACGGGAAATGCAGCCGCTTCTGGCGGAAAGCTTGACATGTCAGGCTGGACAGAGAACGAAAAGATGAATTATGAGCACCACCAGACTCTTCCCGCAAGGCTCCAAAATGGGGCAAGTTCGGGCGCTTCTCAAGGAAGGATTGATATGTCCGGCTGGACAGAGAACGAAAAGATGAATTATGAGCACCATGGAACTTTGCCTGCAAGGCTTCGGACCAGCCAAGGCACCCCCCAAGGAAATTCCAATGCTCAGGCACAGATGGTTGGAGGCTGTTAGGGATGAAAGACTCATCAAACAAATCGGGAAACGACCTGAAAAATAAGGGGTTACCATGAAACAAATATTAGGAGCAATGTTTATCCTTGGAGCGGTGATCGCCATCCCGTTAATTGTTGGAACCGGATGTGCAGCAAGGGAAGAAAATACCAGTGGCCAGGAACAAACGCCTAATACCCTTGACTCTTTCGCCAAATGCCTCAGCAAAGAAGGAGTTACCCTGTATGGAGCTTCCTGGTGCCCGCACTGCCAAAACCAGAAGGAAATGTTTGGTGAAAGCTGGCAGTTTGTCCATTATGTTGAATGCGCCCTGCCCGGGGGGAGGGGGCAGGCAAAAGCCTGTGCGGATGCAGGAATTGAAGGATACCCGACGTGGGTGTTTGGGGATGGAACGATGAGGGCTGGGGAACTTACGATTGGCGAGCTAAGTGAAAAAAGCGGATGTGAGGTTGGAAAATGAAAAAAGGAATAATCATCGGATTAATAGCGATTGTTGTTTTAGCAGGTGCGGGCTACTTCCTTTTCTTGAAAGGCCCTTCAAATTCCCCGACGGGAAATGCTGTAGGGGGTGTTTCAAAGTTTGAGATATACAAGTCAGAGTACTGCGGCTGCTGCGACCTATTTGTAAAATACGCAAAGAAGTTTGCCAACCTGGAAATCAAAGATGTTCCCGATGTCAATCCAAAAAAAGATGAGCTTGGAATCCCTCAATCGATGCGAAGCTGCCATACAACCATCGTCGGCAATTATTTTGCAGAAGGCCATATTCCCATCGAGGCAATAAATAAATTATTGTCAGAAAAGCCAGACATCAAAGGGATTGCACTCCCCGGGATGCCCCCTGGAAGCCCAGGAATGCCCGGGGGAAAGACCGGAGATTTTGTCATTTACGCAGTCCATAGGGATGGCTCAACATCAGAATTTATGAGGATATAATACTTGATGCTCCCAAGCCCAGGGTATTGGATTTGCCACACAACACCAGAGTTTATGAGGATTTAAGGCAGGACAAAATGGAGAAGCAACAATGGAGACAAAAATAAAAGGACGAAAGATTATTGCCTCAGTTATAGGCAGCGGAATTGCCCTTGCCCAGCCTGCACTTGCGCATTGCCCCCTGTGCACCGTTGGGGCTGCTGCGGCTGCTGCTGGAGCAGCGTACATGGGAGTCGGGGATGGCGCCATTGGCGTTTTTATCGGGGCGTTTGGGGCTTCAACAGGATATTGGATTTCCCGCATCCTAAAAAAGAAGTACAACCGGACATTTATCCCATTACAGACTCCAGCGTTTATCCTGGTTTCCTTTTTGCTGACAGCCATACCTGTTTTGCCATTGTTTAAGGGGTTTGTGCCGCTGCCACTCCTTTTATTTGGAGCATATGGCAGTTTTTTCAACAGGACATACCTCCTCAGCACATTTTTCATCGGGTCAATGATCGGAGCTGCAATCACCTCCTCCACACCATGGATAAGCTCCAAGATCACTTTATTGAGGAAAGGCAAGTTTGTTCCTTTTCAGGGGATTATCCTTACGTTTGTGCTGCTTCTTGCAGCCGGGGTATTGTTCGAGGTAATCTTATAGCAAATCTCATTAATTATTGAACATTTGTGAGAATAATAAATTGCAAATAAAACGTTCCTAAATTTATGCAATTTACGGTAGTAGTGGCTGAGTTTGCACCATGGCAGAAACCGTCAAAGATTGGGTTGAAAAGGTCGGCAGTATAGATTCCTCTGCAAACCCCCTCGACCTTTCCCGTGACGAGGATCTTGCTATCGGCATCATGAATCTCATCAGCCTTGAAGAGCATCTGTTCTTTACGGCGATGAAAACGGATGACAAGAAATATATTGACCAGCTTGATGCAATCCGAAAGATAAGGATCCGGCTTCTCCAACGCATCGTGAAAGACCCGAAAGGGGAAGAATGGTGCATGAGCAAGCACCTTCTGGCTGCAAGCATGCGCATCTATGAGTCTGGAACAAAAGAGCTTTCCCGGGGATTTCGGACAGAAGCGGAACAACTGTTTGATGATTCTTTTTCACTGTTTTCGCTGTTCTTTGCGATCAATATTCAGGAGAAAAGCGGGAATGGATTGTCAGGCGGACTTATCCCTTCAGCAAACAACACGATGACGGTAAACGAAAAATCAGGAATTCTGGAGAGGAGCAAAGCAATCCTAAAGAAATTGGTGGACTGCTGCAAGGAGTGGTAGGCTTTTGGATATTAGAAACCACCGACCAAAAGGCAGCGGCATGATGGAAAAGCCCTAAAAAACATCGCAGGGGCTTTTGGCGGCCAGAATCCACAACGGGGGGTTTATGAGCACACGGACTCCATCTTGACAACCCAACAAGAAAAACAGAAATGTTTATAAATGATATATGTTTATACCATGCTATAAACTTATAAAGCGACAAAAAATGACAACTGAAGTATTGCATTACCCAAGGCTCGATACTATCTTGAATGTTGAAAAAATAATAAGGGTTGCCATAAACCCCCTTTCAAAAAACGAGATAGATAGGAGGCTGCCCAAGAAAGTAATGAGGCCTACCCTTAATTTGATTCTTACTTATTTAGAGGAGAGTGGGAAAATTGCTTTGCTTACCGAAGGAATAATATGGATTTACAAAGATGAGATTAGTCCAAAATTAAGAGCCAAGCTTAAAAAAGGAGTTACCGTGATGTAAAGTGCATAAGGAAGTCGAGGTAAGATTTGATGAGGATGCATACAAGGAGTATGGAGAACTTCAGGAACTTGTTGCAACGGGGAAATCCTCAAAAAAGAAACCCACATACGAGCAACTCCTCAGTTCGATTAATTCAGCAATAAAGAATCTTAAAGCAAATCCTTATTATGGTGATTTAATCCCAAGGAAATTTATTTCGAAAGGAGTTTTTCAACGGTACGGAACCGATAAACTTTTGAGGGTGGAATTAGTCGGATACTGGCGGCTTCTATATACCTTGATAGGTGAAGATGTTAAGATTATTGCTTTCATTCTCGAATGTATGGGCCACGGTAGATACGATAAATTGTTTGGTTATAGGGGAAAGTAGATTTTTTGTGTATCTATAACCAAAGAAAATAGCCCACCAACCGCCATTACGGCTTTAAGTGGTGGAAAGGGGCACCCATTGCATTGTTTGGAAAGGAAGGTAAACACGAACCAGAATTCTTTATACCTGCCCCATCTTTTTTCCTCGGGTTCATTTAAAACTCAAAACCTCAAACAACCATTGGAGAATAAATTTAAGTAAAAAAAAGGCAAACTGGAGTCCGGCCATTATAAAATTAAAAAATACCGGAAACGTGATTATGCTTATGATAACCAAAATGAAGATAATTTTATCAAGCTTATGGTTTACATTCGTTTCACTAAACCGAATTAAAGATAGAATAAAAGCAAAGGCAGCAAACAACAGGGAAAGAACTATGGGGAGGTTAAATTCTTGACCCACCCCACCCTGAATGGTTTGGAGAAAGGCGATGTTTCCAGCAATAATACCTACTATCGCAGTAAATAAAAAGTTTTGTCCTTTGGAAAAATCACGATGCTGAATCCAATTTTTGAAGGAATTGGTCCAATTACCCAACTTTATAGCAATATTATTGGCTTTTTCTCCCATATTTGAAGCCTTGCCTAAATAAAAAGAGAGGGTGATTACCACCAATAAGAATAAGATTCTCCTACGGAAAAGACTGCCTTGGAAAAAATAATTGTTCTCAACCTCCGTCGATAGGCCATTACAATACTCGACTTTTGTTTTTAAATCAGCAATATCGTAAGAGAGATAGTTTAGCTTGTTATTTATTATTGTGGTATTCTCAAATTGATTAATCCAATTTTCAACCAATTCTGATTTATTTAGAGAGTGCTCCTCCAAAAATGACCACGTCTCATTCAAAAAGAATTTTTGTTCATATGGGATATTAAAAAAGGCAGGATTGTGCTCATCTATCAACTTTTTTTGTTGGTAAATGCAATAATGTAATTGACCCAAATATAACTTATATTTGGCCCTTCTAAAATACCACTCGGCATATAAAAATTGCTTAAGCTTATTTTCGCCAACTTCCCTATTCCCATACTTAACATTATCCTCTGCTAAAGAGATATCGGCACTTGCATTTTTTCTAAATTTATCAACAATATCGAGACTTTCTAAGAGATGACTAACCTCCCCCCTCATATCATCTGTTATAATCTTTTGTTGGTCAGCATTATATATGGGTCTCTTCTCAACAAAATGGCCATCCCAATAAAGAATAACTGAATAATCTTTTATCGTTCTTTTAATTGAAATGATGGCAGGAACATCTCCTTCCTTTCTGGTATATACGAATAAATCAAGATCATAGGGTATCTTCAAGGTCTGGTTAACATATCCGTCTGTTTCATTTGTCCACACTATCCTTTTCTCTGAGAAAACCTTGCTAAACGATTTATAATTATTAAAATCATTAACGTTGTGTTTGATAGTTACCGATTCCGGCTTACTGTTAACTAAAGGAATTCCCCTTTCAAATTTTGCCCTACTTTCGTTTGTTAATTTGACCTGACCATAAATCGAAATCCAATAAGACTCTTGTTGTGAAGTTTGGAGGTATTTGATTGAAGAAAAGACAATTAAAAAAACTAATAGAGCATATCCAAGCTTGAAAGCTGTTTTTTTCCACTTCATCTGCAGTGGGGTTGTTTATCCCTATAAAAACTTATAAGAAACTACCTAAACATTATTGTTTTTAGCGTATTTGTTTAGCATCTTCGAAACGCACGACGTAAGTTTGGCAAGTCCTGCGTCCCCGTAAGGGACAACCCCCCGCGACGGACTCAAGGTTGACCTAAAGGCGTTTCGACCTGAGGATGCTAAACAAATACTTTTTAGCCATATCACCTAAGAAGCCCCCTCGTCCCCTTCCTCGATCCATCCATACCCTTTCTCTTCGAGCTGGTCGACTAATTCGCCCGAACCCTGGAGGACAATCTTTCCGTTCACCATGATGAAGAGCTTATCGGGCTTGACAAGCTCTAATATTCTTTTGTAGTGGGTGATGATCAAGATGCATTTTTCGGGCTTCATGAATGCGTTGACTCCATCGGCAACCGCGCGCAGGGCATCAATGTCAAGGCCGGAGTCGGTCTCATCCAAAATGGCCAGCTTCGGGTCAAGGACAAGCAGCTGCAAAATCTCAGCCCTTTTCTTTTCACCTCCGGAAAATCCCTGGTTCAGATAACGGCCGATGAACTTATTGTCCATCTTAAGCACTTCCCGCTTCTCGTGGATCAGCTTCAGGAATTGAGGGACGGGAATCTTATCGTGTTCGGGGCGCCTTGCATTTAACGCAGTCCGCAAAAAGTTAGGGATCGTCACACCTGAGATTTCACTGGGGTATTGAAAAGAAAGGAAAAGGCCTTTTTTTGACCGCTCGTTGACCGGGAGGGAAGTGATATCTTCACCGTCAAAGAGTATCTTGCCGCTAACAATCTTGTAGCTGGGATTCCCCATAAGGACATTCGCGAGGGTGCTTTTTCCAGAGCCATTCGGCCCCATCAGCGCATTGACTTTGCCTAACTCAAGGATTAAGGAAACCCCCCGAAGGATTTCTTTCCCTTCAATGCTCACTTTCAGATCCTTAACCTCAAGGATTGCCATTGTTTTTTCCTCATGCTGCATTTTTCACAATAAATATTGTCCCGTTTATATTACATCTTTGTTGGAATTTCTCCCTGGGATTTCCCATTGAGCAATGCCTTCTGGCCCGCCTCCAAGCAAAGAAGGGCGCATTTCATCCTGACCGGGGAAAGGGGAACCTGCAAAAGTTCCATAAAATCCTGCGCGCTCATCGCAATTACATCTTTGACTGATTTTCCTTTGATATCGTCAGTCAGGATGCTGGCAGAAGCGATGCTGATCGCGCACCCATTCCCGACAAAATGGGCGTCCGATATTTTTCCATCCCTGACCTTTAGCTCAATAGCCACTTCATCCCCGCACAGCGGATTGTATTCCTGGCAGGCATGGGTTGGGCTGGCAAGCTTCCCAAAATTATGGGGGTGCTTGAACAATTCCAAGATGTGTTCCCGATACATCCCTTCAGCAAGGCCATACTCCATTGTTTACACCCCAAAAACCTTTTTTGCTTTCCTGAGTCCCTGAATAAAAATATCCACGTCCTCATATGTGTTGTAGAGGTAAAAGCTTACCCTTGAGGTTCCGGCAACCCCTAGTTTTCCCATCAGGGGCATCGCGCAGTGATGGCCCCCCCTTATACAGACACCTTCTCCGCCAAGAAGGGAGGCAACATCATGGGCATGGATCCCGTCGATGTTAAACGAGAGGATGCCTGAGCTTTTTCCGACTCCCGGCGTGAATAAGGAAACTCCCTTGACTCCCTTTATTTTATCGAGGGCATACCTGAGCAGCTCGCTTTCCCATGCTCCGATGGCACGAAGGCCGGTGTTTTCCAGATAGTCCACGGCAACGCCAAAACCAATCCCTCCGGCAATATTCGGTGTCCCCGCCTCGAATTTCATCGGCAGCTCGTTCCATTCTGCACCTTCATAGGAAACTTTCCGGATCATATCTCCGCCAAAGTTAAAGGGAGCCATATTTTCCAGGAGCTGTTTTCTCCCGTACAATGCCCCCATGCCGGTCGGCCCCGCCATCTTATGGCCGGAGAACGCCAAAAAATCACATCCTATCTCGCCAACATCAACCTCCTGGTGAGGAACACTCTGCGCCCCATCAACGACGGAAAATGCCCCGTTGGCCCTTGCAAGGGCTGCCAGTCTTTTGACATCATGGACAGTGCCCAGGGCGTTGGAGACATGGCCGGCGGCAACAACCGCAGATTTATCGCTTATCTTTTCTTCTGCGTCACCATAATCCAGGGTAAAACCATCTTTCATGCGGATGTACCTCAATTTCATATTTCTCCGCCTCGCCAGCTGCTGCCAGGGCACCATATTGGAATGGTGCTCCATCTCCGTCAATACAATCTCGTCGCGGCCTTTTTCAAAAAGGGATGGGAGCGAATAGGCTAGTAGATTAAGGGATTCAGTCGCATTCCTGGTGAATATTATCTCGTCTTGTTTTGCCCCAATAAGAGAGCCAACTTTAGCATGCGCCTGCTCGAAAAGCTCAGTCGCTTTTTCACTGAGGGGATACACTCCACGATGGATATTCGCATTTTGAGCCCGGTAATATCTTTCGATAGATTTGATGACGGGGAATGGCTTCTGTGTTGTGGCGGCATTGTCCAGATAGACCAATGGCTTTCCCGACATCTTTACCTTGAAGATAGGAAAATCTTTTTTCAATTCCTTTGCCCGGGAATTATTGATAGTGGTCATCTTGCAGCGGCAGCCCCAGCATCACGCGGACTTCCTCGTTCGGTTTCCATGGGGGGTCAAAGGTAAATTCAAACTCCGGCTCCGGAAAGCCTTTCGCGACAAATTGAGAGGTGATCTCTGAAACCAATTGCGGAGCATACGGGCACATGGGGCTGGTAAAGGTCATCTTTATCCTGGGCTTTTTAGCTTGTTCGACCTTAACTTCGTAAATCAGCCCAAGTGTCCATACATCAAGGCCGAGCTCAGGGTCGACTACCTGCTTAAAGCAATCGATTGCCTGTTCTTTGGTCAGGAGAACGCTCATGCCAACGCCCCCAAAATTGCTTTTTGCATCTGCTTTGCGACCGTTTTGTCCTGGAACATCCCTATGACGGGGATAAAGTACCCTTCAACAATCTTTGTTTTTGCTTCCTCTTCAGATAATCCCCTGCTCATCAGATAAAATACTTTCCCTTTGTCGATCTGGCCGACGGTTGAGCCATGGGTGCACCGGACATCGTGATTTTTGATCTTGAGGTTTGGGATGGCATCAGCCTCTGCCTCGCTGCTGAGGAGAAGGGCATCCTGCTTTTCATATCCATTTGAGCCGGCTGCATGCTCCCCGATCTGGACAAGGCCCCTGCTGAGGGCTTTTGCCCTTCCGTTAACGACCCCTTTGGTCAGGATATTTGAGGTTGAGGAATTTCCTTCATGCAGCGATTCGGTATAGATGTCATATCGCTGATTGCCGTTAGCGATAAAAAGCAGCGTGGTATCTGCTGAAGAGCCAGAGCCTTCCAGTTTCGTGCTTAGGTCAGCTTTCGTAAATTTAGCGCCGATGCAGACATCAACCCATCTGATATGCGCGTCGCGCAACGCCCTGCCTTTCCTCCGCTGCACCTGGACAACTGAATCCCTGAGGTTTTGGATCGAAGCAAAAGTTATTGAGCTTCC
>JACPII010000033.1 GCA_016188175.1 Candidatus Woesearchaeota archaeon | reverse complement strand
TGTGGCGCACAACACCGCAAAATTGGAAGAGTATACTGTTGACGGCAAAAAGAAAAAGCTCATCGTCCACAGAAAAGGCGCAACAAGGTCTTTCGGGCCAGGACATTCGGAGTTAATACCAATATATGAGAAATACGGCCAGCCCGTCATCATTGGCGGAAGTATGGAGACTGGGTCTTATCTGCTTGCAGGCACCAAAAAAGCAGAGGAAGAAACTTTTGGGAGCACAGCACACGGCTCCGGAAGGACGATGTCAAGGAATCAGGCAAAGCACCAATGGCGCGGTGAGCAATTGCAAAGAGATATGGAAAAAAGAGGCATTTACGTCAGAACAACAACATTTTCCGGATTGGCCGAGGAAGCTGGCGGCGCATATAAAGATGTTGATGCCGTCATCATGGCTGCCGAGGAAGCTGGGATTTCAAGAAGAGTAGCGAAATTAGTGCCTATGGGGAATGTGAAGGGGTAGGATGGGCAAGAGTGAAACAAAAACAACAGCGCTAAGGCAGTTTCTCCACCGCGGTGTTGAGGAATATATCGTTCATCTCACTGCACGGGGGAGAATCAGCAAAGGAAAGGCTGCAGAAATGCTTGGTGCATCAATCTACGACGTCCAGAGAATTGCGCAAACATTAGGAGTTGCCCTCGGCCCATCTGCAGATCAGGAAGAGAGCAGTCTCAAAACACTGAGAGGGCTGGTAAAATAGTTGAGGCCAGGCAACAGGCCTGAAAAATCACAATGAAAACCCCCCTCCTTCTCAACACCGGCTCCCAAGCATCACACCTTGCTTTCAGCCAGATCTCTCCCCAATCTTCTTAAGCAGAGCATCGCTGAGCTCAGGAAGCTTTTCAAGAAATTCGAGGAGGAGCGGATAATATTCCTGGAGTGATTTCATTGCCCTTTGCGGCCCGAACTCTTCACGATAGATTCTCTCGATAGTCGGCCTTGTTGTTGCAATTAGATCAAAGTCTTTATGGGTCATCATGCACATCGCCTCGCCAGTCATCAGAGACTTTGCAAGCAAAACCATGTTCGATGGAAAGATGACGCCATGTTTGGCGCCGCTTGCCACAATTCGATAAAACGCCTTTGCATTGGTTTCTCTTTTTGTTGAATCGATATAAAGGGAGAGCAGTATATCAGAAGCCTCCCCTTTAAACGCATCATAATCTGCGGATGGGCTTTGCTCGGTAAGCCTCAGCAAGTGCCGCAACGCCGATTCAACCTCTTTGTTAAGGAGCGAATTGAAGCATAATAATATTTTCCTCTTCATATCCTGAGTGACAATGCCGACCATGCCAAAATCCAGATAACAGACTTTATTGCCCTTCACCACCCAGACATTTCCCGGGTGAGGGTCTGCATGGAAGAACCCGTGGCTTAAAACCGGCTCAAGGCATGCTCTGGTGCAGTTCTGCGCAAGCACACCATGGTTTGTGCCCATCCTGCCCATTCCCTCATGGTCTCCCATCTTGACGCCCTCGATGAATTCCATCACCAAAACTTTTGATGAAGAGCAGTCCCAGAAGATTTTTGGAACTTTGACCCCTTTGTTATTCCGGAAATTATACCTAAACCTGTCAGCATTCTTCCCCTCGATGACAAAGTCCAACTCCTTCAGGGTGTAGTTCGCGAATTCCCTTGCAGCAGCCGATGGGCGGAACGGCTTTGCTTCCGGAACATGCTGCTCGACAAGCCCGGCAAGAAAGAAGATGATGCGCATGTCCTGCTCAATTATTTTTTTCACGCCAGGCCGCTGGACTTTGACAGCCACCACCTCTCCGCTTTTGAGCACCGCTTTATGCACCTGAGCAAGGGATGCGGCAGCAACTGGAACTTGGTCAAAAGACCTGAACACATTTTCAAGCGGCCTGCTGAGCTCCTCTTCGACAATCTCTTTTACCTGGACAAACGGGAATGGCGGCACATGATCCTGCAGTTTGGTAAACTCTGCAGCATATTCTGCTGGGATGAAATCCGGGCGCACACTGAGAATCTGGCCAATCTTGATGAATGTCGGCCCAAGGCTCTCCAAAATGAGGCGGAACTTAGCTGGCAGGTCTTCCTCCGGACATTGAGATGATTTATTAAAGAAGCATTTAATCCTGCAGATGGGTGAAAGGCAGTGTGAAAGTTTCAGCCGTTTTATGAAGAAAGCGAACCCGCCGACAGCAAAAGCATCGAGAATCTGCTTAAACCTCCCCATATCGCCAGCAATCCTTTTGATATTGAGCATTTTCTTAATTTTAGCAATCAAGGTATATAAAGTTATTTGAGGCCGTGGCTCGATTGCAAGTTACGAGTTAACTCGGAAAAAGGATACCGCCACAAACTTTAAATACAATCCCAAATATAGGATTAAACAAACCTAAAAAGAGGATTACTATGCTGAAGAAAGTGTATGAACTGCTGATTCCTTTCATCAAGGAGCCCTGGAAGAAACGGACATTCAGGGAGGTAAAGAAACTTTGCAGGAAGACCTCAGAGAGCTACGTCTATAATTCTCTGAAAAAATACGTTCAGGAAGGGATACTCGCAGAAGAAAAAGCCGGGAATGTGATTTTATACTCCTTAGTGCTTTCTGAAACAAAAGCTCAGGCTTATGCCGGCTTTATCGCCGAATACATAGCGTGGCATGCAAAGCATCTTCCCTTTGAGGTGATAAGGAAGGTAATAGCTAAAATACCGACGCCTTATTTTTCTTTCATCATAACGGGCAGCTACGCTAAAAACAAGCAAAAGGAAGAGTCAGACATTGACATTGTGGTTGTCGTTGACGATAGGCAGGATACCAAGCATATTCGCGCACAGATCAACTATGCCTGCGAGCTCTCAATTCCCAAAGGCCACCCTTACGTGTTCACAAAATCAGAATTTTTAGAGATGCTTTTAAATAATGAGGCAAACTATGGGAAGGAAATAGCTATGAATAATCTCCTCCTGCACGGTGCATCTGAATATTACTCCATAATGGATGAGGCGGTAAAAAATGGATTTGACTATAAGAAACTATCTGGCAAGGTCTGAAAACGAGATTGTCCTAGCTGCATCAATAAAAAAACTGAGTGATGACCCGGACGCAAAGAAATTTTTCCAAATAGATGGCAGCCTTACGTTTTATAGCTCAGTTATCGCTCACTCTTATTATTCAATATTTTACGCTGCAAAAGCGATTTTGCTTGCGAAAGGTATTGAAACGGGCTCACCCGATGCCCATAAAAAAACACTTGATGCCTTTAAAGAGCATTTGGTGGATTCGGGTTTCCTTGATGTTAAGCTTTTTGAGATATATAAGAAGATGGTTGTCAGGGCTGAAGCGCTTCTTGGAATCTTCAAGGCCGAAAAGAAGGAGAGAGGAGACTTCACTTATAACACAATCCCTCAGGCAAACCAGGAGCCTGCCGAAGATTCTCTAAGGAATGCAAAAACATTTGTAGCAAACATAACAAAAATAATCGGGGCGTTGAAATGAAAACCCCCATCATCCTCATCACCGGATTCCTTGGAGCCGGGAAAACAACCTTCCTGAGAAGAGTTATCGACCAATTAGACAAAAAGTTCGCAATTTTGATGAACGAATTTGGAGACGTTGGAATAGATACCCAAATAATTCAGGGTAAGAACATCAACATCCAGGAACTCTTGGGCGGCTGTGTCTGCTGCTCCCTTTCTGGAGAATTTGAGGCTGCCATCAAAGAAATTATCCAAACTTACAGGCCGGAAATCATTATCGTCGAGACAACGGGAGTTGCAGAGCCCGATGCGCTCGTTTTGGAAATCTCAGAAAATATGCCCGAAGTCCAGCTCGACAGCACAATCACCATAGCAGATGCAGACTCGCTGATACGATTCCCCCAGCTTGGGCGGACAGGAAAATCCCAGATTGAGATGGCAGATGTCATCCTCCTTAACAAGATTGACCTCGTGACCCATGAGCAGCTCCAGGAAGTGAAAGACAAGCTTCGTCACCTCAATAAAAAAGCGCCTTTGCTGGAGACAGAAAACTGCAACATTGACCTTTCGCTTGTCTTAGGCATCCATCGGGAGAAAATGATAAAAGCAAAGGCCGGAAAGCATGAATCATCTTTTCAATCATTCACGGTGAAGCTACAAAAGCCAGTGGACAGGAAAGGGTTTGAGGAATTCCTGAAAAGCCTGCCAAAAGAAGTTTACCGGCTGAAAGGCTTTGTTCCTTTCACCAGCGGAAAGACCTATCTGCTCAGCTTTGTGGCAGGAAGATATGATTTTGAAGAGATGGGGGGCCAGCATGAGCTGGTGTTTATCGGGGAAAACTTAATAAAACAAAAGAAGATGATAATTGATGCGATGGAGCGATGAAGCCCCGCACTTTCTTCGAATCCACCTTTAGGCGCATAGAAACCTTTAAAAAACCCCCCCTATTCCGATGACCTATTCAACCGTAAGAGTCAAGAGGAAAATCCATGTTCTACCGTATCGAAGTTCAGGACCACATCCGCGTTCCCCCAGATTTGTTTAGCCTTGAGCTGGAGAAAGCCATCATTAAGCGTATCAAGCATAAGTTTGAAGGCTTTATCTCAAAGGACCTTGGCGTCGTTATCGATGTCACTAAGCTTGGCTCTATCGGCGAGGGTGTGGTTATCCCGGGGGATGGGGCTGCCTATTACAACACTGCTTTTGAGCTGCTTGCCTTTAAGCCGGAAGTCCAGGAATTGGTATTCGGAAAGATAAAGGATATCGCCGACTTTGGCGCATTTATCACCCTTGGCCCCATCGAGGGGATGATCCATGTGTCCCAGACGATGGATGACTTCGTAAGCTTCAGCAAGGACAAGGTTTTGACCGGCAAGGAGTCCAAGAAAACAATCAAGTCGGGAGACAATTGCCGTGCGCGGATCATTGCGGTTTCCTTCAAAGATATCACTAATCCTAAGCTCGGCCTTACCATGAGGCAGCCTGGATTGGGCAGGCTGGATTGGCTCGAAGAAGCAGCAGTTCCTGAAGAAGAAAAGGGGAAAGAAAAATGAAAAAGAAAGTCTGCAAGAAATGCAAAATCTTCGTCGAGGGCTCTGAATGCTCCGTCTGCAAGGGAACCCAATTTACGATGAGCTGGCAGGGCAGGTTGTTTATCCTCAATAATGAGAAGTCCCTTATCGCAAAAAAGATTCAGACCCCGGTGGCAGGGGAATATGCTATCAAGATCCGGTGAAATGAATGGAAGTAGTAGTCAGGGAAAAAAAAGTTCGTCCGTTGCTCTCGCATGAGGAGCTGCATCTGGAAATATCGTTTCCCAACGAGCCGACCCCAAAAATCGACTCCGTAAAAAAGCACCTCGCATCCTCCCTTAAGGTCAATGAAGATGTTGTCATTGTTGAAAGCCTTATCACTGAATTCGGGAAGTCCTTCGGCCGTGCAAAAGCTCTTGTATTCTCAAGCGTCGAAGACCTTGCAAAAGTCAGGCCAAAGAAGAAAGAAAAAGCAAAGAATGAAGAGGGCAAGGAGGAAGCCCCGGCAAAAGGTAAATAGCCGCAATAATGCTTCGATAAATCTTAAAGATTATCCAAACAACGATGGCGCCGCCAAAACCTGCACCCAAGAAGAAAGCTGCCGTAAAGGGCAGATGGGGGTTATATGAGACTTCTGGAGGGCTTAAAAGGAAAAACAGGTACTGCCCGAAATGCGGCACCGGAA
Organism: Candidatus Woesearchaeota archaeon; assembly: GCA_016188175.1. Classification (GTDB taxonomy): domain Archaea; phylum Nanobdellota; class Nanobdellia; order Woesearchaeales; family JACPBV01; genus JACPII01. The sequence goes on along the minus strand of JACPII010000033.1, from coordinate 6,166 downwards.
CCTTCCTTGGCCGACACAAAGACAGGCTTTCCTGCGGGACGTGCCATTATACTGAGTTTGTGAAAGTTTAACGGGACTCTTTCTCACTTGCAAATTCAATCGACCATTAGATGATAGTTCGTTATACTCAGAAATCGTTTAGAAATTTCCTGGACAAAATATCCATGGGGCGTTTACTGACTTTCTTCAACGTTATCTTCCCCGAAAAGCCCTTCTGGATTCAACCATCCCTCGAACGAGCTGGTCTGAATTATTATCAATCTCTTCTGGAGAGTAATCATGGAATCCAGCCCTAGTTTTCCATCCCAACCGGCCTTGGCCTGCAAGCGTTGCCAAAGTTTCAGGAACTGGTGGCAGGAAAAGGCCGTGATTAGCAAAGTTTTCATAAATGCTTTTAAAAACTGGCAATCCCCCAGCATCCGCTCCTCCCAGGACACCAAGGACTTTCCAGCGTTGGGCAAGAGCTTTGAGGGTGTATTCGATATCTTCTCGTGACGCAACATTTTTGGTTTTCAGTTCTTCGGCACGATAGTTGACAGAACGCCAAAGAGCGACTGCAAACCTCTTCTCATAAAACTCCTCAGGTAAAGGCTTCAATCCATTGTCCAGCCAGTAAGGCGCGAGGCCCTTGACAATGCCATCGATATCTTTGGCGGAAACTTCATCGTCATAAAGCCGCATTGCGGCATCGAGCAGGCTGAATTGTAGGGGATTGATGATCCAGGGAAGCCTGTTTACCCTCACGGGGCGTTTTCCAATCTTTTCAAAGAATTTTATGAGCCCATCAACAAGCTTTGGTGAAGTGTGTTCAGTTGCTGGCCCAACCTCAAGGAGAAGTGCGACATCTGCAGGCTTGAGGTAATGGGTTGTTGCAAATCGCTCGGGGTTGGGTATCCCATTGCTGAAACTTGCCGGGTTTAGTGATGAGGTGTTCGTCGCCAGGATGGTGTTTGGCTCAACAATTTCAGAAAGCTTGCCGAAAACTTCCCGTTTAATCACGGGGTCTTCAAAAACAGCCTCAGTTACCATCGCGCAGGGCGCAATACCCCCAAGAGAATCTGCAACGGTCAGCCGCTCCATTGCTTCTGAAACAGTTCCCTCTAAAAGTTGAAATCTTTCCAGCCTCGAAAGATGGCCCCGGATGGTTTCTGGGGCATTCTGTCGTGTCGTTTGGTCCTCATCAAATCCGATGACGTTTATTCCCGCAGCTAGGTACATGGTTGCGATTGTACTTCCAACATTCCCCATCCCCACCTGCCCAACCGTAAAACTGAATGGGGGCGATAGCAATTCTAATGTTTTATCAAGTCCATTCATCGTTGCACCTTAAACTTACCCCCCTTTAGGGAGAATCCGAAATCTTCCCATTTGGAGAATCGGGGGCAATTTAAAAATGTTGGTACTCAGCTCAGAGCGTAGGTTTATGGTCCCACACCCTGCGCAACCCACCTTTAGGTAGTATCCTCAATGAAAAAGAAAAGGAAGCATGAAATTGATTTATCTCTCTTCCAGCCTGACCACCTGCTGAAACACCAGCAGGTCTTCCGTCGTCAACTTGCCGCCTTTCTTTATTTTTTCCTGGACAGCATCCGACTTTTCCTTGAGGGCAAGCTCCTCAGTCTTTCTCCGAATATCTTCTTTTGCCCTCCGGCGCTGGGTGAATCGGCGTTCAATCCCATGCAGGGCCCGTAAGGTCTTGTGATACTGCCCCTGCAGCCCGAGAAAGAGTTTTTTTCCTTCAACGAATTTGCTGAACGCAATGCCCTCCTCTTCGCTCTTCTCTTTCAGCCCCTTTACCAGGTTGATGAGCTTTTCATGCCGCTCCTGGCTTTCCTTGGCCTGCTGCTGGATTGCCTTATGGAGGTAAAAAGCTTCTTTTTTCTTCTCCTTGCCATGGTAAAATGCCTCGTGCAGGTGCTGGTGGACATTCCCGAGGAGGTTCGCCTGCTGGTAGGTGGTTTGGAGATGCCTGATCTTTTTCATCAGCTCCCGTTCACGCTCGAAGGGGATCACTTCCGTCTCAATCGTGTACTCCAGTTTTGCTATATGCTCACGGATGGCATTGGGATTGGTCATGTCGGGAAGCTTTTCCGCAAGGTGCCTGCTTTCCTGCCGCAATTGCTGCACTTTGGAGAATTCCTCCATCGCCTTGTGCTGGATCTCCCCCCTCAGCTGTTTTTCCTCTTTTATCTGGAGGTTGATCGCGTCCCGCTCCCCCCTGACTTTCCTCAATTCCTCAACCAGTTTTTTTATCTCTGCGTTGATAGCTTCTTTCCTGGAGAACCAGTTTTCCTTCTCGCGGTGGGCATCTTCAAGAGACTTCCGCAGCTGGTCAGCCTCATTCCTGAGAGCCTGCAGTTCCTCGACATCCCTTGGTTTGTTCGGTTCCCCCATGGTGGCTTATACGGGCAGGAGTGGTTGTTTTAAAAGCTTTTGCTCAAAAATTTTGTTTATCGACCAATCCCCCCAATAGTGCTTCTCAATTAGGCAAGATAGAAATCTCTTTGTCAGAAAGAAAAAGAAAAAAAGAAAAAAAATTATCCGAACAATGCCCCTAAGCCGGCAGCTGCCATCTCTTCGGTCTTCTTCTCTTCAGCTTTCTTCTTTCCAGCGTCTTCTTTCTTTGCTTCCGGCTGGCCGGCTGAAGATGGTGCTGCGCTTGCAGCAGGAGCAGCAACAAAGGAAGCCTTTTCAACCGCTTCGTCGATGTTTACTCCCTCTAATGAGGCAATCAGCGCCTTTGCCCTGGCATCATCAACTTTCACGCCAGCAGCTTGGAGCACTTTTTTGACCGCATCTTCGGTAACCTTTTGCCCTGCTTTATGGAGCAGCATGGCTGCGTAGATGTATTCCATAGCAATCCCTCCTATTTGGTCCACAGGAGCCTGTGGCCTGTAAGCTTGAACAGCAAAACGATGAAAGTGCCGCCGTATGGCCCGGCATCGCCCCATATCGGTGATTTCTCAAGGATCCGTTCCCGGCAATTTCCTGAGGCCGGGATATTCTGCCGATTATCATTTTCTCAGGGTCCCCTTTCGCAGCAATTCCTGGGCCAGGTTGGCTACTTTGCTCTGCTGCTCTTTCTCCTTCCTTTTTTGTTCCGCAAGCTCGTGTGCGCTCGGCACGCCGGCCTTTGGATGAGAGCTGATATTGACTTTTCCCGATGCATGCTCTTCCCCGGCTTCTTCAAGGATCTCTTCTGCAGAAGGTGATTGTTTCTGCTCCTGCTTTTTTAAATCCTCGGCAACCATTGCAGCTTTTTCCTCAGTGGTTGGAGCCTGCTGGGGCTCATCCATTTTTTCTTCAACAGGTGGCGTTCGTGGAGGTGTTGCTTCCGGCTTTTGCTTTTCTTCGATCGCAGCCTGCTGCTCTTGGATTGGCTTGTGTTGCCCCGGCTTTTCTTCAGCCCGCCCAGGGTGTCCCTGATGCTCCCTCTGCTTGGCCCCCTGTTCAGTTGGCTCTTTTTTCTCCTCGCTCTTTTCAGCGTGAATAGGCTTTTTCTCCAAAGGTATTTCAGCGGGTTCTTTAGGCGCAGGAGTTTTTTCAGGGATCGAAATATTTCCTTCCTGTTTAAGTGCAAGCGCAGACCGTTCCGCCTTGCCCAGCAGCTCATCGATGATCCCTTCGTCGAGGATATTCTGGGAAACTCCAAGGGCTTTTGCGTCGGTAAATGCCTTTCCGATGAGCAGCCTGATGTTTTCTTTGGCGGGATAGGCAGCTTCGAACGCTAGATTAAAGCCCCATCGTGCTGCTTTCGTAAGGTCAGCCTTGAACTTCACTTCATCGATATCAAGGACTCTGCTTGGATAGAGGGAATCTCCCTCAAGGACTGCAGTGATATTCAGCCCAACTTCCATGGGATAGATCTGCAGCCGCGAGAGCAGCTCAGCGGTCTTCTGGCTTATCTTCTGCCCTTCCTTGACTGCTATGGAATCTTCTTTGATGACAACTTTGCCGCCCTCAACCCCCGCTTTGATCGACGCAGTAGCAAGCTCACCGATGATGGGGCCCGGAGCGAAGCCTGTCGGCCCTTTCGGCACTATGATGTCGAATGGTGCAGTCTGCCCTGCCTTTGCAGGGGCTTTAGACTTATTTTTCTTGAGGGTCTTATACAGTGAGAATGGGTTTTCTTTCGTGAACAAAAATGCGGGCATCCCGCGAAGGTAGTCGACGAGCTTCTCGACGCCTTTTTTCTTCTCTTTCGCCGATGAGATCGCGATCTTCATCAGCCTTCGCTTGGTCATGAATATCTCGACTTTTCCCCGGAGCTGGGCTCTCATCTGGGAAAGCTGTGGCGCGGGAAGGTTTTCCATATCGACGGCCGCGACAACTGGGGAAGAAAGCAACAGCTGGGTTAGTGCTGCAACCTTGTCCTTCTTATGCTGGGCGATTTTCCGTTCAGGAGATTTTTTTTCACCCATTCTTCTTCACCTTTGCCGGCTTCCCTTCTCCCTCATCTTTTGTCTCTCCGATTTGGACCGATGCGCCCATCGTAAACTTGACAAACACATTCTTGAGGTTTTCAAGGCCTTTGGGGATCGAATGGAGGACAGCCTCAACGATAGTGTGGATGTTGTCCGCGAGCTCCTCGTCCTTCATCCCCTCATTCCCGACATACGCCATGATGATAGGGTCATTCTTGGTCTGCAGCCTAACGGTTTTCTGGAGCTTCTCGTAAAGGGGCTTCAGGTTTGCGTTTGGCGGCACAACACACCCCGCCTTGGGATTCGGCATCTTTCCCTTTGGCCCAAAAACCCTTCCGAACGCTGAAGCGATTTTCGGCATGATCGTCGCCTGGGCGATGAAGAAATCAAAATCCTCAGCAAGCTTTCGGACAGCTTTTTTCTCTTGGTACTTTGCAAACTCATCGATGCTGATCGCAGCGTCGCACACAGACTTTGCCTGGGCGAGAAGCTCCGGCCCCACAAGGGCGCAGGCCTTCACCTTTTTTCCCCTAGCATAGGGCACGGTGACAAAGAAATTGACGGCCTGCTCGCTCTTTTTGAGGTCGATCCCCTTTAAGTTGATGATGACATCGACGGACTGCACAAACTTCCTCTTCGGAGAATGCTCGCGTACTTTCTTCAGTGCAGCTAAGATGAGTTGTTTTTCCATAATGCCCTCCTACCCTTTCGAGTAGTTCTGACGGGATTCCCGGACACCATCCGGGACGATTCCAAAAGGCTGGAAAAGGCAAAGCATTTATAAATGTTAGTATTAAGAGTAGCGGTAATCACGAGTGGAAAAGAAAACAACAAAAATGGCTTCGACGGTCAAAATTTTCTACTGAAAATTTTGCCCTCCTCGCCACCCCGGAGGGGTCGACCCCCGGCTCGGCTCGCCATTGTTGTTTTCCCGAAAGATTCCCGAGGTCCTCCCGAATACAAAAATCCTATGAAACAGGAAAAACCAACCATCTTTTTCGGCACCGACCATGCCGGATATAAGCTGAAAGAAGCGCTGAAAGGATTTCTCTCCAAGCAGGGCTATTCCATAAAAGACTTTGGGGCCTTCAGCGAGGAAAGTGTCGATTATCCTGATTTTATCTCTCCCGTCGCAAAAGCCGTCGCGAAAAATCCGTCAGGTTCTCGCGGCATCATCCTCGGGGGCTCCGGCCAGGGAGAAGCGATCACAGCCAACAGGGTCAAAGGGGTGCGTGCAGCGGTCTTTTATGGCGGACCCGAAAAAATCATTATCCTCTCCCGGGAGCACAATGATGCCAACATCCTGTCGCTGGGCGCGCGTTTTGTTGCTGAAAAACAGGCCCAGAAGGCAGTGAAGCTCTGGCTCGAAACACCCTTCCCCGGAGAGGAAAGGCATAAAAGAAGGATAAAAAAGATTGATGGATTATGATAGCCTTCCTTCCCCTCTTTCTCTCGCTCATCCTCATCTTCAGCGGGCTATTCGCCGGCATTGCATTGGCCTTTATCGCAAGGGAAGAGGCGCGGTCCGGAGCGAAATATTTTGCATGGATTAAGAAAATAATCCTCGCAATGGTTTTCCCCCTATTTCTGCTCCTGACAAAATTCAGCATCGCCTCAATCCTTCTGGCCATTCTTTTCGTTGGAGCCTTTTTCCTGTGGAAAAAAAGGATATTCAAATTCGACAGGGATATCGTGCATTACCTTCTCTTTGGGATCCTGCTGGGCATCTCCTCAAATAATCC
>JACPII010000118.1 GCA_016188175.1 Candidatus Woesearchaeota archaeon | reverse complement strand
GATTCTCAGCAGGGAACCGGATTAGGGGTTTCCTCGCCGCTTACATTTGATGCCAATAATGACGGCGCATTTTCCAATTTGGATGTTGTTGCAACCGTCAACGCTTTTTTACAAAAAACATGAACAGGTGAACACTATGAGACAAAAACCAGCATTGCACTTTTTTTCAACCGCCCTTGGCCCAGGAATTCTTCACACCCCCCGGGCCTGGGCGGGATTTTTTCTTTTGGCAGGATTCATTGCCTCCTTAGTAATACCTCTGGCATTTTCCCAAACCCCGCCCTATGACTCAACAAAGCCATCCCACGACATCCTTTATACCGACACGATTGACGCAAAAACAGCAGCGCAGATAGAGATTGCAAAGAGCGCCAACATTATCGGCGACACAAAAATCTCAGGGAAGCTCGGCGTCAATGTTCCCAGCATCGCCGTGGGAGCAACCGTTGACGTCAACGGAAATGTCAAGGCAGCGGGATTTACTTTAGGCGCAACAACCATTACTGATTTCCGAAGGGTAGGCTCGTTTATTCGCGAAGACAATAATGTTGTCCACTATGACGATGGGAATGTGGGGATTGGCACTGCTTCCCCGGCGACAAAGTTAGATGTCATCGGAGGAGCTGCTTTTCAAGGAAATAATCTTTACATCCGCAATCCTTCTTCGCCCCCCAATGCCCAAACATGGGGTATGGTAGTAAGCACGGCCAGTGGCAAATTTAACATCGGCCAGGCAACAGATGCCATCCCTTCTAGTGGATCATTAACTACATCTCCATTCTCTATCCAGCCAGGCGCACCCAGCGGAACCCTGTTTATCGGCTCTGACGGCATCGTAACTATCGGTCAAGGAAACTCACAATCATTTATCGTTCAGGGCCAATCCCAATTCTCACGCTCCACCCAAGCCCCATTCGAGTCAGACCAAATCCCCGATGCTACAATCATCTTGAGAGAAAGCTCTGACACTGGAGGAAAACAAGCCTCTATCGGCTTCCTCAATAACAACGTTGAAGGCTTAATTCGCTTTGCCGCCGGCCCAAACAGCGGCGCAGGAATAACCGGTGAGCTTGGATTAAGCGCCGTCCGATTCATCTTCGGCAGCCCCGTCCCCAACGTTAAAGCTTCAGGAGAATTCACCGGCGACCTATTTGTCGGAGGTAATTTAGGCATAGGCACAACAACCCCGAAGACTAGGTTCCATTTCTCAGGCAACACTCAATCTCCGCCATTCATTTTGCTGACGTCTGAGCAGGCCCCGGCAAACAGCAGGACACTGGGCATCAGAAGCGCATTGGACAACGGCAACTTTGAAATTGTGAGGATGAACGATGTTGGTGATACTCTGAAAAGAACTGATTTTGCAATCGATGCCGTCAATGGAAATGTGGGGATCGGCACAACATCCCCCTCCCAAAGGCTGACCATCGTTCAGGGTGCCGACGATTTCGGAAATGGCCTGCGTGTTGAATCAGCTTCAGCTGTTGCTGACCTAAGCGGTTCCCTTGCAGGAGTAAGGCTATCCTCAACAAAAGACCTCCTGCTTGGCTCTGGAGGAAACACTCAGGTGACGATAAAAGAAAATGGAAACGTCGGCATCGGCACCACAACCCCCGCTGCGAATGCAAAATTAGATGTCGCAGGAACCGTCAGGGCAACTGCATTCGAGGGAACCTTTACGGGCATTGCCTCTGTCCCTTCAGGTGCAGTGATATTTTATGACGGAACATCCTGCCCGGCTGGATGGTCCAGGCTCTCAGGCTCTCAGGGCAGGGTTATCGTGGGGCTCACCGATAATGCCGAGGATCCCGATGTTAAAGCGACGGTTGGAGCAGCGTTGTCAAATAAAGGCAAAAAAACAATAACTGAGGTACCTGCACATACTCATTCCGTCAATCCGCCTTCGACAGCTTCAAGCTCAAGTGGAGCGCATACCCACGATTATCAAACTTGGAAGGGTGATGCTAGGTATGACATTGAGGGGGACGGTGGACATGCAGTCTCCTACTCAGCAGATTCGAGAACCACAACCTCCGCCGGCGCCCATACCCACACAGTCGATATCGCCTCGTTCACTTCGGGGAGCACCGGCGCATCATCCGTCGACGTCACCATGCCCTACATCCAGCTTTTAGTGTGCAAGAAGGATTAAACACCAAGTTCGATTCAAAAGAAATCCGACCGCCCCCAGTCCAAGACGGGGGGATTGCTCGCCCTCCGTCCGCAGACCGGAACGCTGGATTATCCCTCCGGTCGCTCGGTCGGATTTCTGAGAATAAAGATAATCCCGCTGCATTTCCAGCAGGTTTACACCCACAGTTAAAAACTGATGGAATATCTTTATTCAACCGCACCACGAAATATTTAACAAGATAAAATCCCTGAACATGAAAACAATGGAAAAAAGATTATTGCAAAGAAATATTTTTGCCCGTTTTTTTATAGCTGCCATCATGCTTGCTGCCATTGCCTTAGCCCAAACCCCGCCCTATGACTCGACAAAGCCATCCCACGACGTCCTGTACACCGACACGATTGACGCAAAAACAGCAGCGCAGATAGAGATTGCAAAGAGCGCCAACATTATCGGCGACACAAAAATCTCAGGGAAGCTCGGCGTCAATGTTCCCAGCATCGCAGTAGGTGCGACG
>JACPII010000115.1 GCA_016188175.1 Candidatus Woesearchaeota archaeon | reverse complement strand
ATTGAAAAGCTCGAGAAGCGCCTTTGGCAGGAAGTGTACAAAGTCAACGGCATCGTCAAGAAGTTCCTTGACCTGAGAGTATTTGTCCCCACTCCCGAGCCATTGTATCCGAAGCTTTTTGGGATGAGCGGGGAGTAGGTTTAAATAGTTCTTCTTTTCTTTCGTCTTTATGGATTATGCCCGATTAGGCTTCCGCTGCGGCCTTGAGATCCACCAGCAGCTTGAGGGGAAAAAGCTCTTTTGCAGCTGTCCGACGTTGAATTCTGATAAAGAGGCAAACATTCGTTTTGAGCGGAGATTGCGCGCCGTTGCAGGGGAAACAGGAAATGTGGACGTCGCAGCGAAGCATGAGATGGAAAAAGGAAAGAATGTTTTCTACATCGCCAATACGGAAGATGTCTGCTTGGTTGAGATGGATGAAGACCCGCCTCATGAGATGAACAAAGATGCGCTTTATACTGCCCTCCAGGTTTCTTTGCTCCTCCACTGCAGGATTGTTGAGAACATTCAGGTCATGCGAAAGACGGTTGTTGATGGCAGCAATGTTTCTGGTTTCCAGCGGACAGCCCTTGTGGGGATGGACGGCTATCTGGAATCTTCCCTGGGAAGGGTAACTATCCCCACCATCTGCCTTGAGGAAGAGGCTGCCCAAAAAATTGAAGAAACAACTAGTTCAGTTACCTACCGCCTTGACAGGCTGGGAATTCCCCTCATCGAGATAGCGACAGGTTCTGCTTTGAAAAATCCGGAGCACGTCAAGGAGGTTGCAGGCGCTTTGGGTATGGTGTTGCGCTCTGTGCAGGGAATAAAAAGGGGTATCGGCACGATACGGCAGGATGTCAATGTTTCTATCAAGGGGGGAGCAAGGACGGAAGTGAAAGGATTTCAGGAACTGAGGAGCATCACCAAAGTTATTGATTTTGAGGTCCAAAGGCAGGTGGATTTGCTGAACGCCGGCAAAAAGCCAGTCGAAGAGGTCAGGAAAGCTGAGCCGGATTTCACCACTAGTTTCCTAAGGCCAATGCCTGGTTCTGCACGGATGTACCCTGAGACGGATGTTGCTCCGATAAAAATAAGCCCATCGTGGCTTAAGGCAATCCAGCTCCCCGTTTTGATGTCGGAAAGGCTCGGCTCCTGCGAAAAGCAATATGGCGTCAACAAAGAAAAGTTGAATGCTTTGATGAAGCCGATGGACGATGGAAACACCGCTTTTTCCGTCTTTGAAGCCGTGGTCAAGGAATGCAGGGGCCTGAAGCCAGCCTACATCTGCGAAGCTCTTTTGGCTTTTCCGACGGAGCTTTTGGAGAAATTCCCGGATGGGGATACATCAAAAGTTGTTGGAAAGCATTGGATTAGCCTCTTTAAGGCGATTGATGATGGCTTGATCGCAAAGGAATCCTTGGTTGACGCCCTCGGTGATATTGCTCTCGGGAAGGAATTCTCCTTGGATAAATTCAGGCTCGAAAAGGTCGACCTGGAGAAAGAGGTCAGATCCCTCATCAAGGAAAAGCCCGGCCTTTCGTTTGGCGCTTATATGGGGATGCTGATGGGAAAGTTCAAGGGGAAAGTGGACGGGAAGAAAGCTGCTGAGATGTTACACAAGATTCTTGACAAGCCGGTTCATTAGTGGTTGTTGGTCCTTATGGCCGAAAAAAATAGGGGAAGAAAATTCTTGGACATCCTTGTGATAATTATTGGTTTAGCAACTGTCTTTTTTGTATTTGTTTAGCATCCTAAGGTCGAAACGCCCCTGATCCTATATTGAGTCCGTCGCGGGGGGTTGCCCCATCCGGGGACGCAGGACTTTGGACTCTTACGTCGAGCGTTTCGAAGATGCTAAACAAATACTCTTTTTTCAAATTTATCCTCCAAAAACCACGTTTGACCAGCAGAAGAGCGCTATCCTTTTCATTGCAGTCATCAGCTACATAGCAATAATATATTTTGTCGATTGGATTATCGATAAGTTTAAATCTTATATCCGCCAAATTGATTTGCAGAAGGAAGAAATTGAGACCCTTAAAAAAGAGTTGTCCCTGGAAAAAAGGTTCATGGAAATCGAAAAGAAGTTGTCCTTGGTGGAAATTGGCCTTAGAGGAAAAAAAGGCATTGTCTCTCTGGACCCCAGATGGGTCTTCCTTATTATTCTTTTAGTCTTATTCTTTCTTTATCTGCGTTCATTGGGCTTTTTCAGATGAAATAAAGGGTTAATTTTATAAAAGCCCCTGAACTCATTCTCTGTACAGCCCCATGGTGTAGCGGCCAAGCATACGGGCCTTTGGCGGCAGAGCACGGAAGCGTTTATCTCCGAGCCTGCCTAAGAAAGCCTGTGACGGCAGTTCGAATTCCCGCAGGGAGCGAAAGTCTGCCTGGGGCTATTATGGGGGAATATGGATATAGAAAGACTTGTCGAAGAATTGGAAAGGAATAACTTACGAGCTGATAGGTATTATCATGCGTTGGGGAAGGCATTTAATCGGGCAGTTACCCGCTATTGGCGATCCTTTCGCGATAAAATTTCATTTCGCCATTATCTAATGGCCGGCATGGACGAAGAAATTGTTATTCCATTGCATGAAGACATCAATCAAACCCATCTTGGTTTTATGCCCGACCAGTATGGCACAGGCGCCAATATGGGCCCTAAATGTGGAGAAGACAGACTTTTATTACTTGGGGATTGTTGGGGTGGAAGAGTATGGTTTAAGGATCAGGCTGCGCACCCCCAACCGCCAAATCTCTGCCAAAGGAACCAAAAGCTTATTGCAACCATTGCAAGGGAAGAATTAGAAAAAAGATTCGGAGAAGGCTTTCGCGGGGTTTACTGGTGCTCGAGTGCTGACATTATGCTCCCCTTAGGTCTTGGCGGGCGTTGGACTCTTGTTGATGGGAGGTACCGTGTTTCCCCCGATGGGGATGTTTTTATGGATTCTAATTATCCCAGTGAAGCGGTGAATGATTCTCAGCCTCAGGAGTGGGTTGGAAGGTTTCCTTCTGAAATTGCTGATGGCCGGCTCTCATTCCTTCGTGAATTTTTAAAGGAAGGGATTGTTCCCATGCCACTTGAGAATTCCTCCTTCGATGTTTATCTCATAAAAATGCCGACTGGATTTGGTGTTTGGAACTGTCTGGGCCTCTCAATTACCTTGCTTGCAAAGGCCCGCCGCAAAGGAATAATTCTGACAATGGATGAGATTAACCCCCAATATTCAAGTGCCATTCTGGGTGTATCTCTCCAAAGAGTCGGCTCAATATGCAACATTAAGGGGCTTGATTCATTGAGGGATGCCTATAATCATAACCTTCAGGAACGAGTCTATTCACTTAGAAACTTGTTTTTTTACCAGGTTGTTTTTGGCTAACTTATTCAGAACAAACATCTGGAGATAGTCTTCTATTTTGCCTCAGGAACCACACACAAACCTCTTCATCGGATGCTTTCCAAAATAGTCCTGATGATATTCTTCAGCTTTGTAAAATGTCCCGGCCGGAGCAATTTCGGTTGCAATAGGCTTTGCATATTTTCCCGACTTCTCAAGTTTTTTCTTAGACTCGATGGCAGCCTTCTTCTGCTCTTCGCCGTGGTAGAATATTGCAGAGCGGTATTGTGTCCCGACATCCGGCCCCTGCCTGTTTGCCTGGGTAGGGTCGTGGATGCTCCAGAACACATCCAGCAGCTTATCATAAGGAACAATCTTTGGGTCAAAAATAACCTGGACTGACTCAGCATGGCCGGTTGCATCAGAACAGACATCCTCGTAGGATGGATTATTCATTGAGCCGCCGGTATACCCGGCTTGTGTTTCAATAACCCCCTTTATTTTTTTAAAGGCAGCCTCAACATGCCAGAAACACCCGCAGGCAAACGTAGCTTTTTCAGTTTTCATAATCTTATTAAGGTACGATCTGATATAAACTTTTCCCCACGAGCAAAGGTTCCCCGCCCTTCCTTGCGGATCCTATGCAGAGGCAAAAGAAAAAAACACCAGGCGCCTATCCTAACCAGATAAAGTTCGGTCGCATTGAAAAGTTGAAGGTTGTTGAAGAGCGAAGCGAACTCAACTAAGAAAATCCTCAGATTTTCTGTTGCCATCCTTTTTGCGAAGCTCAATGGTAATATCTTTGGGCTGACAGGGGGACGTCCCTTACGGGGATGTCAGTATGTGAATACCACAGCCAAGCTGAGCTTGATGGCAACCCGAGCGATAGCGAGGACTTTTCAATGCGACCATAAAGTTCGGCATCTTTATAAATCCAATGTGCTTAATCTCTCAAGGGGGAATATGAAACAAGGTAAGCCTCTGCTTGCCGTTATGCTGGCCTTTCTTTTCCTTAGTTATCCTTTCGCAGTTGCAGAGGAGATTTCGCTCTCTTACGATGCAAATGGGAACTTGCTCAGGGATGAAAAAAACCTTTATGTTTATGACAGCCTCAACCAGCTCGTAAGTGTCAGGGCAAGCACCCTGGAGCAGAATCTGGTAGAGTCCTATGTTTATGACGATTCGGGAAAAAGGATTAAGAAAGTCTCTTTCCATGCGGATGGCAGCAATGAAACAACGTACTATGTCAATGACAACTTTCTTCGTGTCGTAAATAGTTCAGGAACATTCGATACCGTTTATTACTTCCACAACGGGCAAAGGGTTGCAAGAAAGGATCCCGATGGCAGGCTATTCTTCTACCATCCCGACCATCTGGGAAGCACTGATCTGGTGACGGATGAAAGCGGAAAGAAAGTTGAGAAGACAGCCTACATGCCTTTTGGCGAAGTGTTGTCTGGCGGGGAAAGCAGGTTTACTTTTACCGGAAAAGAAATGGACAAGGGAACTGGCTTGATGTATTACGGTGCCCGTTACTACAGTCCTTCTTTCAAGAGGTTTACGCAGCCGGATAGTGTGATTGCTGATGTGTATAATCCGCAGAATCTGAATAGGTATAGCTATGTGATGAATAATCCGGTGAAGTATACGGACCCTACTGGAAAATGGATTGAGTATGTGGTTGAATACCTCACCATTGTTTTAACAGCAATGTCCATCTTGGAATTAAAGAATAACATCGAAAATAGGATTAATGGCATTGAACAGGAGGAGTCAAATCAAGCCAATTTTGTTATTTCGAATCCGTTAATCGGTTCCTCGGCAGGAGGTGAAATAAATATTCCCCCAAGAGTCCAACGTCAAATCAATGAATTAATAAACGCCTTTAAGAACAAAGCATCAAGAAGTGCAATAATCGAAAAGTTGAAGAAAGTTGAAGGGGTAAAACAATTTGATGATGCAGGATTAACCCCCCACCATGCCGATCTCCCGGTTGAAAAAATCCCTTTCGTGCAGAAAATCGTCATAGCGAAGGCGAAAGGCATGGGAAAGGAAACTTTCATTGCAACGCACCTGCTTGAAAGCAT
>JACPII010000116.1 GCA_016188175.1 Candidatus Woesearchaeota archaeon | reverse complement strand
CCGTTATTGACAACTACTTTAACCATTCAGGAAGCCTTTTCGGGATTATCCTTGTCGATTCATCAATTAGTACTAAAAAAGGATAAAATAATAATAAAATAATAAGAAAATAGGGTTAATTGCTTTTAAATGTTTCGGGGGTATGGCTCCATTGCAAGTTAACTCGTATAAGTCGATAAAACAGGCAAAAATGGGGAAATTGCATTACTGACGGTAACTGAAGCGTCGCGACGGGTTTAGGATTCGTATTGACGGTTTTTGTATAGGAACCTGCAATCGAGCCGGGGGTATCCCTTGGGGATTGCGAACGCCTACGTGATTTATCCAGCAAAAGCCCAGAAACCCCCCCTTGCGAACCTTAATCTCGGTAATGCGGACTTTCCCGAATGTATGTATTCTTTAAATCCCTGCCCCTATCCTCTTGTTTTGTTTCATCCGCAAGGTATAAAGCTAATAGTAAAATGGATGGACGGAACGTGAGAATTCCTTCTTGTGAGCTTTTTTCAAGAACCCAATCCATCTTTTCCCAGTCGGAAACAGCGGAGGCAATACCTGCCATCTCAACCAATATCCTATCCCGTTCGGATCGAACCTTGTTCTCCAGAAATGCCCTTTTGAGAAGCCCATAAGATAATTCTAAATCAAGTTTCATATAAAAGTTTCCCAAAAAGAATGGATGGTCTGCGGGGTACAGCCGATTGGGGTCGTCCTCTTTATTCTCTCCGAACCTATCCCGCCTATTGGTGTCTATATGGCTTACATGGATCTTTTCTTTTCCGATGACCAAGGCCGTGTTCCAGGCGTGGGGAATCTCAAGGAAACCTCCAAAAATACTTCCGAGAATGTATACGTTTCCAAGGCGATCATTTCTTTTTTTGAAAGCTAAAAACACCTGTTTAAGGGTATCGGTATACACGTCACAATCCCCCAATCCCATGGAAAAATACCGTTCCAGGGGTAATGCCTGACCATATTTCTTAATGAATTCTGGGTCGGTGTCCACCCTGTGGTGGGTATATGTTTCGGTGACAATCTTCATTGCAGCATGAATCGCCTCCCTTGGAGAAAAATCCTTTATCATGCCGTCAGTGTACCCAAGTTCATGAGCACGGGAAAAAATCATCTCTTCCAATTTTGGAGAGCCGTTTCCCATGCCGTCTTGAAGCTCCTCCTCGAAGGATTGTTCCATATCGCTGGGAAGCTCAATCCTTTCCCTGGCTAATTTTTCAAGGGGAAGATCAGAAAGCCTCACAGAAAAAACATTTCTCGCATAGGTATCCCATGTACTTTGTTTTCCAATCGGTTTTTTTCGTCTTTTTTGTGGTGTAGTGCATTTTACCCTCAGGGCTCCCAATATACTATATGCATCATCACCGCCGGGGATGTCCGCTTGAGCCCATGAAAACGGAATTGAGGCGCCGGCGGCTAATCCCGCAGCTAATATCTTTGAAAATGCATCAGAGACAAATTCCCTTCGGGATAACCTTTGCTCTTGCAACATACTGGTGTGGGGTTTTTATCCCCTTTTTAAACCTTTGGAAAATTACTACCTATTAGTGGGAAATTAATTACCGCGAGAATTTACCTTCTCAGCAGGTGATGTATTGAACCATATGCCTTTGCGGCCCGCCTGTAATGGCGTTTTAGCCGGCGGAATGTCAGGAATTCTTTTATGGGGCTGGGCTTATTATCGAGGAGGCTTCGATAATTCTTTAATTCTTCCTGATATGCGTTGAAGAGGCTGACATAATCTTTGACGGCTTCCTCGATGCGGGCGTTTTGGGCATCTTTTTTGATGGGGGGGGCTTCATATGCGGCTGATCCTTCGGTTTCCACATCTTTCCTCTTTTCATGGTCTTCTGGGAGTGGTACCTGTATCGCCGAAGGAGGCCTGCCAAACCTCAACCGGTGAAAACCATGAGTCACGCCAAAGAGGATGAGCAATGCGAGGAGCCTGAAGATAAGGCGGATGTTGCTTTCCTTAAATGGCAGCTGGAAGCAATCTACTGGGCAGTTAAACTCATCTTCGCCAATCCCGCAGACGCTGTTTCCGCAGGAGCAGCCTGTGGGGTCAGGCCTGGCTTTTGGCTCGATTCTTTTTCCGATGAGGATAAACCGGTCTTCCGAACTGCATTGGTCAATCACCGTTTCGTAGAATTGGGTGTTCCCCATCGCTGTCTGAACACCTTGGTCAATTATCTCTTTTGCAACGATTTTCTCGATAAGCTTTCTGGGAACCGAATCATGGATGAGGTCGAGGTGGGTGGCATTGATGTCCCAGAAGTCACTGCAGCGGTCATTGATGTACACTTCCCCAATACGCTGGGCGCTTTTAACCCCCACCAATCCATCATGGGTCCCATTGATTTCCTCAATTGCGGTAATCCCGCCAAACTGGAATGGGTTTGTCCCTGCGATGACATAATAGCTTATTCCCGGAACCTGAGGCGTTATCAATCCTTTTTTGAGCGTTTTTACGATACCGCTGTTGATGTTGAAGGCGTCATTGTATCGGGAAATCCTGTTTACGACAAAGGAATAGAGGCGCTCATAGGCATTGAGGAAAACAGAACCCTCATTGGGGACACCGACGAGGATCACCTTGTCAACCTTATCGAGGAAGGAATATGGCTTCATAGCGGCGTTTTCGGATTGGGAATTGTTATTTTCCCTGAATGCATCATACAGCATCGTTTGGGTGATAACTCCCCCTAAGCTATGGGCTGCAATGTAGATCTTATCGAATTCACCTGCATAAAGCTCAATGCTGTCCCGGAACTCTTTTGCTATCTGGCCAAGCGGCCTTTTGGAGCTGTAGCCAAACGTCCACGCCTGGAACGGCTGTCCGGTAAGCTTTATATCCCCTATTATCTGCCTGTATGTTTCTGGTGAGCTTGCAAATCCGTGGACAAGGATGATCGCTTCCCTTGATGTTCCGTTGTATTCTTTCCTGAACGACGAGTTGAAGCAGAACTGGCAGATGTTGCCCATCATTGCAAATGCTGCAGTCGTACTTTCGTCCAAGTATGGGGCTATTGATGTGATGTTCACCGTCACTTCATGCCTTGCCTGGTCAATAACCCCACCCAACAGCTCCCATCGTCCCTTTGTTTTTCCGAAGATATTCAGGCTGGTGTTATCGATGTATGCGAGGTCTTTCGCCGTATAGGGGATGGTGATTGAGGTTCCGAAGCCCTTTTTTAGGCTGGTTTCGCTATCGGCTAACCTTATCATCAAAGGGACACCAATTATTTTTAGGAACGGGTTTTTCGGCTCTTCAACATTCCCTTCGGCCTTTGCGATCGTTGCGGTGAGATTCTCAAAAAATTCACCAAAAAACACTGCTGACTGGTTCCCGCTGCTTATCATCCCTTTTGTTTCTGAAAGGTTTACCTTGGCTTCCTTGATGTGGAGGTTGATATACTCTGGCTCAAGGTAGGAATACAGCCTCTTTACTTCCGTTGACCTGTTGTCAAGACATCTTAGCTCGGTGGTCGTAAGGGTTTCTATCGGCTCGCACATGCTGCCCCTGCATTTCAACAACGTTGTGTTGATGACATCTTCAGGGATGCTTAATGTCAAATCGATAGTATCTCCTGAGCACTCAACGCGGAAGGGGTCAAGGATAATTTGATAGCCTTCGGGAATTTCGCTTTCGGCTGCTGATGCTTTTCCAAGCCTGACGGGGTTGATGGACTGTTTGTTCTCGACCCTTCTGCAGGGGATAGTGGATTGGCTGAGCGCCAAAGGCTTTGCCCATGTGGCGGGCAAGCCGGTTTCAATCATCTTTTCCAGGGTTGGAATTGGGCCTGCTCCAGGCAGTTGTTCCGACTCGGGCGGGGAAGGTAGTTCCGGAGATGGAGTTACGATAATTATATCTTCGATCGGCTGGATTTCCGGCTCAGGCTCCGGGGCAAGTTCTGGGGGCGGGGATGGCGCTGGCGCTGGAGCCGGGGCGGGTGCTGGAGCCCGGGGCGGGGATGAAATATAGCATGTCCCACAATCAGATGAGCATGACGAGCACGTTTCACCAGCATTACAGGCTCCATCTCCGCACCAGTCGCAGTCTGCTGCGCAGCTGTTTTGCTCGCTTGAATCACAGGAGCCGTCTCCGCAGATAATCGTTTCCTGGTCTGGGCTTTCAGGAGTCCTGTTTCCTATGCTGAAGTTGGTGTTCCAAAAGGAGACATTAAAGGAAACGGTGCCGTCCGTCAATCCTGTGAAGTTGAAGCAGAAAGGCTCAATTGTTTGGTTGCAGAGCGTGTTGTTCGACAATATTGCAGGGATGTCAAAGCTCCTGTTGCCGATCCCATAAAAGCTGATATTCGCTGAGCTGTTGAGGCCGGGGCTTCGGGAAATATTGACAAAGATCGAGTTGTTGCGGATGAGGATATCATGGCTGAAGTTGATGCCTGTCCCGTTGACGGGCTTCAGGTACGATATCCTTCCGAATTCGTTTTCAATGACGATCAATCCGCCGGAGCCGGAAAATGAATAATTCCTGATAAGCTGGTTCATCAAGCCGGTGCCGTTGATGCTTGCATTAGCGAGGAGGATATCCCATCCGGTGATGTTCGTGAGGGTGTTGTTGGCCAGGTTGTTCAGCTCAGGGAACAATCCGGGGGTGATTTCGAAACGGAACGCGTTGCTATCCGTTCCTCCAGCGGAAAGGTTCGAATTGGCAAAGAAATTGTTGTCGCTGTCCCCGAAGAAAAATACGGCGTCGTTGTTTGAGGTTCCATTTGCACCAATAATCCAGGACAGGATAGTGTTTGCGGAGCTGTTGGTGATATAGAACCCATAATTATTGGCTGTTCCATTGGTCGAGATTATTCCTCCGAGGAACTGGCTGTCCGTCACATTGTCCAGCCATATGCCGTAATTATTGCCTCCCGTCCCCTCTGTGGAGATGGTTGCATTGGAGAGCGTGATATTGGACGAGTCTTCAATCCCAATACCCCAATTATTATCTGTCCCATTGGTTGTGATTGATATGTTGCTTATTGAGATGTTTGAGGAATTGATAATTATCATCCCATAATTGTCGGATGAGTTTCCCTGAACATTTATCGTTATGTTTTCGAACGTGGCGTTGATAACGCCTTCAATAAATATCCCCGTGTTATTGCCGCCGGCATTTCCGCTGATATTTATGATAATATCCCGCAGGGTGATATTCTCCAATGGATTGACGGGGGATGTGATGTTGATGCCTGTTCCGCCGTCTCCTACCCCGATGGTGATCGTATTGCCCTGCCCTTCGATGGTGACATCACTCACATTAATGGCGATGCCTATTTCTGTGGCATTGATATCCCCTATAAGGTAGTAGGTTGTATTCCCCACGGTTATTGTGCCGCCGGCGCCAAGGCTGAAGCCGTAGTGGATGGTGAGGTTGATGCTGAACACTGTCGTGGATGTGTTTCTTCCGTCGACAGCAACCGCTGACACATTGATCTGGTCTCCGCCGGTATAATTCGTTGAGCTGATATTGCCGTTGAGGATTGTCCCGTTTGCTGTTCCTACAAATGTCTGGTTGAGGATGGGGATATTGTTTTTGTACCAGCTGATCGTTATATTCCCTGAGTCTGCGTCATCATCAGTGTAAGTCGTGTTTGCCATGAGGTCGTCGTTGTCGAAAGGCGACGTATTATTGAACCGCGGCGTGGATACAACGGGGATATTGTTCGGCTTAATCGTGAGGTTGATGCTGAACACCGTTGTTGAGGTGTTCCTTCCGTCAACAGCAACCGCTGACACATTGATCTGGTCTCCTCCGGTGTAATTTGAAGAGCTGATATTTGCATTGAGTATTGTGCCATTTGAGACTGAATTAAAGGTCTGATTGAAAACAGGGATGTTATTCTTGAACCAGCTAAAGGTAATATTGCCAACGTCAGACTCTGTATCAGTGTAGGTCGTATTCGCCATGAGGTCTTCGAAATAGAATGGGGAAGAATCATTGAACAGCGGCGTGGATACAGCGGGAATGCTGTTCGGCTTAATCGTGAGGTTGGTGCTGAACACTGTCGTGGATGTGTTCCTTCCGTCAACAGCAACCGCTGACACATTGATCTGGTCTCCTCCTGTGTAATTTGAAGAGCTGATATTGCTGTTGAGGATGGTTCCCGTTGCTACGGAAGTAAATGTCTGATTGAAAACAGGGATGTTATTCTTGAACCAGCTAAAGGTAATATTGCCTATGTCAGCCTCGGTGTCGGTGTATGTCGTATTCGCCATGAGGTCTTCGAAATAGTACGGGGCAGAGTCATTAAATACGGGCGTGGATACAACGGGGATACTGTTCGGCTTAATCGTGAGGTTGGTGCTGAACACACGGACAGAATTGTTCGTCCCGTCAGTTGCGATAGCGGACACATTTATCTGGTCGGTTACGGTGAAGTTGGCTGAACTGAGGTTTGCGCTGATAAGCGTCCCGGAGGCTACTGATGTGAAAGTTTGGTTGAATATCGGTATATTATTCTTGAGCCAGCTGATGTTTACGGTTCCTAAATCATTTTCACCATCGGTGTAGGTAGTATTTGCCATGATGTCTTCATAATAGTATACCGTCGTGT
>JACPII010000114.1 GCA_016188175.1 Candidatus Woesearchaeota archaeon | reverse complement strand
GGAGCGCTGTTTAAGTATGCAAAATTGGTTAGTTCTGCGAGTAAGGGGGCTGTTACGAGTTAGAGGTTTAGAGTTATTTGGGGAGTTGAGGTTTTTTTAAAAGTTGATTTAATTACTCTCAAGGGGTAATATTTAGATACATTATTAAACTGCCACCAACTCTTTCTTCCATTTGGTTGTGCACATAAAAAGGTTATGGGAATTAGGTGAGAATAATGGGTGCTATGGGCAGAAAGCTATCAGTTGAAAAGAAGGAGACAATTAAAAGGCTATATGAATCCGGCCTTTCCGTAGCAGACATAGCTAAAAAGACCGGGACTTATTACCAGCTCGTTTATAGCCATACAAGGCTTGCTGAAAGGGGCTTTTCTTCACCTTCTGATTATCAAAGCCATTTGGCGGAAAGCCGGGGGCTCTCGCCGGCTGGATACAAGGAGCACTTGGCTAAGGAGAGGCATTTTATTTCAGCAAGGGAATATAATGCGCATTTAG
Source organism: Candidatus Woesearchaeota archaeon (assembly GCA_016188175.1). Classification (GTDB taxonomy): domain Archaea; phylum Nanobdellota; class Nanobdellia; order Woesearchaeales; family JACPBV01; genus JACPII01. Next base: position 2,964 of record JACPII010000114.1, on the reverse strand, counting down.
CACGGAAGAAAGGCTATCTGTCCTTATGGGAGTATGAAAAGCATTTGGAAGGGCTTAGGCAGAGGCAGCCAACCAATAAAAAGTTGCGTGCGGTGGTCGCTGAAAGATTGGCTGAACTTGGCAAAACTCAAAAATGGCTAGCCGAAAAATTGGGTATCGGCGAGTCGGCAGTTTCCCGCTACTCTTCGGGAAAAACAAGGCCCAGGAAGGATTTGCAGGCGAAGTTATTCAAATCGCTGGAGCTGCCGTATAAGACGATAGATGATATGGTTTAGGAACTTCTAAGGCATTATCTTCCCCGGGATTAATAAGTTCGCCACAATGTTTAATTTTCCGGTAAATACAAGCACCCCAAGAATCAGGAGCAGCATTCCAACAACCCAGTTAAAATATTTTAAGAAAGGCTGGGATTTCCGAATAAGCTTCATCGCCTGGGTTGTAAACAATCCGACAAGCAAAAAAGGAACCCCCAGGCCGATTGCATATGACAACAAGAGAACAAACCCAAGGCCCGGCTTTGTGATGGCAATTGCAAAGACACTCCCCAGGATGGCGCCTACGCATGGGGTCCATCCGACGGCAAACGCCGCTCCAAAGACAAAAGAGGTGATATAGGGATAGGAAAATTTCTGCCTTACAGCAAATTTATGCTCATGCTCAAGGAACGGTATTTTGATAAGCTTAAGGACATAAAGTCCAAACAAGATGATGACCATCCCTCCGATGCGGGAAAGCCATGTCTGGACCGAATAAGAAACTGCTTCGAGGACAGTATTCAGGAGGATGCCAAGAACCGCAAAGATAACGGAAAAGCCAAAGACAAAAGCCACAGCATTCAAGAAAATTTTTACTCTTGCCTTGCTGCCTTCGTCCGCAAGAGAGGTGCCGGAAAGATAGGCTAAAAAGCCAGGTATCAGGGGGAGGACACAGGGGCTTAAAAACGAAAAAATTCCCGCAAGAAACGAGATTATGATTGTTGGTTCCGGCATTGTTCACCTTTATCGATAGATTTTATACCTTTTTTTGGAAACTTACCCTCCCATTATTGGAATCCTACACTCTCCTCACTGGAATCCTACACTCCCTACATTAAAATCTTAAAACCCCATCATTGGATTATTATGCTTTCTTTATCGCTTCAAGGATCTGGTCTTTGTCCAATGCTTCCGGGCTTTTGAAAACCCTTTTTCCGCCTTTGATGATGACCATAGTATGCTGGTAGCTTATCCCGAATTGCTTTGCCAGCTCCTCCTCATCGTTACTTGTTTCTGAATCCTTGAAGTTCACCCTGAAGCCAACCAGATCCGGGTCGTTAAGCCCGTTGAACGCCGCAAAGTAATGGAACTGCTGGGCTTTGCATATATTGCACCAGTTGGCATGGAAGTTAAGGACTATCTTTTTATTCTCTTGTAATGCCCTGTTATAATCTTCCACATTAAAGTCAAGGAACGGAGTGGTTGCTGAGCCCGCAAGCAAAGCTCCATTATAGCCGGTTTCAATGGCAAGGCTGTGGTTGCCTTCTTCAGCTATATCCGCACCTGAAATGTCTAAATTTGGCTTTTGGAAGGTTTTTCCACCGGTGGTTTTTGGAGAGCAGCCAGCTGCGATTATAGAAAGCAGCGAGATTAGAATAATTCCATAAAATGCAGGCCTCATGCTTTGGTCACCTCGTGATTAACTATAGTTAACTTCGTAATTAAAAAATGTTTCTAATTTAATGCTGCAAGGATCGATTCACCGTTCAATTCCAGCATTTATCAGCCTCCGCAGCAATTCTTGTATTTCTTCCCGGAGCCGCAGGGGCAAGGCTCATTGCCCTTCGGCTTTGGCTTTTCTACTCCACATCCGCATCCCATCGGTTTCACCTCGCATGTTTTAACTCGCTGTCTATGTTATCTATGTTATCTTGTTATCTGCTTTAACTTGTTATCTGCGTTATCTCGCTGTTTGGATTATCTCGCCAGATAATAGATTATAGCCGCAATAATTACGGCCATCAACCCCATAATCATCACTTTATGCCTGCACATTCCTTTGCTTTGGCAGCCTTCAATGGGGCACGTCATTGCCATTGTTTTCACCTCCTCATTTATTACGGGCTGTAAACTTCTGTATTTGGATAAGTTGCAGCCCATGCAAACCAAAATGACCTCACTTTTGGAATTTCTTCTCCTGTTTCAATATTTTTTACCGTTACTATTCCATAATCATCCATCGCTATGAGGACGTTTACACCTCCCACATCGTCTTTTATCTTTTTTTCCTTAATAAGAGCATCATAGGTATACGCCTTGTAAGCTCCCTTCGCCTCAATCCCGTAGATAACTGTTTTTGGGTGCAGCCTCGCATCCTCATGCTCAAGAGCAAACCATACGGACCTGCTCTTGTAGTAATCGCCATAGGGGTCGCTGCCATAATCTCTGCTGTGGCCTGTATCTTTTGACAATACCCCTGTATCGGGGTGAAGGGCTTTCCATTCCTTCCAGGGAACGGTATCTGCAGGAAGCATCTTCAATCTCGCGCCAGCCATTTCACCGATAATCGCTTCTCCGCTGAGCTGCATCCAGTAGGAATCTGTCTTCCTGTCATACATGATCAGGTCAGAGTTGTAGAGCTTCCCTGAAACGCCGAAGGAAAGCAGGCTGCCATCGACATTTCTGTCAAATGCAATCCCTGTCCCGCACAAAGGGCAGTAGCTGATAAGGACAGGATTTCCATTTATAACATCATTGACCAATTCATGCCAGACTAAAATCTGAAAGGGGTATGCTCTAGGTGTCCCAAAAAGATTTACACCTAAAATGAGCTCATCACCCCTTAACCATGCATCTGCTTCCCTTGCAGAGACAATTTTTGGCTCGTCAATTGAAGGAATGCCGTCTTTTGGAGGCCCTCCGGATTCAAGCTTTGAGGGATGAATAACATATCTGGTCCCGTCAGGCAGGATTCTGACTTCTCTGCTGC
>JACPII010000119.1 GCA_016188175.1 Candidatus Woesearchaeota archaeon | reverse complement strand
GTGTACGCGTCGGAGGTCACCCATTCCACATACTGCGGGTTCTTGAGCACCACGTCATCGAAGACTTTCAGGCTGAACTTTCCAAACTCGATCGCCCGATCGGCGGCCGCGATGAACTCCTGCTGAAGCTCCTTGCTGATGGCCTTCGACACTCAACCTTTGGGGCGTAAACAACGCTAAGGGAGATTGCAATCCGTTTTATAGCGTTTATTGGCACAATCAAACTCAAAAAAAATAGGTTTTTATATAAATTATATATTTCTACCCCATATGGACCAAAAAAACCCTAAATATACTCAAACCTTTGTACGGTACATCTTAGATCAATATCGCCAATTACAGGGCAGGGAAGGCGTTCCGAAGCTTATTATCGATGGTTTTCCAGCGAAGGTAGCCGTTTTCAAAAACGGGCCGATGATACAGCAGCCGAGATGGGTTCGGGGGAGCCTGGACGAAAGGATATACCATCATCTGTTGTCTATCCAGGGTGGTTACCCAGCACCTCTCGATTTGTGCGGTGACGCTTTCCAGAATTTCCTCAATACCGTTCTTCCAGAAGGTACTGAGGCTTTTTATTCGAAACCAACTGATGCTATCCTATTGTCAGGCGACGGGATAGAGCGTCATTTTGCAGTGTTATCCGCCTACCGCGTCTTAGGGTCCCGAAGCTCAAGGGAACGAGCTATTGACCCAGAGTCATTGCTTTCTGCCGATAGAAAGCCGATTTTTGCGGGATTGCGTGATAGGATTCGAAAGAATGGCGGTACAAACCCAAAACTTGCAGAAAGGCTTGGGGAGATAAGTGAAAGCCTTCTTTTTCCGGAATATTGCCTATCTGCATTTGCGTTGTGGGACTTGGCTGGCGCTCATCCCCATTTTGAATATTTTCGGAAAATGTTTGGCAAAGGGTTAAAAGAAATGGGAAAAGGAAGATATCCTTTTTCTGTCAAGGAGATCCACTTCTTCGAATCTCCACCGGGCAAGGCACGGTTGTTTGAAAGATTAGAAACTGGTTATGGAATCCCGTCATTTGGAGATGATGTTGCGAACGTTGTTGTGGAGAGTATACTCCGCAAGATTTGGAAAGGGGAGGTTGGTGAAGGGAGTGGTGAAAGGCAGACCCCAGAACGTTCAAGGCATAATTGGCTGCGGGGATACCAAAGTGTTCATGGTGGGGCTGGTTTATTGGATGCCGGGAGGATGGCAATACAATCGGCTTTAAACCAGAATGCCCATATCGATGCCACTTATTCGAAATCGGGTTCCCTCGGCAAATAACAAGTTTTTTAAATGTGGAACCGTTTTGGCAGGATAGGGTGGCATATGGCTAAAAAAATAACTTTGCTTGCAGGCTCTTCGAACATTGAGCTGGCCAAAGAGGTTTCGAAGTTCATCGGAGTTCCCTTAACACCTATTTCTACAAAGAAATTCAATGATGGGGAATCGTATGTCCATATCGAGCAAAGCGTTAGGGGTTCCACTGTTTTTGTCATCCAGCCAACATCTCCCCAAGTCAATGACAATCTTATGGAGCTTTTGCTCATCATCGATGCGTTAAAGCGGGCTTCGGCGACCGAAATTAATGCGGTAATCCCTTACTACGGCTATTCCCGCCAGGACAGGAAGACAATGCCCCGGGAACCCATCTCAGCAAGGCTGGTTGCAAACCTCATCGAAAAGGCCGGGGCAGACCGGGTTGTGACGTTCGACCTTCATGCCGACCAGATCCAGGGGTTTTTCGATATTCCCGTCGATAATCTCGAAGTCACGTCCCTGTTTGCGGAATACATCCTTGACCATGGCTACAAAGATATCATCATCGTCGCTCCTGATGTCGGGGGGGCAAAGCGCGCAAGGCGGCTTGGCAGGCTTCTTGATGCAGGGATTGCGATCATCGACAAGCGAAGGCCAGCCCACAACGAGGCAGAAGTCCTCAATATCGTCGGAGATGTCCAAGGGATGCATGCGATCATCCTTGACGATATCATCGATACCGCCGGAACCATCTCCAGCGCGGCAAAAGTCCTCAAAGAAAGGGGGGCTAAAGCGGTCAGCCTGTTTGCGACCCATGCCGTGTTCTCGGGGCCGGCGCATAAACGGCTCGACCAGCCGTTCATCAAGGAGGTCGTAGTGACAAACAGCATCGTTATACCTCCTGATAAAAGGTTCTCCAAACTTAAGATAGTGTCCCTTTCTCCAATCCTTTCCGAGACCATCAACACCATATTTGAGGGCCGGCCGATGGGAGTCATTTTCGATAAGCTTGCAGAAAACGTGGAGGCAAAGAAAAAGCATTCCGATGGCAGAAAAAGATAATGAGCTCAAGGAGAAATACTACGAGATGAAAGCAATAGAGGAGCACCTTCAAAATCTCAACCAGCAGGCCCAGGCAGTGGACAGCCAGCTCGATGACCTGCGCTCATCGGTCCGCTCGCTCCGCGAGTATGAAAAGCTGAAAGACGGGGACACGGTCTTATTGCCCCTGTGCAGCGGTGTTTTTGCAAAAGCAAAACTGCAGGACTCCAGCGGCCTCTATGTGAATGTTGGGGCAAATACCGTCGTCAAAAAAAATCCTTCCGGGACCCTGCAATTGCTCGAAAAACAATTTTCGGAAATGCAGGAATTGCACCTGACGGTCATTTCTCAGCTCCAAAGGCTTGCCAACCATGCGAAAACTGTCGAAGAAGAGCTCAATGCCCTTGCCGCAAAGGCTGAATAGGGCGCTGAGGTGCATGGATGTTTAAATTTCTCAAGGAAAAGCTTCAGGAAGGCATCCGGAGGATATCACAAAAGTTCCGTGATGCTCCTCTAGAAAAAAAGGAAGAGCCCCCTAAGGACGGCGATATTTCTCAGGAAAAACAGGAAGAGAAGCCTGAGGTGCCCATAGAAAAAAAGAAAAGAGAAATAAAAACACCGGAACCGCCAAAGGGGCAGCCAAAGCCTAAGCCGGCAGAACTACCCGAACAAAAGGAGCAAAAAACACCTCAACCTGCAGCACAAAAAGAATCCCCAAAAGAAACAGGAGCCAAACAGGAAGAAAAGGGAAAGGCAGCATTTCAGGACACTGAGCCAGCAAAAGCCACATCGCCGATACCGGCCGCACAGGAGAATTTTCAAGAGCCAATCAAAGAACAGCCTGCTGAGGAGGAGCCGAAGAAGAAAGAGGGCTTTTTCGCGAAGATAACATCTGCCATCAAAGAAAAGATAGCGATGACGACGATCGACCGGGAAAAATTCGACGGCATATTTTCTGACCTCGAACTTATCCTGTTGGAAAATAACGTCGCTGTGGAAGTCATAGAAAAAATAAAGGCTGACCTTGAGCTGAGGCTTGTCAACCAGCCCATCCCCCGCCTGAAAATCGAAGAGACGATCAGGAGCTCATTGCGCAGCTCTTTGGAAACTATCCTGTCGAACCCTGCCTTTTCTTTGGAGCAGAAAATCAGCGGGGCAAAGCCATTGGTCATCTGCTTCGTCGGCATCAATGGCTCAGGAAAAACTACCACTATCGCGAAGGTTGCCCACCTGCTGAAGAGCAAGGGAAAAACCGTCGTGTTGGCAGCCGGGGATACGTTCAGGGCAGCCAGCATCGACCAGCTCCAGGAGCATGCTGAGCACATCGGGGTGAAGCTTATCAAGCACGATTATGGCTCCGACCCCGCGGCTGTGGCGTTTGACGCTATCAAACATGCCAAGTCCAAGAATGCGGATGTTGTCCTTATCGATACTGCAGGGAGGATGCACAGCAACACCAACCTGATGGATGAGCTGAAAAAAATAAAGAAAGTGGCAGGGCCCCACCTGGTGCTTTTTGTCGGGGAGGCCTTAACGGGGAATGACTGCATCGAGCAGATCAAGGAGTTCCAGCAGGCGGTCGGCATCGACGGCATAATCCTTACCAAGTCGGATGTTGATGAAAAAGGCGGAACGATGATTTCTGCGTCTTTTGTGTCGGGGAAGCCGATCCTTTTCTTAGGGACGGGGCAGCACTATGAACATCTTGAGCCGTTTTCGAAGGAAAAGCTGCTGGCAAGCCTGGGGTTGTGATATCCGGGTTATTAAGAAATATTGGTTTACCTGTATTTGTTTAGCACCCCAAAGTCGAAATCCCTTTATCTATCGACCGCGAGCGCGTAGCGGGGGGGGTTGTCCCTTACGGGGACGCAGCGCCTACGGTGTATCATCTAGGATTTCGAAGGTGCTATACAAATACGAGAAGGTGTGTTTGGCAGTGCAATCAGGCCTAATCACAACCCTTAAAAAAACACTCTTATTCTTCTCTCTCATGAGGGGAACCGTTGTTTTTTTCATCGTCCTGCTGGCACTCTCCATCCCTGTTTCCGCAAGGGAGGGGAAGATGAAGCTGCTGGCAATCCGCCAGGCTGAGGATGGGGCTGCAGGCCAGGCTGCAGACCTGTCGCTGGAAATAAAGCCCGGGTCCGGAAGAGTTTTTCTCGACACGTTTCCTTTAACCCAGGAAGACACCCAGATATCCATCCGGTTTGCGAAGCAGGTTGCGTGCGATTTTCTCAGCGTTAACTGCGGGAAGGTTGACTTCTTCTATACCATCCGTGCAGAGTCGCCGATCATTGCAGGGCCTTCTGCGGGGGCAGCCATTGCCCTCCTCACCCTTTCCGTGCTTGAAGAAAAAAAGATTGATCCTTTGATGAGCATCACGGGGACGATAAACTCCGGGGGAATCATCGGGCCTGTTGGGGGCTTAAAGGAAAAGATAGATGCTGCAAAAAGCGCCGGGCTAACCCAAGTCCTCATCCCTGCCGGAGAGCGGTTTTCTGATGAAGGGCCAGGAAAGGGGGAAAAGGCATCTGTTCCGCCGAAGAAAGAATCCAACAACGAGACGAATAACACCCCTATGATAAACATGACGAACAAGACAATCGATCTTTTTGCTTATGGCGCCGAAATAGGGGTTGCCGTCGTTGAGGTCTCCGACATCAGGGAAGCTCTCTCTATATTCCGCAATGAGCCTTTGCCGGGGCAGAATGAAAGCATTGCCGTCGATGAAAAATACAGGGAAACGATGAGGCTCCTTGCAGAGAGCCTCTGCAACAGGACATCAACCTTAGTCGGCCTTGCAAGCGGCCGCAACCTATCGTCTGAGAATGAGACTTTTCATGCCCTTTCCAATTATTCCACAAGGGCTCAAAAGGCGATGGCTGACGGCCAATATTACACTGCTGCGTCCTATTGTTTTACGGGGAATGTCCGCGGGTCTTTTTTATTCTCACAATGGAAAAACCATACTGAAAAAACATTCTCCCAGGATATCAGCCTGCTTGAAAAAAAGGTAAAACAGCTGGATACCCTTTTACGCTCCAGGAGCAAGGCGACGATAACTGACCTTGAATCGTTTATCGTTGTCGTTGAGCGCCTTAACGAAGCAGTCGCGAACAGGGAAGAGATAAAAGACAGCAGCCCAACGAGGGACAACCTGTTCAAGCTTTCGTATGCTATTGAACGGGTGAATTCCGCTATTGCGTGGTTTAAGTTTTTTGACCACCGCGGAAATCCCCTGCGGATAGACCAGAAGGCGTTAAAAGATTCATGCGAGACAAAACTTGCCGAAGCCGAGGAGCGCGCCCAGTACGTCCTTCTGTTCTTTCCTAACCTCCCCCTTTCCCAAACAAGAAAAGAGATTGAGCTGGCCCATAAGGACCGGGAAGAGGGGCAGTACGAGCTGTGCCTTTTCAAGGCAACCCAGGCAAAGGCAGAGTCCAACAGCATCCTGGGAGTTAGCGGGGTTGAGGAATCAAAAGTAAAAGATGTTGTTAACAAAAAGCTTGAGATCGCTAAAGAAGTCATCCTGAGTCAGGTCAAGCGTGGGAATTTCCCGATATTAGGCTATTCATACTTTGAATATGCAACTAATCTCAAGAATGAGGACCTTTATTCGGCGCTGCTCTTTGCAGAATATGCCCTTGAGGTGAGCAATCTCGATATGTATTTCAAGCCTAACCATACCGTCTCCTTTACCCAGCTTCCCGTGGTGACGCTGGGGATGCTAATCATCGGAATCATCATCGGATTTAGCGTCGGAGCATTTGTTTTTGGATTCAAAAAACGGAGAATAACTGATGGGCATCGCTCAAAAAAATAAAAAATCCTATCCGCAGCAAGCTGTGGGGTATAAGCCCATTTCGAGGAATCAAGAAGGCAGGAAAGAACCGGATAAGAAATGGGAAGAATCCCGTTCGGAAAGTATTGGGGCTGAAGACCGTGGCGCTTTTGATGCGGGAACCTTCGAAGGTGACGCGGGTGTGATTGCGGCCGATAAAGGAAACAAAGAACCAGGTGGGGAATATAAGGAAACTGATAAAGCAACGGCAGAGGCCGGTGATGCATTCAGCGGGGCTGAGAAGGGAAAAGAAAGGGAATATTATGGAACGAAAGAAGCTGATGGGGTTAGGAATAAAACAGTTAATGGGAATAAAGACTCTAAAGAACCTAGAGAAGTGCCCCTTACCTGGGGAATACTCATTATCGGAATACTTACCTTTTTAGTGTTTGCAAACACCTTTCTCAATGAGTTTGCGTATGATGACCATATCTTCATTGAAGGAAACCTGGAAATCCGGAAATTGGAGAACATCCCTTCCTTTTTTGCGAAGGACAATGACCGGCTCTACCGGCCTCTTCGGGAAGTGGTGTACTCCCTCATGTATCAGGCCGCGGGGCTCAAGCCGTTCGGTTACCATGCCTTGTCCATCCTGCTCCATCTCTCCAATTCCATTCTTGTGTTCCTAATAGCAAGGAGGCTTCTTTCTCCCGGAGCCGGGTCCCTTGCCGCTGCGGTGATATTTGCGGTCCATCCTATCCATACCGAGCGTGTTGCGAACATGACTGCGGGATTCGACCAGGCCGGGATTTTTTTGCTGCTCGTTTCCATCTACCTGTACATCCTTTTTCGGGAAAAGGGGGCTGGGATGCATTACCACTTTTCCTGGATCGCTGCCCTGCCTGCTGTTTTTGCGTCGGAAGAAGCGTTGATTGTTACCCCCCTTATCCTATTGTATGACCTGCTTTTTTTGGGTTGGAGGAAAATAAAGCTTCGAACCTATCTGCCGTTTTTAGCCATCTCTGGAGGCTACCTCTTTATCCGGTTTTTTCTTATCGGCGTAATCCAGAGAGCCGGTGGATTTGGGGCCGGCTTTACGCTGACGACGATGGTGGTTGTCTTTGCGAAATATTTCCGGTTGCTGGTTGTCCCTTATCCCCTAACCCTGGCCCCAGCAGTCATCATCCCGAAAAGTTCTTTTTTTCAGCCAAAAGTTATTTTTTCACTCTTTATCATCCTTGCCGTTGCCGGGGCTGCGCTTTCGCTGAGAAAAAAAGCAAAGGCTGCGTCGTTTTCGCTATTTTGGATCTTTGCCGCGCTCCTTCCTTTTTCTCAGATCATCCCGCTGCAGACGGTCATTGCAGAGCGCTATCTCTATGTCCCTTCTGTCGGCTTTTCGCTTTTCTTCGGATGGTTAATCCATTCGCTCATCACCAAGTTCCAAAATCCAGCTTTCCGGAAGGGGGTATTCGTTGCCGTTTGTGGCGTTGTCCTTTTGTTTTCTATCCTTACCGTCAGCCGGAATGCGGAATGGAGGAATGATTTTACCTTATGGGAAAGCGCAATCAAGGTCCCTCCGCTGACTTCAACAGCACTGGGAAATTTGGGGGTTGCCCTGGAAAGGATGGGAAAATTCAAAGATGCCCAGGACGTACTTCAAAAAGCGATTTTTCTGGATCCGGGAAATTTTAAGGCTCATGCAAATCTCGGATTGGTTGCCTACAAGACCGGCCAATTTACCCTTGCGGAACTTGCCCTCCGGAAGGCAATCAAGCTCTCCCCTGCTTATGGGAAAGCTTACAGCACCCTTGGCCTTTTGTATCTGGACGCCAATGCCACCCAGGATGCCTTTGCGGCGTTTACAAAGGCGATTGAGCTTGACCCTCAGGATTTTGAGGCGTATAACAACCTCGGCATATGGCATGGCGACCAGGGCAATTATTCTGGCGCAAAAGAATACTTCCGCAAATCCCTTTCCATCAATCCACAATACAGGGAAGCGGCCTATAATCTAGACCTCATCGAAGGAGCAGAAAAACCCCGCAGAGCTACGACGTAGCCCCGCAGGGAAAAAGAGGTGATAGATTGCTTAATGGAAATATAACAGCAAGTATTTAATATTTTCCCTAAATAATTATTCCGAAG
>JACPII010000112.1 GCA_016188175.1 Candidatus Woesearchaeota archaeon | reverse complement strand
CATTCCCCGTAAGTGGTTCGAACTTCGGTTCGTATCAAATTTGCGAATGCTTTGCATTCGAAATTGGACTTCCCCCTTGTCAGCTATCCCTTTATCAATTCAGGGATTTGACCTTATGCTGCTAACCTACTTTTCTACTAACCGGGTCCGCAAGAGCCATTGCGGGATGAGTACGGAGCGAAACCGGCGGCAGTTCACGATGGAAAAAATATCCTATAAAGTTTTGACCGGCCTAACACTATTTTTCAATTAAGAAGTGCAGGTTACACAAAACTTTTCTTCTCCACTCCTGCCGCAGCCTAAAACGGATGGTTCGGTCCTCAAGCGGGCACCGCATATCTTGGATCCCTGCTCAAAGGTTTCACACCAGAAGCCACGGCCATATGCCGAGCGGCAGAAGCAGCTGCTGTCGGTACAAGGGGGAGTGGTAATTTCACCGTTCCATACCGTGATATCGCTTGGATCTAAGATGTCAATCGGCTGCTTTTCCCTCTTTGAAAGCACAGCGGCACAATCATAATGAGTTCCACCCTTGAGGAATATGGTGAAATGGGTCAAAAGAGTGTTGGGGTCTTTAAAAGAAAGCTTGCTAAAATACATCCCTCTTTCATTATTTTCTGCTCCGCACGCAAGATAGCGCCTAAAACCGAGGTCTTCAAGGGATGAGAGAAATCCAACCTGGAGCTGGGCAACTTCTGGATCTATCTTGGTGAAAACTCCATCTGAGAATATAAGCGGTTCTTTACCGAACTCTTCCATCAGATCAATCCGGCCGGAAAGGAGGGTAAAATCGACTTTGGCCCTTAATCGAGGGTCGAACCCTTCCAGGCGGATGGTAACAGGGTATGCTCCTTTTCTAGAAAGCAGGAAAGGCGGGATCCGAGCAACAATCAAACCTTGATGATAGCCGGCAATCCATTCCTTCATGGCTTCCCCTTCGGCAACTCCGACAACAATATCGACATCTTTTCCGATATTGAGGTTCTCGACAATCTCTCTTCCTAATTCTGTCAGGCGCCAGACGGCCATCAGGTTTCCATTTTGGAAGGCGATGTCGAAGAGAACCACATAATTGCTGCTCAGGCCCGGATCCTGTCCAGATGGCTGAACCTCAAAAGAAACGGTCCTTTCATTGTTTTCAAAGTCAATATCTTTTATGAAGGGTCCAGCAGGGCCGAATGTCCAACCGACGCTTGCGGTGATATTGTTTATCCCTGGTTTGTCAAAGAGGAATTCCCGGGAAACAAATTCGGTTCCTCCGGGTGGAGTTGGCCCAATGAAAGGATTTACAAACTTCCTTGGGTTGTTGATGCAGTCCTGATAGTGGCAGTTCCCGCCAATGAGCCCTTCGGACATGATAATAAAAGGGTAGGGGCCGCCACAGTCTTTATCGCAGTAGCGGGCCTGTGAAAGGGTTTCCGTGCCTTTGTTTCCGAATATAAAATCAACCTGGAAGGGCTGTCCGGCAACGATGGTGCTGGGGTACTTTATGTCTTCTACAGAAGCGTCAGGGCCTTCGGGTTGGGAGCTGGAACACTCCAACTTTATCTCTGAAAGTGATACAAGGTCTTCGGTTTGTTTGGAGCCCGTCCGTATAAATCCGACTTTGATTTTTCTCCCACAATCCTCCTCTGCGATGAAGTGGGGGGAGGATGGCCTGCTTTCGACAATGATGGTTGAATATTCCCCCGGGGCAAGTTCCTTGGAATCTATCTGGAAAATGTCAAATTTAATCTGACTTATTTTGCTTGAGGATCTCCTGTTAGTGACCATAAAATCAAAGTCATTAAGATTAATGGTCTCTGGGCCGTTGTTTTGCACCAGAATAGTCAGGGGGGCATTTAAAAAAGAGTTTTCCGGTCTTTCCTCAAACACAACCGTCACTGCACGAATGAGGTCTATACATTCACCACCCTTGCATCCATTGATACAGTGGAACACCAATGGCTGGCTTGAAGGATTATCCCCATTTACTACTCCTTTTTCGGAGCAATAATGTTCTCCAATAGAGGTTGGGTCTGTAATCCAGGCATCTTCTTTTCCACAAAAATCATCCCATGTGACAAATTCTCCTCCAATATTTTTTCCTTTAACCCCCCCAAAGGTGTAGGGATTTATTCCACCGTCGTTTTCAGAGCAAACCTCTTGTTGGCTTATTTTACTCGGGTAACGCCCCAAATAACCTTTAACTACATCAACGAAACTGTCTTCCTGCATAGGGCTTGGGCGCTTGACATATGCGTCAATCAGTACAATATGGTTGTCATGCGACCAAAGTGCACGGACGGATTCGGGAGACTCGCCAGAGAAATCCTCTTTGTAATAATAAAAGCGCCCTTCTAACTCTTTTAGGGAAAGGCCCAAGCGAGCTGCAACTTTCTCCACTTCTTCCCTCACGCCTTTTTCATAGTCGAACACAAGAACTATTGCCTTGATGCTCGCTGAGTAATCTGCAATAAACTGGAGGGCAGGGTTACCCTCGATAATATTTTCCTGGGAGCCCCCATCAGCCCTCAAAAATACTGCATCACCGATGGGTTCAGTAATCAGAAATTTATCAAAACCACCTGCTTGGGAAAATAACTCGGAGACTTTTGGCCTGCACGATGAGACACATTTCGGCGGCAAAGGGCAGCCTTGGCTATCTATTCCCTGATCTATCAGTTCCCCTTCGCAGAATGGAATGGGGAATTCTGAACAGATTGAAATGGTGCAGGGGGGTGGTGAGATGCAGGAACATGTGTTGCGGTTAAGCCCAGCAGAACAACCGCCGCCAGTATAACCTGGGGCGCAGGTCGAACAAAGTATTGGGCAATCACTCTCCTTTAGGATGCAGGTTTCTGAGCATGGGCATTGTCCGGGGCAGGCAACGGCAACTCCTGCAAGTTTGGCTTCGCAGTTGTTTGGGTAGGCAGTGCCATCATTTCCGCAGACCGGCTTATATACGCCGGGACAAACCACACCTGATACTTTTTCTTTACAACTTCCAGGACCACCGCAATCCTTCGTGCATATTCTTCCATCCGGGGAACAGGACGAGGGTACGCAGGTTCGGATACAAGTGGAAGGGCAGTTGGAATAAGTGTAGCTTTCACAGCTGTTGGTTTGGGGTACACAAATCCCTCCTGCATCTGGAAAATTCTCCTTGATGCTGCAGTCGAATCCCTCGCAGCAGGAAATGCCTGCTATCCCTCCGCAAAAGGCGCCTTCGCCGGCGCATCCAACAAACTCCGGGTGGCTTGGGGCGAGAACGAGGATTGAATAAAGGGAAAGAAAGGCGGCAAATATACCTAGGATAAAAAAGCTCTTTTCCATTGGGAAACCTCTTTCCTCTTCCTTCAGGTTCTCTTTATTTAAATGTTTCTTAAGGTTAGAAGGCGACAGTAGTAACGCATAATAGATTTCGCCTTCTATAGCCGCGGACTTTAATATCCGGATGATATAATGCCGGACGTAAGTAATTAAAACATTTGTTACATCCGGCAAACATAATAGCGGAAAAAATATGTTATAGCAAATCACTTTAATAATCGTAACTTTGTTTACAGCGAAAAGTGATTTGCTTATTAGGAAATAACCTTACAATCATTTTAAAACATACGAAAATTAAGGTTATTTCCTATAATTAATCAGTTCCGCTATTATATTTGTTAAAGTCCGCCAATATAGGCAAGGATATCCACCTACGAAAATTAATGTCCTTGCCTATAAGTTGTAAAAGGCAAACAAGTTTATGCAAAACTTTTTTCTTTTACTAAGTTTTGTTAAAAACTCCGCACTTAGGTCCTGAGCGTGTTGGGAGTTTTTGAGCCTGCTCAGGAATCGCCCGGTTATTGGTGGCTAAAGCCACCAGCGTGCACATAGCGGTTTCTGATATGCCACCCGCTATATATATAAATCAGGGCTGTCTTTCTTCCTGTTATGCTCGATATCAGATTAATCCGGGAACATCCAGAAGAGGTCCGGAGAAACCTTGAAAAGCGGCAGGACCAGGAGAAGATAGGCTGGCTGGACGACCTTGTTGCAAAAGACATCGAATACAGGAATCTCCTGCAGGAATGCCAGGAACTCAGGCACCGGCGGAATGTTATCGCACTGGAGATCAATGAGCTGAAAAAACAAGGGAAAGACATCTCTGGTTCTGTTGCAAAGGCAAAAGCGCTCCCGGGCGAAATTAAGGCTGCCGAAGAGAGGATTGCAGCAATCCAGGAGAAAATAACTTTCTACCTCATGAGGATACCCAACACCCTCCATGAGTCGGTCCCTTTTGGGAAGGATTCAAGCGAAAACAGGGCCGTGAGGAGCTGGGGAAAGAAGCCGAAATTCAAGTTTACGCTGCAGAACCACGGGGAATTGCTTGAAAAGCTCGGGTTGGTGAATTTTGAGGATGCTTCCGTCGTTGCAGGGAAAGGGTTCCATTACCTTCTTGGGGACTTGGCATTAGTGGAGCTTGCATTGCAGAGGTTTGCGTTAGACTTTCTCGTCAAAAAAGGGTTTACCGTCGTTGAGCCTCCGTTGATGCTGAGGAGGAAACCCTATGAAGGGGTTACCGACCTGAAAGACTTTGAAACCATGATGTATAAGGTCGAAGGGGGAAACAATGAAGAGCTGTTCCTAATTGCAACGTCTGAGCATCCGATTGCGGCGATGTTTATGGACAAGACCATCGGGGAGGGGAAGCTTCCGCTGAAGCTCTGCGGTGTCAGCCCCTGCTTCCGTAAAGAGATCGGGAGCCACGGGCTCGATGAGAAAGGCCTGTTCCGCGTCCATCAATTCAATAAAATCGAGCAGTTCGTGTTTTGCAACCCAAAGGATTCCTGGAAAATCCATGAGCAGCTGATCCATAATGCAGAGCAGATTTTCCAGAAGTTAAAGCTGCCTTACCGTGTCGTCAACATATGCACGGGCGATATCGGCATCGTTGCGGCCAAGAAATATGATCTCGAAGTGTGGATGCCCCGCGAGGAAGCGTACAAGGAGGCGGTCAGCTGCTCGAATTGCACAACCTACCAGGCCGTAAGGCTGAATATCAGGTATTCCTCTGAGAAGGGGAAAGAGTTTGTCCACACCCTGAACTCAACAGCCCTTGCAACCGGAAGAGTGCTCCGTGCGATAGTTGAGAATTTCCAGCAGGCGGATGGGACGGTAAAGATTCCGAGGGTTTTGGCTCCGTATTTGCCGGGAATCACTACGCTTGGGAAAAATAACTGAGCACTCTGACCTTTCTCTTGGTTTAATGCCTTACCCCATACGCCGGATACGGCATATAATGGGAAGCGGGTGCCTTTGCCTTTTCTTCCTTTTTTTCTTTTTTCGCTCCAAGGGGGGCGAGAGACTCATAGACACCGAAAGGAAGTGCGTTCCATGCGAAGGGAGAAATTCCCCACAGGGAATGGACACCGTTTGCGACCAATGCGTAGCCGGGCAAAAATCCAAATCCTACCCGGCTGCTCTGGGCCCAAAAATTCTTGGAGATTGCTTTACCTAAACCCGTCGGGTTGAACTTGTTATCGATGAGGTGGTGGGCTGCACGAAAGGATCCAACAAATGCCGCGTTGTAAGCAGTAGTTGCGTACAATGTCCTGGCTATCTTTCCAACCCACGTTCCATTGGGGATAAGGGGGAATGTCACATTTCCTAAAGAGATAATAGGATATATCACTGCGTTAATCGCTGAATAAGCTTTTATTGCTGCGTCAAATCCCTTATAAAAACCTCCTTTGATGAAATTGCCGATGGCTATCCCTGCGCCAAAAGCGCCGCCAACGATTGGCCCTACGGGACCGACGGTAGCCATGGACAATGCTGTCGTGGCTGCAGCCATCCCCACATTAAAAACGGTGTCAAAAGCCTTCCCGATGAAGCCTTTGCTTTCTTTATCATCAACTTTTTTTTCAAGCTCAGAGCCCCCGCCGTGGGCTTCACCATGCCCTGGTTTTTCTTCCTCTGCCATGATACTCTGCCTGTTTTTCTACCCAGGCTTCAGTGGGCTTAAGCCCTTTATTTAAACATTTCTATTGTTTTGTTACTCTAAAGTGGTCAAATAATTTTTCAAGATTAACAACACTAAACTAGGTTACTTTGGTTGATGATGCGCCTAGTGGAAAACTTTTTATAACCCCTTGCCTGGCTGTTTCATAGGACAATGGCTTTACCTGAATCTTGGGCGGTGGGGATAAGCATGCTCATCGGTATCCTTGCATTAGCTGTCGCCCTGCAAAAGTCCAAAAGGATTTTTGGGTTTGATCCTGGAAACCAGAAGATGCAGGAAATAAGCAGGTCTATCCATGACGGGGCGCTGACATTCCTCAAAAAAGAATATCTTGTGTTTTCCGGGTTTGTGATCATTATTGCAATGCTCCTCCTCTATTTTGGGAGCTGGAAGCAGTCCGTCGGATTTGTTGCAGGAGGATTTACATCGGCGCTGGCCGGCTATATCGGGATGGGTGTCGCGACAAAAGCAAACGTTCGGGCTGCACAGGGAGCAAAGAAATCCCTCAACCAGGGGCTTTTGATCGCGTTCTCTTCTGGTTCTGTGATGGGCCTTGCGGTAGTCGGGCTGGGTGTTTTGGGGATCGGGATTTTTTACCTGTTGTTTCGGGACCCTTACCTGATATATTCTTTTGGATTCGGTGCAAGCTCAATCGCATTGTTTGCGAGGGTCGGCGGCGGCATCTACACAAAAGCAGCGGATGTTGGAGCGGACCTCGTCGGGAAAGTTGAAGCCGGAATCCCGGAAGATGATCCCCGGAATCCGGCCGTAATCGCTGATAATGTCGGGGATAATGTGGGAGATATTGCAGGCATGGGCGCTGATTTGTTTGAAAGCTATGTCGAGAGCATCATCGCGGCGATGGTCATCGGCTCTGCTGCCGGCCTTGCGTTGGGCGGAAGCGGTGTTGTCCTGGTTATTTTTCCGTTATTGTTATCTGCCCTCGGGATTGTTGCATCGATAATCGGCATGGGCTTTGTTAAGGCATCCGGGGAAAAGGCGCAGCGCGCCCTCGATAGGGGGGTTTGGGCTTCGTCGCTTATCGTTGCTCTCGGCAGCTATTTTCTTGCTACAAAGGTTATACCTGGCGAGCAGGGAGTCCGGATTTTCTTTTCTGTACTCTCGGGGCTCGCTGCCGGGCTTGTCATCGGAATTTCCACTGAGTATTTTACTTCCAACGGCCGGAGGCCGACGAAAGCGGTTGCAGAAGCGTCATTGACCGGCGGGGCTACCAATATCATCGAGGGGCTCTCCCTGGGCATGGCATCAACGGTAATCCCTGTTTTTGCTATCGGGGCTGCTATCCTTGTTTCGTACCATTTTGGGGGTCTTTATGGCATTGCGATCGCTGCTGTCGGTATGCTTTCAACGCTGGGGATGACGTTAGCAACCGATTGTTATGGGCCTGTGGCGGATAATGCCGCTGGAATCTCGGAGATGGCTGGCTTGGGTGGAAACATAAGGAAACGCTGCGAACATCTGGATTCTGTCGGAAATACAACTGCTGCGATGGGAAAGGGGTTTGCGATCGGCTCAGCTGCTTTAACCGCGTTAGCGTTGTTCGCTTCCTTTGTTCAGGTAGCTTCTCAACTTGCGGGAAAAGAATTTTTGATCTCAATCACCTCTCCCTTGGTTATTGTGGGGATATTTTTAGGGGCACTGCTTCCGTTCATCTTTTCATCGCTTGCGCTCCATTCCGTCGGCAAAGCCGCATTTTCGGTCATCAGCGAAGTGCGGAGGCAGTTTAGGTCCATAAAAGGGCTGCGCCAGGGGAACGCGAAGCCTGACTCAAACAGGTGCATTGCGATCGTTACCGGCGCTGCCCTGAAAGAGATGATGCTTCCCGGACTATTGGCTGTACTCGCTCCCCTCATCGTCGGCTATTTTTTTGGGGTTGAAGCGCTTGGCGGATTATTGGTCGGGGCTACGGCGACAGGGTTTCTCCTTGCATTATTTATGGCAAATGCGGGAGCCTCATGGGATAATGCCAAGAAATACATCGAAGACGGGAAATTGGGGGGGAAGGGAAGTGAGGCCCACAAAGTTGCAGTCATCGGGGACACGGTCGGAGACCCTATGAAAGACACTGCAGGGCCAAGCTTGAATATCCTCATCAAGCTCATATCGATTGTCGCCTTGGTGGCGTTGCCGTTTCTTGTGTAACGATAACTCTGATAGTGTCCTGACACCTAAGTTTTTATACACCATTGCTGACGATAGGAATGGTGCATAATCAAGTTGCCAGAGTGCTGTGATGGCAACCAGATCATCTGGCCAATAGGCAGGCCCGAGAAAATACGGTTAAGGGGGTATCCTTTTTTGGGTTTTTACTTTTTTCCCTTCTTTGCGCTTTTATCCATGGCTGCAACGCTGGCTTGAGCAAGGTGCTTGTTGATCGCACCCCTCACCATTATCGTCCTTCCGATAGACTTTCCAGCTCCCCTGCCTGCAAGTGTTCCAAACACGATGAATATAACGTCCATGATATCGAATTCGATCAACTCCATGTAGGCGGAAAACGGAAGCCCCATCGATCCAAATATGAGGTATGGCCCGATATATGCCCCTGCAACTCCAAGAAATCCGAAAAGGGTAGTAACCGCAAGGAACTTTTTTGCTGAGTCGGCTGACGTTATCTCTCCCCTTCCCAGCCTGTACCCAAGCCCTGCAGCGCCCCCACCAATGAGGCCACAGAGAAGTGCGACGATGCCAAAAATCCGCTCGGTTGTCCAAGCGATGTAAATGTAAATCCCCGATGAAACGATCACCCCAAGAATGCCCAAAATGACACTCATCACCCATGCTTTGTTATTATTGCCGGCCATGTTTTTTCCTCCGCCTTCGTTCGTAGTAAACCGAAGAAGGTGGCCTATTCTTTAAAAGCTTATTTGTTTATTCACTACTGATGGATAGTCTCAATAACCGGATGCGGCAAACTCAAGAGGACATCTACTATGGCGAAAAAACTATCTACGGGGAAACAGAATGTCCTGCGAACTCAAAGGGAGAACTTTTTCTTGCTTTCCATCAGCGCCTGGATGACTTTCATCCCTTCGACCCCGTGGCTTTCAAAGCCGGAGAGGATAGTTCCACCGCCGGTAAAAAGGGTGAATCGTTCGGGGGTATCAACTGCTTTTCGGTAAAGTTCAGGGGCGTATTTTTGCAGGGCCTTTAAGGTGTCTCCACCGCCAAAATATTGTTTTCCATCGGCTTGGGAAATAAGGCCGTACAATGCACGGGTGCCCTCGGCAAAGCCTGCTTTGTCAAAACCCATGACGGCGTTGGTAAATATCGCTGAAGCATGGGCGATACTGTCCCTAATCGCTGGCGATGCAAAGCTGTCTGGATGGACATCATACACAAATCCGATGTCCTTTCCATCCATCCCGTAAGTGAGGGTAACTTTCTGATAGGAACCTTCGGTGCGCTTGTTGTCTTTGGAGCAAGGGACCTGAGAAACAACAACGGAATCTGGAATAAGCAGCTTTTTTTCTGCCTTGTCTTCATCTAACAATCTTTGCGCGACTTCGACCTCTTCGGGGCTGACATCATGGATTGCAACATTGTATTTCGCGGCGAGGACGGCGTTTAAAGGCAAGCCTCCCAGAAGAAGATGGTCTGCGTTTTTCCTGAGGGCGGAAAGCGCCCCGATTTTTGTGCTTATCTTTTCACCGGCGACAATCGCAAGGAATGGACGGGCGGAGCCCTTGATATGGATAAGTGCGTAGAGCTTTTCAATCTCCTCCTGCAAAAGAAATCCAGCAAAGCTGGGGAGTTCCTTCGCGATCCAAAAGGTTGATGCATGGGCTTGATGGCTGCCAAAGGCGTCATTGACAAAAACATCTGCAAGGGCTGAAAAATCACTTGTCAGCTGGCTTCTTGCGCTCCCTTCCTTGTCCTCTTCACCTGTATACCATCGCGTGTTGTTGAGGTAAACGATGTCTGCCTGCCCATCTTTCAACGATTCAACTGCCCTTTGGGCGCCAGCTTCAAGGCGAGGTATCCCCTTTGGAGAGATCATTGCCTGATCTATCTCTGGAACCAATACTTTGCAGCCCCACTTCTGTTCCAGGTATTCCACAACGGGGCGGATGGAATCCTCTTCATCGATGGAAATGTTACCTGTTTTCTCATCCTTTGGCCTTCCGATGTGAGTCATCAAAACAGGAAATCCATGATGTCCACGGATATATTCAACAGTTTTTTTAGAACGCTCAATCCGATAGGGATCATCGATCTTTCCCTTTTTTACGACATTATGGTCAACGCGGACAAGAACTACCTTCCCTTCCAATTCGGCATCCTGGATTTTTGGCAGGCCAATCATGTTCTCTAATCCCCCGGAGGGTTCTCTTTGAGGGTAATATTTATATTTATTGTTTCCCGGACAAGGCATGCCACCTGTTCCTTTAGCGGCCCGATATTAATCTCACCATAATCTTTCTGGAGGTTTTCGTATTTCCTTTGTGAGCTGGAGATAAGGTGTTGATGGTGCCCGATAGCATCCTTAAGAACCTGCTCTTTTTGCAATGCTGGATTGCCTTTGATGTTTTCGTCCAGGTCCAGGATCTTATTTTTTATCTCTACAATCACTTCTCTCGACGCCTTCAGTGCTTCGCCTGAAAGGGATTCCAGCATCGAAACAATTTTCGCCCGCTTTTTTTCTTTCATGACGATCTGGCCTTTTCCGATGGAATCTTTTATCTTGGCCAGGATTGCCCCCATCTTGATGTCCTGGTCCCTTTCCAGCGCTTCAGCAGGGTCAAGAAGGTAATGGGAGATAAGCCCTTCATCTTCGAAATATACCCTTCCAAACTTCTGGAGGGCATCATCGAGGATGGAAAATTGCTGAAGAACATTATCCTTGGAATCTTTGAGGCGCTTTTGGAGAACTTCTCTCTCTGCCTTAAGCTCCAAAAGGCATTTGTAGGGGTGTGAAGCCTGAAGGGCCTTGAGGGTTTTTTCATGCTTTGCAAGCTCCTCCTTTGCTGCAGCAAGCTCCTTTTCGAGGGCAGCGATTGAATTTTTCAATTCATTTTTTTTCGAGTTCCGATGGGAGAGCTGGGCAATAGCTTCTTTTGCAGCCTTGATGGACAACATGTTTGAGGACTTGATATTTTCGGCGAGGGCGACGTGGACATCCTCGATCCCTTTGATGGCGATGGCAACATCTCTGCCTTCATGGGCTAAGAACTGCTGGAGAATCTGATAAGGCCTAATAGTCGCTTTTGCATATTTTTCAAGGTTTTGGGTGAAGATGCCGGGGTATTGGAGGATTTGGCCATGCTCATCCGGGATAGCAAGTGATTTGAGGAATTGCGAAGTCCCCATGATATAAGAAGATTTATTCCCTTCGAGATATTGTTTTTCCTTAACGGAGATGCTGGGGTTGGGGAGTGTTGCGTTCTGGAGGGCGTCGATAGCTTCCTCAACTTCTGATTTTTTATTATCCAGGCTGTGCTGCAATTCTTTTATTTCGGCAAGGAAAGCATCCCATTGTGTTTTGGCTTTTTTTTCATACCACCCGGGCAGTTCTCCTATCAAGATTTCCTGAGGTAGTTGTGCCTGGTCAGTTTCCCCTTTTACATGGAAGAACTTTTTCAGGAGGCTCCACATAATTCGGAGAAAAGAACGTTCCTATTAAAAGGTGCCTTTTTCTGGGTGTATTAAGCTCCGTTAAGAGCGGCTCTGCCATCCTAAGGTCAAAACTCAATCCAAAAAAAACAGCCAGACCGTCGCGGGGGGACGTCCCTTACGGGGACGCAGGGCCATCGTACAGCCCATCGGGAGTTTTGAAGATTGCAGAGCCGCTCCGATAGGAGCTTAATATCCATGAGAATTCTTTAGGTCGAACAAGAAGGATTGCTCCTTCCTATTCTCCCCGTTTTCCTTCGT
>JACPII010000029.1 GCA_016188175.1 Candidatus Woesearchaeota archaeon | reverse complement strand
GAGGTTCCATGGATTATTCCCAAAAATGAGGCTCATCCTCGAGCCGGGGCGGTTTCTTGTCGGGCCAGCCGGAATATTGGTCAGCCGTGTCATCCAAGTGAGGGAGCAGGGAAAAATAAGGAGCCTGACAGTCGATTCCTCTTTGTATAATTCTTCTATGGATACCCTCATCGCAGGCCTCCAGCTGCCCCTGTTGACGAATGCCCAAGGGCCGGTCTGCTATCATGCTATCCGTGGGAATTCCCCCGATGGATTAGATATATTCAGGAATAAGGTCTCCATGCCGAGGGCAAGAGTGGGAGATTGCATCGTTTTTTTGAACGCCGGCGCTTATACCTTCTCATCAGATTTCTGCGATCTTGAAAAGCCTAAGGTGGAGGTAGTGTAGATGGAAAAGCACATCAAAGATTTCCGTTACGAAAAGTCGATGAGCGTCGGCTCATTCGTCGAAAAGCTGGGTTCGATAGGGTACCAGGCTATCCATGTGGGAAAAGCAGCGGAAATCATCAAGCGGATGAAAAAAGAAAATGCAATTATCATCCTTACGTTCACGTCAAATATGGTAACCTCGGGATTGCGCGGCCTTTTTGCCCAGCTCATCGAGATGAAGTTTGTGGATGCTGTCATCACGACGGCAGGTTCCATCGAAGAAGACATGATGAAGGCCAAAGGCCTAAAGTTTCTTGAAGGCACCTTTGACGCTGACGACCTCAAATTGGGAAAACAAGGCATCAACAGGATTGGAAACATCTTTGTCCCCAACGAAACGTACAGCAGCTTTGAAGATAGTGCAGGGCCTATCCTTGAGCAGATCTATCAAAAAAGAAAAACGTGGGTTGTTTCAGATTTTTTACGGGAGTTGGGGAATATGATGGATGATAAAAATTCGTTCATCCGCCAGGCTGCAAAAAACGGCATCCCGATCTTCTGCCCCGCAATTACCGACGGTGCGCTGGGGATGCAGATATACTTTTTCAGGCAAAAGCACCCCGATTTCATACTGGATGCAGCTGGTGATATGCACCACCTGTTCACCACGACGCTTGACGCCAATAAAACGGGTGCTATCATCTTAGGGGGCGGAGTCGCAAAGCACCATGCTATCCTTGCAAACCTTCTCAGGGGCGGGCTTGATTACGCAGTGTATATGACGACGGCACACGCATACGCCGGCTCCTTATCCGGAGCAACAACCCAGGAGGCAAAATCCTGGGGCAAGATCAAAGGTGACGCAGATGCCATAACAGTCATGGGGGACGTGACCATAACATTCCCGCTGGTGATGTGCAAGGTATTGGATGACCTGCAGTCTTGATGAATTTAAGGATTTGTATTCTCAAAGCCGAAGGAAAATAAGGCCGATGTTTTGAACAACGTTTATAAACGGACGGTATTTTCTGAAATGTATGTCCCTAGAAAAGATCCGGGCGATGAAGGGCTATCAGGCGATAACCGCACTGACCGCCTATGACTGCAATATAGCAAAACTGCTCGACGAGGCAGGAGTTGATATCATTATCGTCGGTGATTCTTTAGGGAATGTCGTCCTGGGCTGCGAAACGACAAGGGAAGTGACCATGCAGGATATGGTAAGGCACACCGGGGCAGTCCGCCGCGGGGCGGTTACGTCATTTATTGTCGCGGATCTTCCGTTTCAGGCTGACGCATCCCCGGAACAGGCGTTGGAAAACAGCCATCTCCTCATCGATGCAGGCGCTGACGCAGTGAAGATAGAAGGAAAACCCGAGATTGCAAAAGTGATTGCGGCAAATCGGATTCCTGTCATGGGCCACGTTGGCTTGCTCCCGCAGACAGCTGAGGAGTTTAAGGTCCAGGGAAAAGACCGTGTGGCCGCCGAAAAGATTGTTCAGGAAGCAAAGGCGCTCGAAAAAGCAGGCTGCTTTGCCATAGTCCTTGAGGCGATTCCGGCATCCCTTGCCTCAACGATCACCTCATTGATCAATATTCCCACCATCGGGATAGGCGCAGGCCCTTACTGCGACGGCCAGGTGCTGGTCATCAATGATGTTCTCGGCATGTATGAAGGCCACACCCCGAAGTTTGCCAAACGCTACGCCGCCCTGAACGAAGACATACGGGCTGCAGTAAAGAATTATATCAAGGAAGTAAAAACGGGCCAATTCCCCGGCGACCAGCATTCCTACCGTTAGTCAGATAACAAAAAGTTTATAAGAGGGCTCTTTCGATGTCCCCCTGTGGGTGGACCAAAAACATGCAGCATCTTTCTTTTTCGCCACGGCCAGACCTATTTTAACCGGGATAAGCGGTTTACTGGGTGGAAAGAATCCAACTTAACCCCATTGGGAAGGGAACAGGCAAATCTCATCGCAGAGAAGTTGAAGGATAAGCGGATTGATGTTGCCTACCAAACCCACCAAAGGAGGTCAAAAGATACCTTGAAGCCCGTTTTACGGTTCCATCCTGAATGCAGGGAGATCATTACCGACGATAGGATTATCGAAAGGAGCTATGGGGCTCTCCAGGGAAAATACCACAGGACCCAAAAAAAAGTTGAAGGGAATAAAGCTTACCGGAAGCTTGTAAAGTCTGGAAAGATAAAGCCCCTCCCGCCAAAGGAAAAGGCCGCGCTTATGGAGAGATTGGGGGATGAGCAAGTTATGAAAATCAGGCGTAATTATTACGAATGCCCAAAAAACGGGGAGAGCATCCAGATGGTCGAAAAACGTGTGATGTCCTTCCTCAGGGATCTTATTCGAAAGATGAAAAGGGAAAAGGTCAATGTCGCCATATCAGCCCACGGAAATTCCATGAGGCCGTTCAGGAGATATTTTGAGAAACTGACGATGGAACAGATGATGAAGCTGGAAAACCCCTGGGATGAATATTTTGAATATAAAGTGGATGTTTAAGTTGGGGGTGTAGGCAGAGATCACTCTTTTAATATCTTCATCATGAAAAATTCGGCTTTCCAAAACTCGAGGAATTCCTTAAACTTATCAACATGACTAATCGGGATATAAAAAACAGCCCTCCCAATTTCCCCCCCTCCAGCAGAAGAAAGGGCCCCTGCCATCTTCTTTTTCCCATGCAATGCATATGAAAACAAAACTTTTTTACTCTTGGGTAAATCCCTTATATCTATACTGAAGATGGAGCCCGATTCAAAGCCAATCTTTTGGTGCAATGGCTTCAAATCAACCAAGGATATACCTTCTTCCAAAAATGTCCTATAGATTTCACTGCGATACATATCCTCAAAGCGGTAGAGATTAAGATGGACGGGGATAGTGAATGTCTTTTCGGCTTCTTCCCTTAAATCGCTTATTTCCTGTTCGGACACGCTCTTTAGCAAGATAGCAATATCAATATCCCCAGGCCTGAACTTCCCCCTTACAAATGAGCCAAAGACAAAGATATCAAGAATTTTTCCCTTGTATTTTTGCAAGAGCTTCCTTGAAATCTTCTGCAAGGCGTCCATGGTGGATGATTTGTTTGATTTCATTTTTTACGACACTGCAAGATTCTATTGTTATGGGGATCTGATATGTGTCCAGGTATGTCTTGAATATCTTATCCACCGAACCGTATATCGCGGGGAATGAGCGCTCTAAAACCCTAAACCTTTCCGAGTGGCTTGTCGGGGCAAAGCCGCGTTTTCTGAGGATAAGGAGATCGCAAAGCTGAGTGATGGCTTTGAAATAAGCAGTCACTGCCAATTTGAATCTTTCCTTTCCCTCTTCATCAATACCGCCATAGAAAAACTCATGGAAACCGCTTTTGAGGTTCTCTTCTGTGGCCATTATTAACATGGTAAATAAACAAGTATATAAAGCTTTCTAATTTAACATGGTAAATAAAAACATCATTATCGCCTTATATTTTAACACGGTAATCTACTCCAAAAGCTAAAATTCAAAACATAAAGAAGGAGATGATTATTTTGAGTATAAGGTAAGGGTTTAGGCTGCCCTTCGTTATTCTCCCCATCTTAGGGCGAGTAATCTGATGCATAATTATTTTTTCGAACAAGCCCAAGAAATTCCTGTTGTTTCTGCATAACCTCCCCCGGAACAGTTATCCGCGCCACCCTCGCCTTCTTCCCTAATTCCTGCTTACCTTCCTTTTTTTCTAAAAGGTGAAGGATTATCTTTTCCTGAATCCAAACTTTTTATTATACAAGTCGTGGTCAACAATATCCAGAATAAAAGCAATAATCTCAATCTCATCGCTTTCAAGGGTGTATACCATCCTCCAGTAATCTGGCAGATCAGCAATGAAAAGGTTTTCTGCCCCATATCGGTTCCGATATTCCAGCGGTATCAGGCTTTTCTTTGCATTCTCTCCGTAGAAAGGGTTGCTCACGAGAATGTCAAAAATCCTGCCAATGCCATTGAGCAAGGAAATTTCTTTGGAACTGGTAACTCCCTTCATGCGCTGCTCACCCACAAGCTTCTGCAAATCCTGAAAGGCAATCTCGGCATCGCCGACAAGTTTGATGGTAATCTTCTTTTCTATCCTCCCCTTGTATGTTTTCATCTGACAATCAAACCCTGCATAGCCTTTAATCTGCT
>JACPII010000038.1 GCA_016188175.1 Candidatus Woesearchaeota archaeon | reverse complement strand
TAAACAAGATGCCTTTTCCTTTCCCTATTCTTTCCCCCATGGGACCAAAGAGTTAGGCCAAGATTTATATATTTTCCCTATTCTTTCCCTATAATTTCAGCTTATTTAAATATCGGGAAGAACTCCCTAGGGGGGTTAAAGTGAGTATATTTGAAGAAGGGTTATGATAAGTAAGTGGGTGGTTGAAAGAGAGATGAAGGGTTAAATGGAGTAGATTTGAGGAAGAGTGGTTAAGGAAATAAGGGAATAAAAGTAGGGTGGTTAAGGAAATAAGGGAATAGTATTTGTTTAGCACCTTCGAAATCAAGACGATACGCCTCAGGCGCTGCGTCCCCGGATGGGGCGACCCCCCGCGACGCGCTCGCCGTCGATAGATAAATGATTTCGACTTTAGGGTGCTAAACAAATATAGGGAATAAAATAAGGATTTTCGAAACACAAGCATGGAGGGGGATAATGGAACACAAGCATGATCAAGAGATAAATGAGAAGGTTCATGGGGCAGAAAGGGGAAAAACCCATAAAACAGAGGAGAAGGCATTCAATCCTCTGAATATTACACTTCTTGGGGCAGTTGTAGTTATGGTAGTCATCAACCAAGTCCAGATAAGTTCCCTTTCCAATGCAGGGATAAGCATCCTCGGGTTTGGAAGCTCGAAGACATCTGTTTTTGCGGGCAAAGGCGACCTAAGCAAGGTGAACCTTGATGGGCTCCAATCAACCGCCCAAACGGTTGCTGCGGTCTTTCCCCTGAGTGAGGCAGGCGGCGCGGATGGGGTTATGGCAATGATGTTTCCCACGGGAACCCCTGAATATGGGGAAAAATTAGGGGTAACGTTTGATGACCCGGTTAACGCGCTTTCGACGCTTTCCAAAATGTTCAGGCCGCTCAAGGCTGAAGTTGAGAAGAGCAATCCAGAGGCGTTCAAACGGTATGTGAACCTTGCAAGCACTCCGAAAGGGGTTTCCTGCGAATACTGCTGCGGGGTAGGGCCTGCAGGTGCTGATAAAAACGGCAATTCGGTCTGCGGCTGCCAGCACAACCCAGCGCTCCTTGCAGTCACCCTTTACCTAACGGCATACACCGATTATACTGATGCAGAGGTTTTACGAGAGGTCATGCGATGGAAAACGCTCTTTTTCCCGAAAGATATGATAAACCTTGCATCAAAGATAGCTGGTGGAGATGCTTCCGCGCTCGAATCCCTTCCGGGAATGGTCGGCGGATGTTAAGGTCAAATAAATGGAATTCAAAACACTGAGGAAAAAAAGATTCAAACGGAGGGACAAGAAATGAAACAAACAACAATAATGGCAATTGCCCTTGTAGTGCTTTTGTTGATTACTGCAGTGCAGGCACTTCAGCTCAGGGGATTAAAGGTTGCTTTAGATGAGGGGAAAATGACGATAGGCGGCTCAAGCGGAAAGGTAACTCCGGCTGCAAGTTCGGGCGGCTCAGGAAGCCCTGCTGGTTCGCTTCCGTCAAGCATCCAGAACCTGCCTTCGATGGTCGGGGGCTGTTAGCCTTATCCAACAGCAACAGGGGAGTTGAGATGCCATCTGAAAAAAAGGGATTTGCGTATTTCGTTCCCTTTTTCTTTTTTTTCTTGTTGTCCATTGAAGCTGGCGCCCATTCCAACATCCTCTACGGCATAAGCCTGGATTTTGACAAAGAACAAAAAATGGGAGTCATTCAAGCTGCACAAAAGTTTCTCAATGTGGGGGAGCTGCCAACCATGTTTGACTATGACTTTGAGCTCATTGCCGCGAAATTTGACCGGAAGCTGGAATTATCGGTTTTAGTCAATCCTTCCGATAACTCGATATTTGGATTTAGGGATGACAGCCTTGCCTCTTCAGGAAAAGAGTTTTTCTCTTCTGAGAAGATGAGGGAAATAGCAGAGAGAGCGTTTGAGAAATATGTCCCTGATCCCTATAAAAAAGAGCTTTCGTTTGCCGGTGAGAAAAAACTTTACCAGGGAGTTTATGAGTTCACCTGGTTCAGATATGCGGATGGTGTTGCGGTGATGAATGAGCACTTTACGGTTGAGGTTGACCCGGTTGATGGAGATATTGTTTCGTTCCGGCTGTCTCTCTTTTCCTCCCCGAAGGAGGCCATCCGGACAACACCCGCCATTCCTGCGGAGGTTGCCAAAAAAATCGGTGAACTGTCGCTCAACGGACAACCCCTTCCGGCTGATCCACTCCTGCTTATCAACAAAGACAGGCCGCTCTGGCTTGTCAAGGTAAAAAAGATCTATCCGATATTTGCGGGGATTGATGCACTTGACGGAAGGGTTGTGTTTTCGGGGAACGCAAGGACAGAACTTCCGCCAGGCTACACCGTTGGGAAAGATGTACCTGTTGTAGAAACTGAACTGCTGAGGTCGATACTTACGTGAGCAAGGCTGGTGCCGTTTTGCATTATTGAAGGGTGTGTCCATTTTGGGGGGTCGATACTTAGTTGAGCAGGATGATGCACCGAGAAAAAAATTGGACATCATCCCTGCAATAGGCGGGCGTTGTTTGAAAAATTAGGCATAGAGGGCATCTGCAATGAAAAACAGGAGTCACAAGCGAAGGGAATCCAGAGGATTGGGCGCGTTTTTTCTGGCCTTCACCATGCCATTCCTTATCCTCAGCGGATGCACATTTGATAATTCTTCAACTATCCAGGCAAAAAAAATCATCCAATACCATGATGACCGGTATAAGGACAATCCTCTTTCCGGGACGGTTATCAATGGGGTCAGGGTAATAACACTCAAGGCATACCAGTTTTATTTCTCGCCTTCCACCATTGTCGTCAATAAGGGCGAGCGGGTGAGGCTTATCGTTTCGGCTGAAGACGTGCCCCACGGATTTGAGATTGAGGGGCTGAGCATACCCGGCTACAACATCGAGACGGTGATAAGGCCCGGGTTTCCGGTGACTGTTGAATTTACTCCCGATGAGAAAGGCGCTTGGGAAATCATCTGCACTATCTATTGCGGGTTTGGGCATAGCACGATGAAAGGGACGTTTGTGGTCAAGTAGGATGATCCCAAGAAGGAGGGGGAAAGACAAACATGAGGAAGCGCAGCCGCTGGATTTTCCTTGCTGCCGTGATTGCTGCACTTGCAGTGCTGGGTGCGTCATTTGCTGCTTCCCAGAAAGAGATCCCCATCGGCCTTCAACGTATCCTTGACTACAACAAGCAGTCAACACTTGACTTTTCAACAAAAATCACGTTTTTTATTGCATTCATCGCCGGCATGTTGGGCATATTTTCCCCCTGCATCTTGCCCTTCCTGCCGGCGTATTTTTCCTATACGTTCAAGGAAAAAAGGAATATTACCCTGATGACGCTGGTGTTCTTTTTTGGTTTTGCGACGGTCTTTACGGCTATGGGGGTTGTTGCAGGATTTGTCGGCCAGCAAGCCCTTATTGCTATCCAGGGGCCATGGCTGGTTGGCATCGGGGGAGCTTTTTTCATCCTTATGGGCATCATGTCGTTCTTCGGGAAGGGGTTTTCATCATTTTTGCGGCGTGCAAGGAAAGGGACTAATGATATTCCAGGAATTTTTCTCATGGGAAATTTCTATGCCCTCGGATGGTCTGCCTGCCTTGGGCCGATACTGGCAGGAATTCTCGGGATAGGGGCAATATTAAGGAATCCACTGCAGTCTGGAGCATTATTGTTTTTTTATTCGCTGGGAAACTTAGTTCCACTGTTTCTCCTGTCGATTTTCTATGATAAATTCAATCTTGGAGAGAGCAGGCTCATGAAGGGAAAGATTGTCCATTTCTCAATGTTTGGAAAGGAGTATGAGGTGCATTCCACGAGCATGATTGCCGGGGCATTCTACATCCTCCTGGGGATGGTCATGATCATCTTTGAGGGGACAAAAGTCGTGAATGCGTGGGACATCTTCGGGACTAAGGACCTGTTTTACAGCCTGCAAAATAAGCTCATGGAGTGGAGTTACGCTGAAATTGCCGGGATCCTTTTGTTTATCGCCTTTATCTCCCTCGTTTCCTGGTTTTTGTGGAAGAGAAGAAGGGGCAAGCATCAGGCAACAGAAAATGACAAAGCAAAAAAATAAGGCACAGGAAAAAAGCACTAAAGAGTATGTTTGCAAAGCCTGCAGAATGAGATACCCGACAAAAACGATGAAAGATGCCTGCGAGGCATGGTGCAACGAGCATCACAGCTGCAATATGGATATAATAAAGGATGCAATCGGGAAGGGATGAATAGAGATAATAAAGGATGCAATCGGGAAGGGATGAGCAGCTGCTTATGTGAAAATAAGGGAGTCATGTTAGGATAACCGCCCAATGGCCATATCTCAGGTACTCCCCATCATCAACGGGGACATGATAATTGGTGATCGCGGCAAACACGAGGAATTTCTTATGCTGGTAGGAGAAGCACTTGGAAGTTATGGTGCCAACCTGGGTTCCATTGATGGTTACTGCGGCCGGTACTTTTTCGTAGAGGATCCTAACGAGCTTTCTTCCGGGATTGCTTAGGTTGTGGACTCTTGCCATGACTTCCTGGCCGGGGTAGCAGCCTTTAGTGAAGGAAACCCAGCCGTCCCGGGCAATTTCAAGAAACATCTGCTGATCAAAATCAATTCCTTGCAAGGGGATATCGTTTTCCAGCCTGAAAATGGCGTAGGTGTTTTCAGAAATTTCCCTGAGGCTTCCCAGGCCCGAAGAATCAGGCAGGAGGGAGAGATAGCCAATGTTTTGAGGGATCCGTAAGGCCCCGATATCAGGAAGTTTTCCAAATCCGAGAATGTGGAACACTTTCAGGGGGGTTTCTTCGACGGCAACTTTAGCAAGAGCGGCATATTTTCCGATGCCCGATAAAAAACGATCCTTGAACTGCTTTTCAAAAGCTACAAAGATATTGCCGCCAACAACAAGCTGGTCAAAGAAGACAACAAGCTTCCCAAACCGGTCAAGGATTGCATTTTTTGCCCTGTGCATATCATTGCACGCCACCTTATTGAGGAAATCGACTGCTCCTTTGGGAACTCGGCTTGAGACCTTAAAGGCAACTTTAGGCAATTCTTTGTATACCGGCTGCATGAGGGCGATGGTGTATTCTTCAAGGGTAGTGTCCATAAAGTAGCTCTCTTCTGATCTTGATAAAGGCGAACAGAATTACACATGAGCAATGTTCATATCCTAACTGAATGATTTCCCGCAGCCGCAGCTGCCATGCGCGTTAGGATTGGAGATCTTAAAGCCGGAACCCTGGAGGCTTTCCACATATTCTATTTTTGAGCCTTTCATCATGTCCATGCTGCTGGAATCAATGAAGAATTTGACACCCTTCACCTCGAGGACTTTGTCTTCCTTGTCCTTCTTTTCAGCAAATTCAAAGCCGTACTGGAACCCCGAGCAGCCTCCGGGGACGACTGAAATGCGCAATCCTTCAAATGGCTTT
Source organism: Candidatus Woesearchaeota archaeon (assembly GCA_016188175.1). GTDB lineage: Archaea > Nanobdellota > Nanobdellia > Woesearchaeales > JACPBV01 > JACPII01. The sequence continues at coordinate 26,896 of JACPII010000038.1, read as the reverse complement.
TTCTGCTTCTTTAGCAGCTCGCCAACTTTATCGGCTGCTCCTTCGGTGATGGTCACGGATTCGGGATTTGAAGGGTATTTTTTGCTTTCTTCAACAGCTTTGTTGAGCTTTTCGATGACCCTTGCGATGTCCTGCTCGCTTGCGCCGTGGCCGAGAAGGCCCTGCTCGATGGTCTCAAAATTTGAGGCTCCGCAGCCGATGCAATGGACGCCTTCTTCAAGGAGAGGGCCAACTGCGTCGGGAAAAAGAGAGACTAAATCTCCGATGAGCATTTCTTTGGTGATTTTATGCTGGATTTCTGTTTCCTGGTGTTTTACATCTTTCATAGGAATACACGCCCCTTAGATAACGATTGTAAAGTCGGGGGCGTATAAAAAGGTATCGAAAAGGTGTTTTTTTGTAGTATCCATAAATTATTTTCAGACGATAAAGGGAATCCCTTCATGTTTTCCTTCGAATCCAATACCCGCGAGTGGGCTGAAAGCTCTTGAGGGTGTTCACGGCTTCTGCCCTATCAGGAGAAAATGATGACCAGCTGCCATTCCCATAGGAGATGACCCCGTAATCCGCGGTCCAGCCCGTGAGGTTTTTAACTCCCCGGGAGATGTTTTTCGCCGATATGTAGGGGTATCCCATGAGGTTCCAGCCATTCCCCATGCCCCATGCCGTTGCGTTTATCTTTGTTCCCAGGATGGAGATGTTCCCTTTATGCGGGGCCCTTATCCAAATTCCCATCGAGGCGTTTAAACCGCCCCCGGTGATGTTGATCCAGCTCTTGTTGTGATACGAAAAAACGATAAGGGCCGTGCCATTATCCATCTGCAGGGGATAGGTAACGTTTATCGGCGCGACCGGGGCAGCTATAAGGTTCCATCCTGGCTCCAACTCAAGGGTGATGTTTAACACCAACCCGCAGAACATACCCATGCAGGATTCCACTATTTCAAGGTCAGCCTGATTAGCAGTGTCATTGAAGAATGTAAAATTCCTGTCAACAGAGAAGCCATTAACATAAAGGACCACAAGGTCGCTATCGACTCCACCATCCTTCTCCGTTGTTTCAAGGTTGTCTGCGGGGATGGAAAGAGAATACCGGCCATCCCGTGTTAATGATGCTGCTGCAAAGGTATCGTTCAGGAATGCCCAAACACTTGCATTATCTTCAACAAAGGAACCATTAGGATAGGCAATGCTCCCGGTGAAAACGGCCGGGGGGACAATATCCTTCACGTTGATGACAAAGGTTTGGCTGTCGGTCAGAAGGCCGTCACTGGCTGTTACGTTTATGGTATAATTCCCTGCATTATCATAGGTGGTTGGCCAGAAACCATCATCGCCCATGGGAGCGCTGATGGTAAAGGAAAGCGCATCGCCATCGGCGTCCTCGGCAATGGGAGTTATGCTTATGTTCTCGTTCTCCCTTATTGAGATATCGGGGAGAAAACCAAGAATTGGCGGGTGATTCGCCACGATAGAAGCAGTGAGTGTTTTCTTCCTTCCGGCATAGATGATGTCCACGATGAGGTCGTAGCTCTGGTTTTCCCTCGTAAGGCCGCTGTATGAATAATTAAATTCAGTTACTCCAACGGAAAGATTTTTCTCCAGTGTGCTGTTGGAAATAAGAAAGCCGCCTTTGATAAGGTAATCCGTGACCGAGGCGTTCATGCTTGAGTTGCCGAGGTTTACAAGCTCCAGCGAGACATTCGCGACAGGCGTAGAAAGATTTTTTGTGAACAGGGCACCTTCCAATAAGACAACGGGAATTTCAAAGGATGTTGACGTCATGGTGTCGTTGCCTTGAATGAACAAAAGGTCGTAGGAGGCAATTTGCTCGACGGCATCGGCAAAAAAAGAGAGGTTGAAACCAATCTTTGAAGCATTGATCCTTATTTCTTTTTCTGATACCGTGAAGTTGTCTTTTTGGATAACCAACGAACCGTTAACTTCATCCTCAAGAGTTACCTTCTCAAGCGATATGGAAACGTTCACCAAAGCGCCCGGGAACATAACGATTGGATGTGCGACATCACGGATCAGTACGGGTGAGAAAGGAAGATAGCTAATAGAGTAATTTACCTGGCGCCAGAGCCTAAAAGCCCCTTCCGTGCAGTTTACCACTTCGACAGGATTCACACGAACCGGAATATACTGCCGGTCTTCCCCCTGGGTTGGAAAAAATGACAGGCTGGCAGAGGTGTTGTCAATGAAGCAGGTACGGTTGACCAGCTGGCCCTGCCAAGATGGAAGAGACGGCAGAGAAACCGCAACAGGGTCGGACAGCTTTCCAGAAACATTCAGGATGATAGTCTTCAATGGGAATTCCTCGACCCTGGTGAGGTATGGAAGGACAAGCTCATCAGCCTGAAAGGCAAGCTGGGTGTTATTCACGAGAAGCAGGGTGAGGTTTCCGTCCTGCTCAATAGTGTAGTTATCCAACCGGAAGCCGACGTTGAGAAATGGCGTCTCATTCTTGCCGCTGTTGAGGGAGAAAAGTTTGGCACCCTTCTGAGGCTTTCCCTGAATCTGGGACGAGTAGTCCTTGAGAAAGCCTTCGCAAAAAGGCTCCCAATCCTCCGGGTTTTTCCCCGGGATGGAAACATTGACTGTCGGGTCTCCGTATAGTTCATAAGAAAGAAGAGTTAAGCCTGAAGGGGTCGCTGAAGACCAATAATAATTATTCCTGGCATTCCGGTATATCGTTCCAAGGTCTTTTTTACTCCGGAGGCTGCACACAAATGCTTTCGTGAACTCCTTGTCGGGAAATGCGGTTGGGGCGATGAAATGGGATTTCCCAGAAAGCTTGGTAACGAAAGAGGTAAATGACGGGAGATGAATTCCAGCAAAATCGGAGTCGAAAAGGATGACGGGCTTGTTTGAGGTTGAGATATCTATATTCTGGGGGGTAAGGCTATCGTCATAGAACTCCGGGCTTTCCGCAAACAGCTGATCGTTTTCCAACCCACCCCCGGACTCAATGACGACAAGATTACGCTTGCCTACCTTACGCAAAACGCTGGAAACATCAGCCCATTCCCAACCTTCTCCGATACGCATATTCTGGGTGGAAAAATTAATCTCATGTTCATTAGGAAATTGCCGGGAAAGGGTCTCATTAATATCCCTCGGCCTGTTCCCCCCATAATGCTTGGGGAGGATTTTATCTTCAGAATATAAGGTAACGTGCTCAAGGGGAAGCTTGTCACTCTGGAGCTGGGCAATCATCTCATCGGGGGAGTTGCCGACTATTCTGGCAACGGTGGAGGTTTCGAAGGTTTGAGTAATTGCAAACCCATTGGTTAATGTAAGAAAGACTACGCCCAATAAAAGCATCCATCTTCCGTTACTTGCCAAACTGCTTGATGCCATACCACTCCTCGATTGGGTTTATGATTCCCCTTGGCCCTTTTTTGATGAAATCAACGACTATAACGCCGCCTATATTTTCCACGAGGCTATTTCCAACGATTACCCTGTGTATCTCATCTGTTGGGACAATTATTTTCGTGTATTGAAGGATATATTTTTGAAGAAATTCAAGGTAAGACTGGTTTCTTGCAACAATTAAGTCAATTCCCCAGATATCCAACGAACCATCTCTTTTCTTTTCGAGAACTTTTAGGTCAAAAGTGCCGATGAAAAATTGGACACCCAACGGTATCATCAGTTTTTTTAAAAGATGCAATAACTGGGCTGCTTTTTGGCTCCTTAGACACCATTCCGTTAAAAAAGCTGCCTTACTGCACTCAAAACGGACAACATCCGGCATCTTCAGCGTAAATACAGACCCAAACATCAAATCCAGGTAAATGACGAGCGTATGTTTAAAGGGGGCAATTGAAGTTTTAAGATTACCCCTTACCACCCCCCCATCAACGCGGGATTCCCGAAGCCCTGCACTTTGACGAAGAATTGATACCACCTTGCTCAGGTCAACAGTTTTCAGACTTACAAAACCCTCAAAAATAAATCTGCCCGTCATGAGGCAATCCCTCTGAAAATAAAATTCTGATCGGGAATGACCGTGAAAACAACATGAATTTCATTCCACCCTTTTACCCCGGCGTTCTTTTTTATGAGAAATTCTGCGATGGCTCTTGCATCATTTCCTAATTTTTCGGTTTCCGCGATTACATAAACGAGACCTTTATCCCATTTATGGGTTGGGGGGTAAAGATCTTTGTTTTCAACCAGTTCCCTGAGTGTTGATTCCATGGAACTCTCTAGGGTCCCTGTGCTGTCTCGGACTGCCCTCGTCACACTCACTCCAACCTTTTCACCGGCGAACCTTCCAACAAAATCAGCCCCAATAGCGCCAGTTTTTTTGATTTCCCTTAAATCACTCTCAGTATTTGCAAGTTCCATCCCCCTTTTTTCTAGATTCCCAAAGGCGGCCCCCTGAGCAAGAGGTTCGGGAAGATATTTTCCTCCAGGCCCATGGATGGAATATGAAGAAACCTGCTGTGCCTCTCTGCTAAGCTTATTGTCAAAAAAGTCAACATTGTTGGATGCCTTGCTAATCGCGTTATCAAAACGGGAGACTTTTCCACGGAATATCTTGAAAATATCCTCCCCAAAATCCCCCGCCTTCCGGAACGCGTCAAGAAAACGCTGGGCTTTATTTTCCTTCAGCAACTTTAGGAAGAAATTACCCATCTCACCCGGATAGTTTAGATAAACCTCTACTGCTTTCCCCCCAATATCTCTGAATCGGTTCAATAAAGTCTTAACAGCCTTGGCAGGAACATATTGGACACCAATCATTGCAACACTAACCTTGCAAAAAATGATGTCCTTTTTAAACCAGCAATCATTGACGGAATCGGCCACGTCCCCTAACGTATCGAGGGGAATCCCTGTTAAAAATTCGCCAAGAATCGAAAGGTAGGAGAATGCGTCTAATCCAATTTCAACAAACCAAATATTTTTTGAAGGTATCTTTTCGTACGTTTTATTCACGATAAAAGTATTAAAGGTTTCCAATACAAACGGGTTTTCCGTATTAATCAGCAACGCATAGCTATTCTTATCCCAGGGGCTCCGTTCCAGAGCGACGGTATCATCCCTGTCTTCACCCGTTGCATAAGGGAAACAGTTAAAGAAATAATTGTTTCCCGGCGTTCCAATAACGACAAGGGTCGAGCCATCAAATATGCTGAAATAGTTTTTTGAATTGCAACTCGTCAGGAAGGCATCCAGGGAATGGTTCTTTACCGTTGACTTAAATTCTTTCCTCATCGTGCTTTGCAGCAACGTGATGTTCTCGATGAAATCCTGCGGTGCGTTCTCATCAAAGAGAAACCTGACGGTTTTGCCACTAAACTTGCCGCGAAACTTGAAAAGATCCTCAAACTCAAGAAATTCCGCATCAGAAGTTTCAATAAAGGGCGTATCAGTGAATACGTTTTTGAAAGCGGTCGATAACCAACCTTCTTTTGCCTTAACATCTGCCCTATGCCAGGGTATAATATAATCGTCCCCCAGGATGATGGTGTTTCCGCACCCATTGCATTTTTCAGAGATTAACCGTGATATTCCAAGAGAATAAGTATTGTCAACCATGGATGGATCCAGGGGGTCCTGATAATAGTTCAGATAATTCCGGAAGGGATGGCCCTCAAATTCCATGTTGATGTCATAAACGATGCCTGTGCCCTTCGCAGCCTTTTCGTATGCTTTTGCAAGGAGAGCCTGAACTCCGCTTGGGTTGCTGGCAAAACGCTCGTTGAGCTTTTGCTTGTTCGTGATAATGAGGAGGGCGGGGTTATTGATGACCGTAATCCCCTTCTCTTTGTTTGCGGCTTTAAAACGAAGGACGCCCCCGGCATTTTCTTCAACAGAGAAGACACATTTCGTAATTTTCTCGGTCAAGGAAATAGCCCCCTTTTGGCATACTCCCTCTTCCAGCTTCAGGCCGGAGTTAAAATCGAAGCTGATATCCTGGTCTGTTTTTGAAAAGATATAAACCGTTACGAAGTCACCCGGCTGCTTGAATATTTGAACGCCAGGAGCAGCATCCTCAATCTGGAGGTCGATTTCCGAGGAGCCGCAATCGTGCGTTGAGCCGACCGTGTTTGGATCACATACTTTGTCCAAACGGCAGGACTTTTTAAGAGTTGATTTTTTCTGCTGCTGGCGCTGTTCGCAAAGGTAAACATCGCCGTCCTGGCAGAACCAGGCTCCTTCTGTTGTGCATTCATCCGGGTAGGTTATCTCCTTGCAGAGGTCATCACCCGCCTTAAAATCGCAAAAATAGCCATCCGGGCAGTCCGCATTGGAATCGCAGTTACAATCGTCAGGGCAATTTTGGCCATTTTCGCCACGGCTATCCTCGCAATGGATGTCGCCACAAACCGGGGAGGGGGGCAGGCAAAGGCTGCCCGTACAATCATCCGAGATGCAGTCGGAATCCTCATCGCATGACTTCCAATTGGCGAGCCTGGCCTTACAGGTGCTGTCACATCTTCCGGAGCTGCAATCATTGTCCTCCCCGCAATTCCTGCCGTTTGCGCCATCGGTGCACTTGTCCAGCGAGTTGCACCAGTTATCGCCGTCCCCATCGCGGTCATTCCAGCAGTCAGATGTCGCGGCGCAGCCGGCGCCAATCTTTTTCCGGCAGGGATCCGAATAACCATCAACCTCGGCATCGTCATGGTCCTCATCGCAGATGCAGTCAGTGCACCCGACTTCTTCATCCGTGCATATACCCTCCCCGAGACTATTATCATAAATGTAACCCCCACCACCACACGAGTTTCTTCTGTCCTCGTAATAATACCAATAGGTGTCGCTGCCATCGTCTGCATCGGTGCAATGGAAATTATAGTAAGGGTCACTTCCACCACCGCAATTGCCTGAGCTGCATTCGGCTGCACAATCGCATTTTTCGCTGCTCGTCGTTCCATCGTCCCGGTCTAAGCAGGCATCACAGCCCGGGCTATCTTGGCAGGCATTGATGGCAAAATCTTGAAGAATATATCTGTTATAACCACCATTACATTCCTCAAAGGTGCCTGAAAAGAGAGTGTACGAGCTGTCCGTGGCGTCCCCAACACAGGGGGATGTGGTACCTGACTCCTGCGCTATAATATTGCCAAAGGTCAGGGTGGTTTCTTCTCCTTGTGCTAATGTTACATGCTTGGTTTCAACAAAGGTTTCCCCCACACAACAATTGTTTATTGGCAGGACAATGGAAAAAGGCCTTATCGCCATTGTCTGCATAGATGGAAAATAAGTTCCCGCCCAATCATCCGGGTAGATGGCAGCCTGTATCTTTGTCGTACCATCAATCGTTCCGGTATTCCTAATATTGACTTGGAGTGGAACTACATCCCCTTCATTTGCCTCAGAAGGAGGATTAACCCAAGAGAGCGACCATGCCTCGTAACAGTCAGATGGGCAGCCAGAACCAGTTTCTCCGCTGTCACATCTTCCGTCACCGCAGCAATCCGTCAGGCCTTCGTCGACACTGCCGTTACAATCGTTATCTTTACCATCGCATTTTTCTGATGCTCCGGGATTGGTGTTAGCGTCATTATCGTCACAATCCTCCTCAGTTACATCTTTACAGGCAGGGTAATCATAATTGTCGTAGGCATCTTCGTCTTTGTCACAATCCTTAAATTGGGTCTCCAAAATGAGGTTGTGGTTATACGTGCCAGCTGAACCATACACTCGAAGGAAATAATCTTCATCTGTAACCCTCGTCCACATGGCATCATCGGACATCCCCGGCAAAGTCGAAGAATCGATGAGTGTTCCACCGCACTCATCATATAACCCCAGGTCATAGTTTGGGTTTCCTGATACTGTACTTGAGAAGTCAGTATATAACTGCCCATCATCAGTAGGATCCAGTTTGAACCATCTGCTCTGCCCCGAAGCAGTTAATTTTGTTGGAAATTTAACCCCCATCGCCTTTGGCAATGCCTCAGCACAGTTGGTGTTGTCTGCATAACTCAAAGGAGCTACAATAAGGAAGAAGATTGCCAATGAAGAAACCCAAACCTTTTTCATGCTCCCCCCAAAAAAGGAGTTAGTTGGGGGGAAGTTTATAAAGATTGTCCTGTGAGGTAATTTGTCAGGAGCCTGAAGTTTAGGTCTTGACATTTCTATTTATCCGGTCGGGAAACCCAATAACAATGGCGAGGCGAGGTCGGGGGACTTGCCCCCTCCAGGGTGACCGAGCAGGGCAAATCCGAGCGAAGCGAGGATTTGACCGTCGAGCCCATTGTTGTTGTTGGGTTTCTTGGTTAAGTCACTTCAGCCGGCTAACCTATTACTCCGTGAGAGTCCGCTGCATCTTGATCGGGGGCAGCAGCACGCCCCCATTATTGCAAAGGATGGCGCTGGGGAATGATCATTTTTCCAGGATAAGGGGATAAACGCGATTTTTCCAGTATCTGCTTACGGCTTCAAAACTCAGGACGTGGCCCAGGAAGGTTCTGCGTCCCCGTAGGGGTCATCCCCCCGCAACGAACACGACGTTAAACCGTTAGAGTTTTGACCTTATGCCGTAAGCAGATACTTTTTCCACCAATATTTAAATACCCGCACCCTTGTTACCCTAGCGATGGCATCACGGGTTTCACAGGCCAGGAAGGCATTCGCCTCCGGAGATATCAGGCAATCCATAAATGCCCACAGCAGGGCAGCCATACGGGAGCAGATCCACGGGGAAGAAAAAGATGAGCACGGCCAGTACATCGGAGAATTTGTATATGGCGCGATCGACGGCACGGTAACGACGTTTGCCGTCGTGTCCGGGGCAACAGGGGCAGCATTGTCTCCGGGCATCGTCATCATCCTTGGGTTTGCGAATCTTCTGGCAGACGGCTTCTCGATGGCCTGCGGCAACTTCCTCAGCGAACGCGCCCAGAGAGACTACATCGATAGGGAGCGGAAGCGGGAAGCGTGGGAAATTGAGCATCTGCCTGAGGGTGAACGGCTTGAGATTGAGGAAATCTACCGAAAGAAGGGGTTTAGGGGAAAAGACCTGAAGCGGGCAGTGTCTATCATCACGTCGGACAAAAAAACATGGATTGAAACCATGATGGCAGACGAGATTGGGCTGCTGGACAGCCCCAAGGTCCCCTGGAAAACTGCTGCATTAACCTATTTTGGATTTATAAGCATAGGGATCATACCACTGCTGGCGTTCGTCTTTTCCCACTTTTTTCCTCCCCTTAACGCCATCACTTTTAAACTCGCTATCGGCATGACGCTCGTTGCCCTTGCAATCATCGGGGTTGTCAAGAGGCATATCACCAAAAAGAATGTGTGGATGTCCATGATAGAAACGCTTTTTATCGGCGGGGCAGCAGCAGTTATCTCCTACTACATAGGGTTTTTGCTGCGATGGATAGTGACGCTGTAGGATTGTGACAGTTAGATTTGATGGTGTCAAAACATCATTCCCATCAGGATGAAAAACTCGAGCCAACCATGGCGGGAGACGGACATTTTCGGAGCGAAAATGTCCTCCGGGGTACTCTGTAGGAGCCAACCCTCCCCCCGTCTCCGCCTTGGCTGGAGTTTTTCTAAGATGTTTACTAAAAGAAGAATTGTTTTACAAAATGATAACACTTTTCAACAACAATAATTGCTTTGCCTGCGGGAAGGACAACCCCATCGGGCTAAAGCTTGATTTTAAGCTAAAAGGAAAAGCATACGAGGCAGCATTTTCTCCGACTGAAAACCACCAGGGGTACAAGGGAATTGTCCATGGCGGGATCATCGCAACAGTTTTGGATGAGGCGATGGGAAGGCTCATGTACGAGCTGAAGAAAAATGCCGTGACCGGCTCCTTGAAGATACGCCTCAACAAGCCAACATTGGTTGGAAAAAAATACACCGCTATCGGAGAGATCGTAGAAGAGCAGGGAAGAAAAATACTTGCAAAATCGAGATTGGTCGATGCGGAAGGGGTAGTGACGGCAGAGGCGGAAGGGATTATGGTGAAGGTTTAGCCCTTACCGCCTCCCCTGACTCCTTAAGCAACTGTTTCATATCACGGGGAAGCTCTTTGGAGACTGCCTCAAAAACAATGGTGTCATCAATCTTCCCGTACTGGTGGGCAATGATGTTTTTCATGCCCTTGGCTGACTGCAAACGCCGAGATAAGGGTTCATCGATGATTTTTTCTTCAGTAAGAATGGAAAAAGCATCTGGATCGTCGTTGGGCTTTCTGAACTTTTTCAGCTTAATGATAAAAAATGCGAGGTCGGTTCCCGCCTCAATAATCTTCTCGGCGAACCGCTCGCAGGCGGCTTTACGGAGAATATCTTTCCTGTACAGCCCAAGATCACGGGGAACGAAACTCTCAAGCTCCTTAAGATACGTTTGTATCTCCCCCATTTTATCGGTAATCCGGCTCATGTTTCCCCAAAAATACGGCTCATGCGTGCAAAGTAATCCTGGTACTTTCCAAATTGGAGGGAGAAATTGACATTATCAAAATCCCCCCTTTCAAAAAGAACCTTATGGTTTGCGGCAATTGATTTCTTGATTTTCTGCGGAAGCACATTGAACACTTGGATATCAAGATTATCTGGAAGCTGCCCATGAATGCGGATCCTAAATTTAGTAGCTTCAGTGGAGTCTATATGATCAAATATTGCACACAGGTCGATATCTGACCGAAAGGTAAAAGAATTATCCGCAAATGAGCCAAAGAGCAAAATGGCTTTGATTGAGCTCTTCAAGGGGTCGTTAAGCATTGCCTCAACGGTTTTTTTAATAAGAATTTTTGCTTCCTGATTTTTTTTCAGGGCAAATTCTTCTTGATGGGCGGCAGTGGCAATAATTACTTTGAGCTTAGGTTTAATATCCCTGCTCAGCCGGTTCCTTTCCGATTGGGTCAAGGATATGCCGTCCAATTGTTTGAGCATGATAACTATCTCTTTTTTTCCAAAGATCCTTCTTGCTTCCTGGTTTGTTTTAAGGAATGTTTTCAGGCTCATGGTGATGATTATTATAACCTTTATGCTGATTATAATCATTATTATACAGGTTATATTTAAATATTGCTGTTCTTGAAAGTCGGGGCACACAAATCCTTCTTATAGATAATTCCCCTGATTGGAATACATAACTTTAAGGATTTATCGTCGGATAGCTTTCACAAAAATATGCTCTAATTAACAGAATTATCTATAATTATATGATGGAGCATACCTCATAGGGGGAGTATACTCCGGCCCGGATTGTTTTACTTTTGCCGGAGAATTTTTCCTTGACCCCAACGCTGCGATAATCCGGTAGGCAAACGAAACCAGGGCTCCTGTCGCAACGTTCAATCCGGCTGGGACCAAAAAGGCGTTAATCGCGACAAGCGGGGTCACCTGCCATATCACTTTTTTTGTAGTCTTCCACCAATTTTTTTTCAGCTCGCTTCCAACCCCGGCCAATGATCCATTGCCTATAGCGTAATCGATGATCTGGTTGGCAGCAACTCCGGCAGGAAGGTATCCTGAGGCGATAAGGCCAGTCCGGGCGGCATATTCCTTCCAATGGGAAAATCCAAAAGATCCTGTTGACCTCAGGGAGCCCGTGGCTTTATAGACGTTGGAAAGGCGCTCAATCGGAGCAATATCTTCCATCAGGCCCCACCCATATTGAAAGACGGGAGTCATGGCGACACCGGAAAGGGACTGCTTGGCTATTTTTTCGAGGTTGATCGGCTTCCCTTCTATCTTGCCCGCAACCCATTCTGCTGCCGGGAACGCAAGGGCATTCGAAAGGCCGTCAATGCCGAACGCAGCAGTCCCAACTGCAACAGAGGCGATGCCTAGGGCGCCGTAAAAGCCGGCTTTGAGGATCCCCTCCAGGCCTCCTGCAAGGGGCTGTTCCGCTTTTTCGCTCCCTTTTTCTTTGAGGGGATTGTTATCTGCCATTTGTTCTTACTGCATGGTGATTGTCATTTATTAATATTTTGATTAGAATATTAATCTTTTTTAGAAAATTATATAAATTTCAATTAATTTGTTTAATAAATGGCTGATTTAGACCTTCTTGACCGAAAGATTCTCTTTGAACTCGACCTCAACGCCAGAATCCCGGCTTCCTCACTGGCAAAAAAGCTGAGGCGGAGCAAGGATACCATAAATTTCCGCATCAACCGGCTGTTCCAGAAAGGGTACCTCAAAGGGACGTATACTGTCTGCAACACGTCAAAGTTAGGATATTACTATTACAAAGTTTATATCAAATTCAAGAATATAACTCCCGAAAGGGAACAGGAGCTCCTTTTGTATATATCCAAGAGCGACAATATCGCCTACCTGGCAAGCGTCGAAGGGCATTACGACTGCATTTTCCTCATCATGGTGAGGAGCGCGAAAGATATGGCTGGTTTTATGGATCCGTTCGTGGAGAGATTCGGGAATTTCATCCAGGAGAAGGATATTGCGGTTTTCCTCACCGCGCACCGGCTCAACGAACGATTTCTCTTCGCAGGGAAAGAGAGGCAGGACCTTCATTATCCGGTCGAGATCGGCAATTATCCCCTTGATGCCTTAGAGCGGGGAATATTGGGGCTTCTTTCGACGAACGCCCGCATGACGGCCGCTGAGCTTGCGGAAAAGCTCGGGGCGGAGCACCATACTGTTTCATACCGGATAAAAAAGCTAGAGCACGACGGCATTGTCCTTGGGCATGCAACGGCGCCAAACTTTGAGAGATTGGGATTACTTTTCATCCAGCTCAACATCAGCCTGAAAAATCCGAGAGCCAGAAAATCGGTGATAGGGTATTTTGAAAAGACAGATTCATGCCTGTTTGCGATAGAGCTGCTCGGAAAATATGACTTGACGATCGAGCTCCATGTCCCCCATACGGACGAACTGAGAAGAATAATGGACGGGTTCAGGGTTGCGTTTGTCCATGACTACAATGATTATGATGTCTTGATCATCAACAAAGAATATTTAATGGTGTGGAATCCGTTTGGGAAAGAGGCAAAGAAATGAGGCCCGAAAGTGATGCTCAGGGAAGTTGATTTGATTGCTATTCACTCTGCATACAACAGCACCTCTGCCATATTCGTGATTTTGATGTCTCCCATCGATTTAACGGGCCTGTAGGCGAGGGAAAGGCCGCATGAACTGAAGAGGCACTGGTCTGTCTTTCCATCTCCGACGGCAATGCATTGTTCCGGCTTGAGGTTCAGCTTCCTCATGAGCTCCTTTGCTGCCTGGGCCTTGCAGATAATGGCGTCACAGCAGGGGGAATTGTAGCGCGTCTTCGCAATTATTTCGCCGGTAAACCGATTCGAGGGGTTGGAAACCAGTTGCGGGCAAACCACATTATCGGAAGGGATACCTAACTTTTTTGCGAAGAATTCGACGATAGGGGAAAAGGCGACCGAAATGATGCCTATTTCGTACCGGCGTTTCTTCAGATTCCCAATAAGGCGGGGAACCGTCCTCCGCAGATTCAGATTATGGCAAACGCCCTGCATCTCTTCCTTGGCCCTCCCCTTGAGGATATCTGCAAGGGCAAGGGAAATCTGATAGTCCTTGAGCTTTCCCCGCGTATGAAGCTTTCTCAGCCTGGCAAGGGCAGCTTCAAAGCCAAAGAATTTTGCAACCACCTCAATGCTGCTCTCCCTAATCAGCGTTTTGTCAAAATCAAAAATGATGAGCTTGTGCCTATGGGCAATAATGCCCAACTCTTCCAAAATAGTTTTGATGACGTTCTCTGACATAATCGTAAGGCTTTCGATCGGCTGCTTCTTGTGCTCCAATCTCCCGATATCAACCTCGGCTATCCTAACCCCTTTTTTGACCATCTGGAGAAGTATCTGGACATCGACACCCCACCGGTCGTCGATGGCAAGATTTTTGATAAGCTCCTTCCTAATGGCAAACTGGCCGCTCAGGGGCTGGTCAAAATGGATAAAGGGGAGAATCACCTTAAATAACGGCTTGACGACCAATTCCGTAACCCTTCCCCGCTTCCGGGTAAAGGCCGTCTTGACGAAATCGGCTTCTCCGGACAAGATAGGCTGGACAATGGACGTTATCTTAAGATATTGGATATTGAGAAGGTCGGCATCGAGAAACAGCAAGATGTCCCCTGCCGCGTGCTGAGAACCGGTTTTGATGGCAGCCCCTTTTCCATGGTTGAGGCTGTGACGGAAAACCTTAACCCTCCGGGCCCTTGCAATGGCAGAGGTCCGGTCGGTGGAGCCATCATCCACAACAATTATCTCCGAGATGGACTTTATCCTCTTGACGACGTCCAAAACAGTTCCTATCGTCTTTTCCTCATTATACGCAGGGATGATGCACGTTACTTTCATGGAAAAAAGAAAAAACCGCTGCTTTTTATAGTTTGTTAGACAGACGATATATCATTGGGCAATGGGTTTATCATCCATAGGGGTTGGTTTGTTTCCGGCAGAATCAAAAAAAATTTCTGGCAATCAAAAAAATCCGGCCACGGAAAACTTCTGTTTTCCTAGTTGCGCTCGCTCCGCTCGGCAACAACAGAAAATCTTCAGATTAACAGAAAATCTGAGGATTTTCTTAGTTTCACCCACTCAGTTCGGAAACTTCCTAGTTGCGCTCCCTTCGCTCGGCAACCACCAGTGAATACACTGATGGAAAATGAGATTTTACATCTGAGTATGGTACAGCGAGCCTACCATTCATTGATAGCGCCCCAGATAAATAGTCCTTCTACCGAAGCATCCCCAGAAAATATTTGTGCACCCTCGTTTCTCCAACAAGCTCCGGGTGGAATGTTGATGTAAGGAGCCTGTGCTGCCGGACCAAGACAGGGGAATTCCCAAGTTTGGCAACGACCTTGCAGCCATCGGATATTTTTTTGATGACCGGCGCACGGATAAATGCGGCTTTCAGCGGCTTGCCGGGCAGTTCCAACCGGTGGTCCTTGATGGCTGCCTCAAAGCTGTCAGCCTGCCGCCCGTAGTCGTTTCGTGCGACGGAGATATCCATAATCCCTAACCTGGGCTGGGAGCTTCCCAGGATATCTTTTGCCAATAGGATTGCACCGGCACAGGTTCCAAAAATTCCCATGCCTTGTTTGTGCCGGCTTATGACCGCTTTATCGAGGCCATAGCGAGCCATGAGCAGGCCGATGGTCGTTGATTCCCCGCCGGGGATGATAAGTCCATCAATCCCACCAAGATGCTCGGGGAGAGTTACCAGGACGGACCCTACCTGAAGAGCTTGGAGCATCTGAACATGCTCACGGACATCCCCCTGCAATGCAAGAACTCCGATTTTCATTTTAGACAAAAGGTGAAAATGGCTGATGACGATTTCTGAAGGATTTGCTGCTCCCCCCCTTACAGCCGTGGACTTTACAATCCCCTCTCTTGCATTTTCACATCAAGAGTCGAGATCTCCAGCCCTTTCATCGGCTCTCCCAGGCCTTCGGATGATTTTGCAACAATTTTTGCATCGCGAAAATGGGTTGTCGCTTCCACAATCGCTTTTGCCATCTTTAAAGGATTTGCTGATTTGAAAATTCCCGAGCCGACAAAGACGCCATCGACGCCCAGCTGCATCACCAAGGAAGCATCAGCAGGAGTCGCAACGCCGCCGGCAGCAAAGTTGACGACCGGGAGCCTGCCGAGGAGTTTTGTTTCCTGCAATACATCGAGAGGAACACGGCACTGGGCTGCCTTTTCCTTCAGCTGGCCTTCGCTTGAGGATTTAAGCTGGGTGATGTCTTCGTTTATTTTTCTTATGTGCCTTACAGCCTCAATGATATTGCCTGTCCCAGCCTCGCCTTTTGTCCTGATCATAGCTGCCCCCTCCTGGATCCTTCTCAGGGCTTCCCCAAGGTCCCGGGCCCCGCAGACAAAGGGAATTTTAAATTTTCCCTTGTCAATATGATGCTTTGGGTCGGCAGGGGTAAGAACTTCACTTTCATCGATATAATCGACCCCAAGCGCTTCGAGAATCTGCGCTTCGGCAAAATGGCCAATCCTGCACTTCGCCATGACGGGAATTGTTACTGCCGCCATGATTTCTTTTATTTTTTTTGGGTCTGACATCCTCGCGACACCGCCGGCCGCACGGATATCTGCAGGCACGCGCTCAAGAGCCATGACGGCGACTGCGCCTGATTTTTCTGCAATCTTTGCATGGGCGGCTGTGACGACATCCATGATAACGCCGCCTTTCAGCATTTCGGCGAGGCCTTTTTTCAGCTGGTATGTCCCTTTGGCTATTTCGCTTTTCATTTTAGGTATCGACAAAAATTCACCCCGGACAAGAAAGGTTGAAGGCGGTTTATAAATGTTTTGAGACGGGGATATTGAAAAAACCCTCAGACTTCAAACCCATACTTCCCATACATCGGGGTGAATAAGAACTGGCCCAGGAATTCCAATGCAAGGGTCCCGTCTTCGCGCTTGATGCCGCGGACCATTTCCTGCTCGCTTTTATCACCTACGGGGCCGACAATAACACCATTGGGCTTCAGCTGCTCCAAGAGCTCTTTCGGGAACTCCCTGCATGCTGCCGTGATGATGATCTTGTCAAACGGGGCTTCTTCTTTCATGCCTTTTGCCCCGTCATCCTCCCTAACCTGGACATTATTGATCCTTGCCTTTTTGAGATTCTGCCTCGCAAAGAGAACCAGCTCGGGGATCACTTCAGAGCTGACGACCTTCCCTTTCGGGCCAACAATCTTCCCGATGATCGCGGCCTGAAAACCGGAACCTGCCCCCACCTCAAAGACTTTTTCACCCGGCTCGAGTTCCAACGCATGGGTCATGATCATGACGGTGGTCGGCTGTGAGATGGTTTTTCCCCTGAGCAAGGGCAATGGGCGGTCTTCATAGGCATAGGGCATGAGCTTCTCAGGGACGAACATGTCCCTCCGGACAGAGGCGAACGCACGGATTTCCGCCAGATTAAACTGGAAATGCCGCTTCCAGAAATGGACTAGATGGTCTTTCTGGTGCTCCATAATAAGAGATACATAAAACGGGTATATAAATAATTCGAAAAAAATTGCTCCAACAAAACGGATCTCCGGGATTATTTACCTGAGAAAAACTCAGAAATCCTCTGCTTCCAATTCCCGCCGTTTCCGCCGCTTGGATCCTCTGTGATGAAATCGTCTGGAAACAAATCCCTATATCTTGGATCTGCGTAGCGCTCATCCAGAAAGACAATGACGCCCCGGTCGGTGGGGCTTCGGATGCACCGCCCTGCATTCTGCATCACCCGGATCATCGCTGGAAGGAAATAACCGTAATCGAGGCCTTTGCCGAATTTGAAATCGTAATATTCGATAAGCTCCTTCACCATCAAGGTCGGCTTTTCCAACGGAACGCCAACGACAATAACCCCGTTCAACTGGTCATCGGGAAGGTCGATGCCTTCGCCAAACGAGCCGGAAGCGACTGCGACGAGGGCTGAGCCCGTTGACTTCAGCTTTTTAAAATCGCCAAGGAGAGCGAGCTTTTCTTGTTTGGTCATACCCTGCTTCTCAATCAAAAGCTGTTTTTTCGCATGTTCGCGGAGATAGGGATACACCTGGGAGCGGAGCTCATAGCTTGGGAAAAAAAGAAGGACATTTCCCGGGATGATATCTATAAGCTGGGCTGCCTTTTTTCCAATCTTTTCATATTCTTCCCTTGAGCGCTTCAAAAATTTTGTTGTCGTCTCCGGAATGATGAGGGTCAGGCGATTTTCTTTCGGAAAGGGGCTGGGGTAATGGACCTGGATCGGGGATTCACAACCCAGGAGGTCGGCATACATCTCCGTCGGAAGCAACGTGCCCGACATGCAGATAACGGCGTATGCGCTTCCAAGAATTTCTTTGGTGACCAACGTCGGGTCAAGGCAATCGTAGCGGAGCTCCCAGGAGACCCCATTAGAGGCTTCAAACCTTTGAAGGATCCTTGAGAAGCCGTGGTCCTGGCCCTTCCATGCCCCAAGAAATGACGCGATGCTGCCGCAAAAGCTCAGCCTCTGCCTTTCCCGGATATCTTCAGCGGCCTCGTCCAGGGTCTCGATATAGGTTTCGTAGGGATGATATTTTTCCAATCCCCCGGACAATGCATCCTTATCGAGCAATTCCTGGCCCGCTTCCATGCCGTCGATGCATTCTCCAACAACTGTTTTTATTGCTGAAAGCATCTCCGCTGCCTTATCCCAGCCAAATTTTCCTGCCTCTGCAAGCGCCCTATCGACCATGAACAAGCTAAGGCTTGTGCTTAAGAGATCCCTTGCACGCTGAGGCACATTGTGGGCTTCGTCGAAAATGATGATACATCGGGAGATATCGGTTTCCAGTTTTTTTAAAAACGCTTCCCTGATGGGGGGATGCAGGAGGTGAAAATAATCACCGATGATGACATTTGCTTTCTTGGACAATAGTTCAGCGGTGTAATAAGGGCAAAGGCTGGCGCCCTTGCAGGAATGGATGAGCTCTTCGCTGTGCCGGGGGCCCAGGGCTGAAAAAGTGCTCACCAGCTGTTCCGCTGCGAGGGTGGGCTTTCCATTCTCCTGCCGGGTGTTCTCATAATACTCACACTGCCTTGCCGCAACTGATTTTTTACAGAACTCAAGAAAATCGGAGCTGGGAAGACCGTCAACTCCCTGCAGGCACATCTGCTGCTTTCCGATAAGGTCAACTGCATTAAGCTCAATGCCGAATTTCTTTTTGATGGAACGAAGCGTCTCGACGCACAGGTGATGCTGGGTATGCCTTGAGGTGAGAAAAAAAATCCTGAGGTTGTGCTTCAAGGCAAAAGGGATTGCGGGGGCAAGGGCTGCGATAGTCTTTCCGAGCCCGGTCGGAGCATGGGCAATAAGCACCTTCTTATCACGAAGGCATTCCTTCACTTTTTCCATCATGTCTTTCTGAATGGGACGGACATGCTCAAAGGGAAAGAGAATTTCTGCGTTACTACCCCCTTCTAATGGCATGGCGTCCTGCCAAGGCTTTCTTTAAACCAACCAATAGTTTTACCTAAGCCCTCCATCAGGCTGACGGCAGGCTCCCACGACAACGCTTTCCTCGCGAGGGAAATGTCCGGCATCCTCTGGCGAGGGTCGTCCTGAGGAAGCGGCTTGCGCACCAATCCTGAAGGTGAACCGGAAATGGTGATGATGGTTTTTGCCAATTCCCCGATAGTGAGCTCGACGGGGTTTCCCAGGTTAACCGGCCCGGTAATGTGCTCTTTTCCCATCATCTTCATCAACCCATTGATGAGGTCAGCGATATAACAAAAGCTCCTTGTCTGTTCACCGTTCCCGTAGATGGTGATAGGGTTTCCCTCCAACGCCTGGAGGATGAAATTAGAGACCACCCTGCCGTCGTGGCGGGCCATCCTCGGGCCATAAGTGTTGAAAATCCTTACCACTTTGATGTCCACCTTGTTTTGGCGGTGGTAATCAAACATCAAGGTTTCTGCGCAGCGCTTTCCTTCGTCATAACAGCTCCTAATCCCGATAGGATTGACATTGCCCCAATACTCCTCTTTTTGGGGATGTTCCAGGGGATCACCATAGACTTCAGATGTGGATGCAAGAAGGATTGCCGCTTTTTTTTGCTTTGCCAATTCGAGGACATTGATGGTGCCCATCACATTGGTCTTAATCGTCTTTATGGCATCAAACTGGTAATGGACGGGAGAAGCAGGACAGGCCAGATGGTATATCTGATGGATGGGCTCATCAATCGCCAACGGCTCGACAATATCATGGTTAACAAATGAAAAGTTCTTATTATCCTCAAGATGTTTAATGTTTTCCCTGGATCCGGTGAAAAGGTTATCCACGCAGATGACAGAATGATTTTTGATTAGGGCGTCACAAAGGTGAGAGCCAATAAATCCTGCCCCGCCCGTGATGAGGATGTTCATAGGAAAGCCTTTCTGTCTTTGAGGTTCAGAAATACCTGATAGTTGAGTGGCATGGTAAAACAAATGAGGGTAAAACAAATGTTTTTAAACCTTTGGTATGCCGCTCCATGCAACCATTCTGGATGGGGCTATTGCTTCCAACCACCAACGGAAAATCCGCAGATTTTCCTAGTTGCGCTCGCTTCGCTCGGCAACGGCCTAAGACCGGATGGAATGGTTGCATTAAAACATCACCGATTTTCGGGTGCGGGGCGGTAAACCTACCGTCCGAGCCACATTAGGCTATGAAACACAACGGTAAGCCCATAAGCGGCATCTACCTTATAATTTTTTCCGAGTTCTTCGCGGTCTCCGGGTGTGGGGCAGTAAAAGAAAATCATCGGTCTCCGCAATCTTTTTAAACTGCCAACGATGCTCCCCGCGATGCCTTGGGAAAGAAAAAAAGAGCGATTGCGGCTGTAATCTCTTTGTTCATTACTATCTTTTTATTGTATTTCCTTGTAAAGCAGGTTTCTCTACGGGAAATTTTCCGAATTTTCACCATCATCCCTGCTACGACAATCATCCTCTCCTTTGCCCTGTACCTTGGAATTTTCCTGTTCCGGGCATTGCGTTTTTATGTGCTCCTCGATGGGTCTGTTCCTATGCGAAAACTCCTGAACATTGTTGCCGTGCACACGTTGATTGGAAGCACCATCCCCCTCCGGGTAGGGGAGCTATCCTACATCTACCTTGTCAAAAAGTTTGGGACTAAAGGGGCAAAGGGCCTTGCGACACTTATCATCTCAAGAATAGCCGATGTGATGGTATTGTCTCTCTTTTCCCTTATCATCCTCCCCCATATCAACCAAGCATCTCTTCCCAAAGGGATGCAGGCAACTATCAGCATCATCCTTCTTCTGCTCATTGCAGTGTTGGTTTTGATCGTTGTTTTCAAAAACAAGTTTCTCCATTTTATTGAGGATGCCTTTTCCCGATTTCGTATTGGGCGGACAAGACCATTTCTCTGGGTCAAAACTAACATTATAGCAACTCTCGATGGGTTTGATGTGATGAAGCACAAGGGGGCCCTGGGCGCCACCTTTCTTTCCACGTTTGCCATCTGGTTTCTCTCATTCTCCCTCTTTTACCTGCTGGTGATCTCGATTAATTTACCCCTAAGCTTCTGGCAGGTTGCCTTTCTCGTGGTATTTTTAGTATTCCTCCCTTTACTGCCCATCTACGGCATAGGGGGATTTGGTACGACGGAGGCTGCTACGGCTCTTGTCCTGCTGATATTTGGCATCGGAAAGGAACAAGCGATCCTCTCCTCATTCGTGCTGCACCTCATTTCGTTTCTTTATACCCTTGTTGCAGGACTCATAGGATTACTGCTGTATACCCGGCAGGCCATACACCATGAAAACAAAATCAATCCCCCTTGAGTATCGGCATTATGAAGAGTTTTCCAGCATGGAGACTAACATCCGCTTCCTGATAGACAAGATTTCAAAAAAAGAAAAAATTCTCGAGATTGGGTGCGGCTGCGGCGCTCTTGCCAACCATCTGGCGGCCCAGGGATATGATATCGCCCCCATAGAGTTGAGCAGGTCTGCGATCAGGGTTGGAAAAAAAATGTTTCCAGGTCTCCGCATCATCCCCATGAGCGGAGATAACCTGAAATTTAAGGACGGCTCTTTTGATGTGGTCCTCTCCTTTGACGTTCTCGAACATATTCCGAATACTTCAAGACACCTTGAGGAAGTTGCACGGGTCCTTCGAGATGGGGGAAAGTATATCTTCCAAACGCCCAATAAGATTACCAACAGGCTGGCTGCTTTTGTGTACAACGCCCTTTCTGGACAGAAGCGCTGGGGCACCGATTACCATTGCTCACTGCATACTTACCCCCGACTCAGAAACGCCCTCCTACAAAAAGGATTTCAGCCAAGATTCTATAAGATGAGCCCTGTAAACAGCCATACCCTGCGGAGAATCCAGGGGGGCCTTGGGCAATTACCAGCGAAAATCTTTAAGAAATTTCCTTTCCGCTATCTTCCCCTGTTTTTTCAGACTAATTTCTATGTCGTTGCTGTAAAGCGATAAGGCTACGCTAACCTACCCCTCACCGCAAGCCTCAGGAACCTGTTGAGGTAGTAAAGCGTATCTCTGGGCTTAAAGCCCGTCCTCACGATAAGCCGGGGCAATGTCCACAGCAAGTATTTTGGCCGGAGGTAGACCGATGGATAAAACTTCTTTTTGAACTTAAGAATTTCATCTGAAGTCATCTTGCTCCCATTAAACGCCGGGGCACCGTGAAGGAAAAAGGCATCCCAGTTATCTTCTTTGATCATCCCTTTTGCCTTAAAATCCGCGTACACCTCAGTCCCCGGATAGGGGGTGAGCGTGGACAGCCCAACAACGTCGAGCCCCGAGTTTTTCGCGAACTCGATAGTCCTCTCAAAATCCTCCCTTGTCTCATCGGGATGGCCTATCATAAAAAAACCGTGGGTAATCATTCCTACCTGCTTCGCCCAGTTTATGGTCTGCTGGATACGCTCAAGGGTAACTCCTTTTTTAATCCGCTTGACCACTTCAGGGCTTCCACTCTCAATGCCAAAGGCGACGTAAAAAACACCTGCCTGTTTCATCTTCTGAAGCAATTCGAGATCGAGCTTCTCCGGCTTGAGGCCGTTGGGGAATTTGATGGTGAGGCCAAGGTTTCTCCTAATGAGCTCATCACACACCGCCATCGCCCTATCGCGGTCAAGGCTAAAATTCTCATCCTCGATGTTGATCTCGCGGATCCCATAATCCCTGGCGAGCAGCTCCATCTCGTCGACAATATTTTTCGGGCTTCTCGCACGCCACTTCAGGCCGAAGGGGCGCGAGCAAAACGTGCACCGGAAAGGGCAGCCCCTGCTGGTGGTGATTGAAGTGACCGGATAATTCCGGGTAAACATCTCCCTGCTGCCCCTCAGCTTGAGATAGCGATGAAACGGAACGAGGTGCCTCGCCGGAAAAGGGATGCTATCCATATCCATGATCGGCTCAGCGGCTTTTGTCCTGACCAGGCGGCCATCCGCCTGAAAAGAAATCCCGTCAACATCCTGCAGACTCCCCCCCTCAGTAATTGCCTTGTAAAGGTTAAAAACAACCCCTTCGGCTTCGCCATGAACCACAACATCTGCCTTCATCTCCTGCAAGCATTGCAGTGGCATGACGCTCGGATGGGGGCCTGCGATAAGAATCGGAGCATCCGAAACCTCCCGAATAGCCTTCGCTAACCTAGAAGCATTATTGTTGGTTACCGTCACGATAGGGCCGATCCCGATGAGATCCGGCTTCATCTCCCGCACTTTAGTTTTTATCTCTTCATCGGTCAACTTGTCCATAGCAAGGTCATAGACAGCGACGGGAACTTGGTTCTTTTCAAATACTGCAGCTATATACAAAAGCCCTAAGGGTGGCGCGAGCCATTCTGCGTGCTCCTCCAACAACCGAGGCCGAAATAATAATACCCCCATAGCGCTATACTCCTCTTCAGGGTCATTCCCAATGTAATTTGACGGTTCCCCCCTTGAGCCTGCATTGGCAGACCAGCCGCTCCTTGGATTTAACTCCCAAGGCAGCCTCAGCTTCTGTCCTCTCAGAGAGATTTTCACCGCCCTCGATAACATCAACCAGGCATGTCCAGCAATTACCTTCCGTACAACCCATGTACAGCCCTAATTTTTCGCAGGCTGGAATGATGGAGTCACCATCCTTCACTTCGATTTCCACCCCATCTTTGATGACTTTTCCCATTTGACAAAAAAGCGCGAACATACGATGGCTCAACGCACCATAGGGGGAAACCGCGGGCATTAAATCTTTTTCGGTTTGGTAAAACATGTTCCTGGCTGACCATCTGCAATCTATCCCTCCCGCAGTGCCCATTTCACAATCGTTAAGAATATTGTCCGTTTATAAAACTTTCCCTGAGATGATGCACAATAAAGAAAATAAGCAATCCTTAAAAGGAAGAATTGAACCCTTTTATTAATGAAAGTTGCATTCATCGCTGCATGCCCGTTTGTTGATGACCGAGGGACCCCTCTCCGGATTTATGGCCTCGCAAGGGCGATTGCCGGGCAGGGTGTTGAAGTCCATGCTGTGGCCTATCACCTAGGAAGGGATCCTCCAAAGGATTCCGGAATCCTTCTGCACCGCATCTGGAACAACCCCTATAAGAAGACGGGCCCCGGGCCGTCGTGGTTCAAGCCAATACTGGACATCCTCGCCCTTTGGAAGACAATCCGTGTCGTCAAAAAAAATGATATCAAGGTCATTGTGGGCAGCCATTTCGAAGGGGGATTTATAGGCTTTGCTGCAGCAAGGCTGTTGGGGAGGAAAGTTATCTTTGATGCCCATGCTTCGCTTGCTGACGAGCTGGTTGCCTTTAAGTTCCTGAAGAGAAAGGGGCTCCGCTACCGGTTTTTTTTAAAGCTTGAGAAGTTTTTAGTGGGGCATGCTGATGCCATCGCCGTCGATTCCGGGCTGCTCGGAAGCCATTTCCAGTCCCTGGGGGCGCTGCCTGAACGCATTACGGTTGTGCCGACAGGTATTTCCGAGGAAGATTTTTCATTGCCCCCCGAAGAGGTTAAGTCAATCAGGGATACATTATGCGGCAAAAAAACGATGGCCCTTTACACGGGAACATTAGCCCCTTACCAGGGGTTAGATATCCTTCTGGAATCATTTGCGGAGGTGCAGAAAAGGAATAAAGACCTGCACCTCGTGATTGTTGGAGGGACCCTGCCCGAGATCGAATCTTATAAATCCCTTACAGGAAAGCTTGGTGTCGAAGGAATCACTTTTGCCGGGAAGGTCCCCTTCACCGAGATACCTAAATACCTTCTGGCGGCAGACATTCTTGTTGCACCGCGGCTTGAGGATGAAGGGACGGCGCTGCAAAGGGCAACAAAGATCCTTTCCTATATGGCGGCCGGGAAGCCTATTATCGCAACACGGATAGAGGCGCACACCTGCACCCTTGATGAGGAGACTGCATTCCTGGTGAAGCCAAATGATAAAGGCGAGCTGAGCAGGGCGTTGGCTGCGGTTACTGGAAACCTTGAAAAATCCGAAGAAAAAGGAAGGAAAGCAATGAAAAAAGTGTTTGAGGATTATAGCTGGACATCGATTGGAAAGACACTAAGGGAAATCATTGCGAGGTTTACGTGATTTGGTGGCTCACGCAGATGATATATCAAGCGACACAAATTTTTATATATAATGTCATTGGCTTATTACGAAGCAGCATACTTTCTTGGATAAATGCTTATGCTGCTGAGTAGAGAACGTTAAAGCCTTCCGATGGCAATCGAATAACCGCCCCGGACTGTCCTTGCGAGAACATCAAACGAGTCTATCTTCCTGACCGTCTGCCAAATCTTGTGGGGCCTCAAATAAAAGGAGCGCCACGCTTTCTTGAGCATCGATTTCATGTCTTCCCTTGAGAGGTCGGGAAGCTCATAGACGGGCTTTAAGTTGCCGTTGAACTCAGCCCAATCCTTTGCCTCAATCCGGCCTTCCTGCTTAAACGTGTTGTACAGCTCGGTCCCGGGAAACGGGGTAACGATGGAGAACTGGACAAAATCGGGATCAAGCTCACAGGCAAAATTGATCGTCTGCTCGCATCTCTCCTTGGTGTCTCCGGGGAGGCCTAACATGAATGTCCCGTAACTTTTTATGCCCGCTTCTTTCGTCCATTGGATCGCCCTCCTGATCCTCTCGAGGGTTGAGCCTTTCTTGATCGCCTTTAACGTGTCATCATGCCCTGATTCGATGCCATACCGTATGACATAGCAGCCTGCATCATGCATTTTCTTAAGCATCTGGGGTTCGACGGTATTGACGTGGGCGTAGCACTGCCAGCGCACTTTCAAGCCACGCCTGATGATCTCATCGCAGATATCCATGACCCTTTGGTTGATGATGGTAAAGGTGTCGTCATCAAAGAAAATTTCCTGGGCGCCGTATTTTTTAACGACCATCTCCATCTCATCGACAACATTTTTTGCGCTCCTTGGGCGGAACGCATGGCCGTACATCGTCTGCGGCCAGACACAAAACGTGCATCGGTGGGGGCAGCCTTTGCTGCTCACCATGGTGACATTCTTGGGAAGGCGGATAGCATGCTTTCCATAGGCATAGAGGTCAAACAGATGGTAGGCGGGAAACGGCATGCTGTCCATGTCGTGGATGAGGTCTGAATTCTCATTGATGATAATCTGGCCATCCTGCCGGTAGGAAATGCCCTTGACGTCCTTTATTGGAGCATTATCCCTCAGGGTTTTGCAAATGTTGAGAAACGCCATCTCAAACTCTCCCCGAATGACATAGTCAATCTTTGGCTGCTCTTCGAGAACTTTTGCATGGTAGACCGTCACATGGGCGCCACAGACAGCTATCTTTGCATCACACACGGCCTTGAGCTTGTCGATTGTGGCATAATCAAGGTTGATAGATGGTGTGGCAGTTTCCAAAAGGATAACTTTCGGCTGAAGGCTCTTGACCCTTTCCGCGAGCTGGCCTGCATCGAGGTCCTCCACTACGGCGTCAATGACGGAAACCTCAAAGCCGTCGCGCTCACATAAGGCTGCAGCATACGCGAGGTACACGGGGAATGAGAATGCATTCGTTTTCTTGGTGTACGGCCAACGTGAGTTGGAGCGCTGTCCCTTGTCGCCGGCCGGGGTCTTCCAGGGCGGATTGCAGATCAGTACTTTCATTGCCATGGTTTTTGCCTCTTGAAATTAACAATCGTTATGTAAATGGATTAAGTTGTTTTGGTTTTAAATACCTTTCGATTTTTAGTAATTATGTCGTATCCCGAAACTATTTCCCTTCGAAGCCGTAATTCGTTTCATGTTCTTTAAGCCTCCGCTTTCATCTTCCTGACAAACGCCTGTTGTGGGGTCTCTAAAATGGCAAAGTTAAGGCTTCTGTGCGGCCTTTTTTCGTTGTACCATCTCATGAATTCTTCAATCGTTGCAAATGCGAAACGATGGTTGTCATAGG
>JACPII010000111.1 GCA_016188175.1 Candidatus Woesearchaeota archaeon | reverse complement strand
TGGGGAATATCCCTGTAGATCACCTTTTCAATTATTCCTTCCTGGAGGTATTTTCTGATGATTGCGCTATCGGCAATTCCAATAAGCTCCGGGAAGCCTTGCGTGAGGGTGAATTCATGAAACTTCTTCCTGATCTGTGATTCATAAAGCCCAACGGGCTTGAGGGAAACTCCTGTAAATGAGAGGAATTCCTTAAAGGATAAGGGCTTAACGGTAAAGGTGAAAATTCTCCCTGCAAGGCTCTCCTTAGGCCTGCTCCTGATAAATAATGACTCTGAGCCGGAGAGGATAATCTTCACAGAATTCCCGTAGAGGTCATAGATTGCTTTTGTCTGGTTCTCCCAGTCCTTGACCTTTTGTATTTCATCAAGGAAAAGAAAGGACTTTTCAGCCCCAAACTTCATCTCAAGCATTTCCTCGTAGGCAGCAATAACCTCCCTGATGGCCGTATCTTTAAACTCATCAAATGAAAAATAGATTATTTTTTTGGGATCATTGCCATTTTCTATGAGATCCTCAACAAGCTTGAGCATAATCGTAGTCTTCCCGACTCTTCGCAGCCCGGTTAAAGCGATGGCCTGCCGCAGCGGCAGGAACTTCTGCAGCTCCGCATAAATTTCTCTAGGCCTGTAAGTAACGGTGTAATTCCCATACCACCAGGGATTGAATCCCCTTAAAGCCGGTTTAATCTCTGTCATTTGTAATTAACCCAAATTTAATTCTGAGTTAAACAGAGATAACCTAGAATATTTAAAGGTTTCGGAAAGCAGGGTATCAAAACTTCCCCCCCGCCTTCATCCTCTCCACCCACCACTCCGCCTCTAATGCTGCCATGCATCCTGTGCCCGCAGAAGTCACCGCCTGCCTGTATCTTGGGTCCATCACATCTCCGGCAGCAAAAACCCCATCAACAGAAGTTTTAACCCCAGCAACTTTGATATAGCCTGCATCATCCAGATCAATAAACCCTTTCAAAAATAGAGTATTGGGAATATGCCCGATGGCTAAAAACATTCCATCAGCGCTCAGCTCGGAAACGCTGCCCTTCTTCAAATTCCTTATTCTAACTCCTTTTACGAACCTGTCGCCGAAAACCTCGATGACCTCGGTGTCCCAGATAACCGAAATCTTGTCCTTCAATTGCAATACCCGGTCCTGCATGATGGTGCTTGCCCTGAATTCATTTTTCCTGTGCACGATGGTAACATTTTTTGCAAACTTAGAAAGTGCAAGGCTTTCTTCCATCGCGCTATCGCCGCCCCCGACAACAACGGTTGCTTTGTCTTTGAACAGCGCAGCATCGCAGACAGCGCAGGTGCTTACTCCTTTCCCGAAAAACTTTTCTTCCCCGGGAATCCCCAGTTTCCGGGCAGAAGCTCCCGTCGCAATGATGATTGTTCTCCCCAAAAAATTATTTTTCAGTGTAGAAACTTCAAACCCGCCCTTAGCTGATTTAATCCCAATAACATCCTCGCCGACAAATTCTGCTCCAAACCTTTTTGCCTGCTCTTTTGCATTCTTCACCAGCTCAGGCCCCATGATCCCGTTTGCAAAACCCGGATAATTCTCAACCTCAGAAGTCAAACTTAGCTGGTCAAGCCCTTTCCCCGAAACTACCAGAGGCTTCAGGCTTGCACGGGCAGTATACAGGGCAGCAGTCAACGCCCCCATCCCGCCGCCGATAACAATAACCTCCCGTATCTGTGTTTGTGGGGCCATAAATAGTGTCATTCTTCTTGCATATTTATAATTTGTGTTTGGCAACGGCGCAAAGCTTGATGCTCAGAAGAAGGATATTGGAAGAAAAGCGTTTATTATCATTCTCAAGCGTTAGATTCTGCTTTTACTGTCCCACATCCCCACCCTTCCGAATAATTTATATATCGGACTGCCCTGTGGAAGCAACTGTAATGGAAATGAATCCAAAAAATCCAATGTTGATCTGCCTCTTTGTTGCTGCCCTCATTTTTCTTGGAAGCCTTTCCTATGCTGGTGGGGCAATCCTCTCAGGGGGAGGGGGAGAATTTTTCAGTGCAATCACTTTATGGCTGGGTTCTCCCCGTGATAGCCTAGGAGATATCTTTCAGAAACTTGATGGAATTCTTGAAGTACAGGATATTGAGGCTGGATACTTTCCGGGAAAAATGGTTAATTCCTGCCAATCATTGTCTGCCAAAGGAACCACCTTTACTCTTTCGAGGGACCTTACCGTTGAAGGCGGGAGAACCTGCATAATCATAAATGGGGAAAAAATCACCCTTGACTGTGGTGGCCACACCATCGAGGGCTCATGGAATGACAGTTGCGAGGAGTCGGGGTGCTCTTCGACAGGTATCCTTATCGCGGGTGGAAAAAATATTTCCATCACCAATTGCTCCTTATCCGGCTTATATCAAGGCATTTCATTGGGTGAGTGGAAAGGGAAACGGCAGGGCATCATGATTGCGGGGAACACCATCGGGGACAGCTATAGGGGGATATTTTGCCCACCCAATACTGATGCATCTGGATCTTCTGTTTTCAGCAATGTCCTTAACCGGAACATCAACGGAATTTCTTGGTATTGTGATAATGGTATAATCGAAGGTAACCGGGCAACTGAGAACAAATTTGGAATCGTGGTTGGAGGAAAAATGAATATATTGATGGAGAATAAGGCGTCATTCAATAATCTCCAATACATTCTTCCAAGAGACCTCCCTCTCGGGGAGCAAAATATTTTTGATAAGTCAAACACCTGGGGAACCAAACCCATCAACTCGCTTTCCCCTCCGCAGGAGCCAGGAAAAGTTAAGATCGGAATTTCATCCTGTAAAAGCCTTGGAAGGCCCGCGGGATTATCCCCGGGAATCCCGGTCGAATATTTTCTTCTTCAGGACATCTCTCAAGTGGGCACCTGCTTTCGTATTTCAGGGAACCTCATCGCCCTTGATTGTCAGGGATACAGGATTGAGGAAACATTGGGGGACACGAACTATATCGGGGCTGAAATTTCGTCATCCGCCACACAAAGTACTGTTAGAAATTGTCACTTTGCCAAATTTGGGTGGGGAATCGTGGTGTCAGGAAGGGACACTCTCTTGGAAGGAAATACCATCGAATCGGCCAACGCAGGGATATTTTGCAAGGATTATATCCGGAAAGGAAATATGGGTTTGCGAACAACTGCAAAAGGGAATACTTTTATTGAGACAAAAACGGATTATAGCTGGGATTGCCCCCCACTCATCCCACGATAACCCCTATGGGTGGATTTCGTTATTGCCCTAAATTTTCTGGTTAAACAACATATTCCATCAATCTATTAGCCTAATCCTTACCCCCATCTTTGGGAGTCTGATGTCCCATGCGGTAACTATGGATAATTCGGTGGGTTATACGACATTTTGAACCGGATCATCCATCAGATAGTTCTGCCTATTTGTCATCCAAGTCACAGAATCATCTATAGTTATTCTTGCAAGGATTGTTTCAGTTGCACGGCTCGTTGCTCATCTTTTCGTGTTTCCACATAGCATGTACCTCCATTATCTCCGGTAAAGAGAGCCATCTAATAAGGAATTTTCAATTCCGGATTTCTTCATTATTTACCACCGTTTAGCAAAAAATCCATCGCGAAACATTTATATACTGCAGTATAACCTTCTCAAAATAAGCATTGAAGAGGTGATGGGGGAAAAGATGAACGATAAAATCTTCAACGTGTTTTTCCGTGAAAAGCCGGCGATGATGCTGGTGAACCTAAAGAACGGAAAGGGCGGAATGTATGCTTCTTCCCTTGCAAAAGAGATTGACTGCACCTATTCTCACGTTGTCAAGATTCTTCAGGAGATGGAAAAATCCGGCCTGGTGAACTTTGAAAAACAGGGCCGCTTAAAGCTTCTCACCTTGACAAAAAAAGGCACCGAGATCGCAGAGAACATTGATAATGTCAGGGTTTCTTTATAACCATTATTGGATATAATGCCTAAAGAACCGTCGGTCACAGGTCGTATCAGATTTTTTATTTAATGCACAATCTCTTCCATCCCTCTTTTTGCGAGCACAGCCTGGGCTTCCTGGACAAAAGCCTCAACGGCATCCTCGGGGATGTTGGCACCTGCTGCTGCTTGATGTCCGCCGGCTTCTCCACCGACCTTTTCAGAGATCTTCTTGACTATTTCACGAAGGTCAACCTCAGCCCTTCCTGAAACTCTCAGGGAAACTTTGTAAGTTCCGTTGAGCATGTCGGCAAGGGACAGGATAAACGTCCCGGAAGGGATATCGTTTGATTTGGAAAGTATCGAAGAGATAGTCCCGATCATGCTTGCCTTGATGTTATTCCCTGCGTTGATGATCATATACCCGTCCCCTTTGATGACGCCATCTCCTCCTTTGTGCTCGTGGAACCAGTTCATCGCGTTGATGATGAGCCGTTTATAGCCGGCCAGGCTTGCAACCGCTTTCTCTTTTGTATTCTTGTCTCCCAGGCAGGACCCTATCCCGAGTGATGCTTTATCCAGCCTGCCGCACGCATTGAGGAGGGTGCTGAATTCTTTTGCGTCCCGGAACGGGCTCTCCTCTTCTTCCTCAAGGAGGATATACATATTTCCCAGGACATCCTCGGGCTTGTCCTCCCCCAGGCGCTTCATGATGATTCCGGAAACAAGGGTCTTTATTTCTTCATCATCGAGGTTGACAAGCTTTCTCCATTCTTTCCCGTTTTTTGCTTGTATCCCCATCTCATAGAGAAATTGGATTGCCCCGGATTCGCTTCCGCTCACCGAAGGGATATAAGGGTCGGTGCAGTACTCCAATGCTTTGTGCAGCGGCCTTGTCTGCGCCCCGAATATCCGCAGCCCGCGGATAACTTTGATTTTTCCCTTTTTTATCGCAATGCGAAGGATCTCATCATTGAGCCTTTTGAACCCATCATGCTCCTGAAAGTCGCCGATTGCTCCCACAAGCGCGATGGGCGCTAAGTCTTCTACTCCCTTGTGGAGGTCTTTTGCAAAAAGGTAAACGACCCCGGCGCCCGAAATCTCTGTCCCGCCATCAATGCCAAAAAGGTGGGGGTTGATATGCATGATATTGTCATTGACATGCAGGGGCTCAGGCTCGTGGTGGTCGAGGATGAACACCTGCTTGCCGATGAACCTTTTCTTGATCGAGCTTAAGTTTCCTGACCCCAGGTCAGTGAAGATGAAATGGTTGTAAGGCTCATTTGCTAATTCCTGGAGAACCTCATCAGTCAGCTGCTGCACGATGCTTAACGAATATTTTCGGTTGTCGGTGTTCAGCGCTTTCACCATGATCGAGCATGCGCCGATGCCATCCGCATCCAGATGGCTGATAAGCCGTATCGTCTCCTGCTTGTCCCATTCCTTAAAGCGCTCGAGCGCAACAGCAAGGTATTCTTTGAATTCCTCATACTTGTCCATGAAAAACCTCCAAGAGGGAGTTCCGTCGAACCTATTTTCCTGCGGAGTTTTCCTTTAAATAAGTTTGTAATCATTGGTTGGGAAAGATTACGGTGAAAAAAAGTTTCCCAAAAACAAAAAACATAGGAATGTGTATGCAAACAGAAACCTAGAAAGAAAAAGAAGCCTATCATTCCTTCAAATTGACGATGAAATCGACAAGCGCTGTCCCTCGCTCAAGCCCTTGGGACGTGTAGAATCGGAGCGTTTTCCTGTTTGAAGCTGGAGCCGTCAAATAAATCTTCGTGCACCCCTTTTCTTTTGCGGCATCGCAGAATGACTGGAATAATGCTTTCCCAATGCCTTTGCTGCGCACGTTCCTATCGACGGTAAAGCCGTCAAGCCAGGCAAATGAATTAAGCATGGGCTCGCCATAGATCATCCCCTGGATTGCTGAGCCTTCTTCGGCAACAAGGAATATCCCTTTCCGGGCAATCTCACCGAGGTATTCCTTGGCCTGCTGGGCTGGAAGCTTCGAGAGGTAGGGGAACTCGGGAATCCTGCATAACTTCACACACGACGGGATATCCTTGGGCGTTGCTTTTCGTATTCTCACCATAAAAATCCCCCATCAGTTTCCAAACCTTCTTTCCCGGTTTGCATACTCATCCAGGCACCGCCTGAAATCCTCTTTGGTAAACTCAGGCCAAAGGGTGTCTAAGAATATGAGTTCTGCATACGAACATTGCCACAGGAGGAAATTGCTCAGGCGTTTCTCCCCTCCCGGCCGGATGAACAGGTCAACATCTTGAGGCAAAGATAAAGAATCAGTTATCATCCCTTCGGTCAATTCTTCTTTCGATACCCCCTTATCCACAAGAGAAAATAATGCATCGGTAATTTCAGCTCGGGACCCATACCCCATCGCGAGATTGAGGGTAAATGGCCCATTTTCCTTCGTTTGTTCCATGACCTTATTCATCTCTTCCTGGATGTCTTTGGGAAAGAGATGCAGCCTTCCGATGATCCTGATGCGGATTCCCCGTTCCTTAAGGTGCTGGTCAGCGATGAACTCCCGTATCTTTTTCCGGAAGAGCTGGAACAAAAAATTGACCTCTTCCCGGGATCTTTTGAAATTTTCAGTTGAAAAGCAGTACAGCGTCAGTTCTTTAACCCCTGCTTCTTTGCTCCATTCAATAGCTTCCCCTACCTTCTCAAACCCCTTTTCGTGGCCTCGGAACGTTGGCATCCCCCGTTGTTTTGCATACCTCCTGTTCCCATCAAGGATGATTGCAACATGGTTTGGGGTTTTTCTGTCCATGGCTCAAGAAAATCCGCCCCCTATATGAACTTTTCCACTAATGCGACAAACAATTCGTTCGAGACCTTTAAGCCGGCTCCCAGGAGTGCATTTGCCAATTGGCTTCCGATCTCGGCTTCCGTCCCCGTTCCCTTAAAGTGCATGAGCGCATCATAGGTATGCCTGCAAAAAAAACCCTCATTCATCATAATCGCTGCGTTGAGGGGCCCCCTGCCCTTTGAGAATACTACAGTTTTTTCCTCGAAGCGGACACATAATTCGTCATTGGACCATCCATCTCCAGCCTGTCTAAACCCCTGGTTGGCCAATTCTTGCTGGAATAGGCCGGCTAACATCTCATGAAACGGGCTTTCCCCCAATCCGAGGCCTGGGGTTGGAGCTGGGTTTGCAGCCGTATCAATCCCCTTTGGGAACCGGTAAACCCTTCCAACGTAGCTTATTACTTTTTGGCATACCTTTTTCGTTTTCCGAGAATACCTGTTACTGACAAGGTAGGCATATTGATATTTCTCCCCCTTCTTTGTTGGTATTGTTTTAACCCTGATAAACGCCATCCCGTTTGTTAGGCACTATACCTACTTAAAGTTATCGGCTAAAATTCTGCTCTAATGGGTGTTATAACCGCAAATCTCGTTAATTATCGAAAATTTGCGATGTGTGAGAGCATACCAAACTTAATATCAATATGTCGGAACTCAATCTTAGTTGGTATAACCCCTTTATTGTTGGTGGCAGAAGTAGCCTGATTATTTAATTTCCTTCTTAACATCGCTAGAAAACTTCTCATTGAGTTTTTGAAGCCTTGATACAGCGCCGACAATAGCTTTTTTTGGATCCGCACCATCGGTTTCAACGATGAATTTGGTCTTGCTGACGAGCGGATGGTTGACATAATACGTCGCAACTTTGATGTGCTCATCCTCCCATAACTCGTTCTTTATGGCATTGACAAAACCGACATTCTGATCGACTTCAAATATGAGCTTGTTGTTTTTTTCTTCAAGAACATGTATCTCCATAAGCGCAGAAAACCCCTGGTTATTTAAATAACTTTTGTTCCTCCATTGCTTTTAATGCCCCGCACCCGTTCCTCCATAACATTTAATATCCTTCTCAAGCCCAGGGTTCCGTTTTTTCTGTCCAATGCTCGTTCCATCCTTTTCTTCGCGCACAAACCGGAAACAACTAACGGCTATATTGTGTATTCTCCGACGGTGAAAAGGCAAAGATGCCTTCAGGGGAAAAGAAAAGTCCCAGCGGTGAGAGATCACAAGCCCGGAGTCTTTGGCTATTGACTCAACAAACAGTTTTGTTGAAGTTTTATGGAAACTGTAGATGGTTGGGGCCGAATGGAATGCCTTTATGAGGAATTCCCGGTCTGCATGCTCACTTTTTGTCCCAAAGGGCGGGTTCATAACGATGACCTCTCCCTTTTCTGAAAAACGCTCGACCGGGCACCCGTAAAACGAGGCCGATCCCTCACTTTTTACCCTATTGGCGTTTTTTCTCGCTTTATCAATTGCCTCGGGGTTTATATCCACAAATGACACCTTTTTTGCCCCCAAAAGCAATGCTCCAATCCCTAAAATGCCGCTTCCGCACCCAAGATCAACAACTTCCTTGCCGTTTATGTCTCCGAGCTGATAGGCATTCCAAATAACGCTTGCAGCAACCTCGCTATCGGTTGGATACTGCTCAAGCCTCACTTCTGGCTTGGAGAACCCCTCCAATGCGGATAGTGCGATCGCAAGGCCGCTTTTACTCAATTTCTTGAGCTTTATCTGCTCCATTCACAGGTTAAACATCATCCATCATTTAATATACTTTCTTTTTCATATATCCAAGGTGTAATCCCGCAATAATGCGGTATTAATCCTTAATGTTTTTTCCCTACTGCCAACTTAACTTTTCCACCCGATCGTTTAGTCAATTCAAGGCAATTCTAACTCTCACTTTCTGACAAATGCCTTCAGAAGTGCGGGAAACTGTGACAAAAAATACGGAATTTTTGAAGGTATTCTGGAACAAATACTGCCCTAAATCCCCGCCTAGGCTATCCATCTTTCCTCCAAAAATCAAACCATAATTTTGCGCCCACCAGCCAAAAACAAACAAAAAAACGCTAAAAAACATCAATAAAACAGCTAAATTCCAACAAGTTTTCCGCAATATTGCGGCAATTTCTCGCTTTACCAATCCAAAAACTGCCACCATAGTACGCCTTCATTAGCTCAATTTCTATCCATTTTCTTTCACTTTTTTCTTTAGTTTTATTCAATTTTTTCCAAAAAAATCCAGCATAATCTAATCCATAAAAATGGACAAAAAATATCCATTTTTTCCCAGCTTTTTTTTCAACTCGATCCAAATCTTTCAGGGTTTTTTTCATCGTTTCTTTCCTCCCCCACCATCAAAAATCTTCCAAAAACATTCATTTGCAGCCCTGATTTTTTATCAAAAAACCGCCCGCCACACCGCACCCTTTCCCTCAATTGCCCCTCCATGCCCCTCCATGCCCCTCCATGCCCCTCCATGCCCCTCCATGCCCCCCTTATTCCTCATTCCCGCCATAGTCCCACCATATTCCCAGGATAGTCCCACAACAGTCCCAATAAAATTAGTTTACCGTCGGAAGACAGTCCCAAAATAGTCCCACCATAGTCCCACAATAGTCCCAAAAAATGGGAACATTTAAATAAAACCGCCGCGTACGGGTAAAAATGGCGTTTTTTTTCCCGGCAAAAAAGGAAGACAAGCTTTCTCATTTCCAGTTTTTTCTCAGGCACGCTTTCCACAACGTCCACAAGGACATGCGCACCCTTTTCACCTACCTCCACCACCTGTTCCAGAAGGATAAGATGATGGACAAGCAGATTGAGGTTTTAGAGGAGAAATATGCGGCAGGCGAAGCCTCGTTCGCCGCCCTCCAGGAGAAGAATATCATCCTCCAAAAACTGATCATTGAGCTTGCAAACACGTTCAAGAATTTACCAAAAACGAGGGAAGAGATCCATCAGCTCATCAAGGAGAGTTCACCCCACGAGGAGCTTCGCCAGCATATAGGGAAAGTTGCTGCCGAGATAGAGGATCTGAAAAGGCATCATTCCGACCTGTTGAGAAGCCATCTGGATCTTCAGCATAAGCACATCCAGCAGCCAGTTGTTTTGGATGCAAAATTGGGCCAGATTCCCCTCTCGGGTGAGCTCGAAAAGCTATCCACCAAGATCAAGGTCCTTGAAGAAAAGCAGGTAAGCGGTAAGGAAAAGTTCCTGAAAAGGATCGCAAAGAATTCAAAGGGATACATCAAGAACCTGCTCCTTTCCTACATCAAGAAATACGGCTCCATCTCGGGTTTCCAGCTGAAGGAGATTGTTGTCGTTGAGCAGGGAATCTGCTCGAAATCAACTTTTTACCGGCTGCTTGAGGAGCTCGAGGAAGATGCGGATATCGGTGTGATGAAAAAAGGAAAAGAGAAGCATTATGTTGCAAAAATTGTCGCAGAAACGAGGCCGAGGCAAAAAAAGCGGAAATGATTTTCCGTCGGTAAGAAACAAATTTCACGAGTCAAGAGAAAGGCAAAAGTATATAACAATTTGTTTGTCTTTCTCAGCCTCGTGGCGGATATTTATCCATAACTCACTTTTGTCCGCCACGAGTCAACCAAAAACTATTTAAACCACCATCCCCAAAAAACTCCATCAAATAATTGGGGGTGTGTTGTATGTTATGTCAAGATAAAAAGAGCAGGTTGTATTATGAGCTTTTTAAGGATACGGTGCCAGGATTGAAAGACGCGTTTTCTCAGGTCAAGGATGAATTCGAGGAGCATTTGACCGCGATTAATGAGAACACAAATGAGATCCAGGCAACCCACGAGTGTTTTGCCCACATCGAGGAGAAGCTTACTAAAGTTGAGGAGAGGCTTGAAAAGATATCTCTTTTTCTCCAGGGCGCCGGATTTGAGGTCGAAGACCAGCCTGAATTTTCCCCGGTGAAATTGAGCAAGCGGGAGCAGGAAGTTTTCCTTGTCCTGTACACTCAGGAGGAAGTGAAAGGTCCGTTGAGCTACCTCGATTTTGCCCATTATACCGGGATTCCTGAGGATATTGTCGCAAGTTACATCGCAAACATGATCGCAAAAGGAGTCCCTTTGAGGAAGCGCTACATCAACAACCAGGCAAGGTTCAGCCTGCATCCCCACTTCAAGGCCGTTCAGGCAAAAGAAAACATTCTGGGGATTGAGCAGCAGACGCTTGCGGTTTAGGGTTGGTAAGTGACTAAACTTTTTTATTTTTTATTGGATTATTTAGCTATTTGTTTTTATTAAATTATTTTCTTTTTGCTTAAAAACTTTAATCAGCATTTCCTGCAAGAAAACCGGGAAAAGGGGGGTGTTCCTGCAGGTCTTTTCA
The DNA here is from genome assembly GCA_016188175.1 of Candidatus Woesearchaeota archaeon. Classification (GTDB taxonomy): domain Archaea; phylum Nanobdellota; class Nanobdellia; order Woesearchaeales; family JACPBV01; genus JACPII01. The sequence continues at coordinate 11,573 of JACPII010000111.1, read as the reverse complement.
TAGAGACTTTGTTTAATAACATCTTTTATACGTAAAAATGTCGTCTAATGCTACTTGTACGACCTTTTCGAAAATTTTAAATAAAACCTCAATTTGGGATGGGTTATGGCCGGATTATTTGACGAGCTGGAAACTGAATTGAAGATTCGCGGGTTCAGTGAAAGGACTATCCAAAGCTATGTGTATGAAAATAAGCGCTTTCTTGATTTTGTAAATGAGAATAGGAAAACTGCAGACCATCAAAGCAGGCTCCTCCAGGTGGCTGGGCAGAGGACTCCTCAGGATATAACCTCAAAAGACCTTAAAGCCTATCTTGCACGTCTTGTCTCTGATCTGAAGCTGAAGCCAGCCTCATTAAGCCTGGTCATATCCTCATTGAAATTTTTTTACCTGAATATCATCAACAAAGACATATCTCAGGGCATAAAAAGGCCAAAGCGCGAGGAAAAACTTCCCTCCGTCCTTACTAAAGAAGAGGTTGGTGCGATGCTCAAAGCGACGGAAAATAAGAAGCATCTCCTCCTTTTAGAGCTGTTATACGGTTCCGGGCTGCGTGTGTCGGAAGCTGTTTCCTTGAAGGTTAACGATATCAACCTAACTGAGAAATTAAACGTTTTGATTAGTGGAAAGGGCAGGAAAGACAGGATGATTATCCTTTCGGCAAAATTTAGGAAAAGAATGCTCAGTTACCTTAAAAAAAGGAAAGACAGCAACCCATTCATATTTCAATATAGGGATGGCCATATAACCTCAAGACAAGCCCAAAGAATCGTTAAAAATGCAGCTCAGAACGCAGATATCCGAAAAAGTGTCCATTGCCATATGCTGAGGGCAAGTTTTGCCACCCACCTCCTGAATTCCGGCGTTGATATCCGTGACATCCAGGTCCTTTTGGGGCATAAGCGCCTTTCAACGACACAGATTTACACTCACGTTTCATCCGAAAGGTTAGGGGGAATAACTAGTCCGTTGGATCGTTTATAGGCTTCTGTCCAATCGCTGAAACCAAAAAATATTGGATTAGAGCCTTACCTTGGCTAAAAAAATAAAAAAACATAGTTGATATCATCTTAAAGAAAATTGGCGGCTGTTTTGTCAAATAAAGAGCTTTTCAAAAATTTTTTGGATATTTTTTTTGGTTTTAGGTCGAAAAATGAACCGAAATGTTTGTAATATTTTCAAATTTGATATAAAAAGATTTCTATCAGAAAAACCAAACTGCCTATGCATTAACCATACTTTCCATTTTTTGTTTTATTTAATTTTAAGAAATTTCTGTTCAAGATTTTTTGTTTTTAGTCGGAAATTTGAGCTTATTTATTATTCATGTAAAGAATAATTTATTAAGAATTCTCTAAAAAGATTAGTTTGGAAAGAAATGGATGTTTAGACACTATTTTCGAGTAATTAATAAACTTTTATTGGATAAATCATATTCTTAAAAATAGATAACCAAAGATACATGATATATAACATAGTTCATAAGGAGTATATTCTAATATACCCAATGGACATGCCAAATTCTGAGTGGATATAAGATTTCAATATTGAAAATAAACCAAGGGAAGTACGGTCTAAACAAAAAAAGTGAGAGTTAAACTGGTGGTATCCAAAATGGCCTTAAGATTCAGCTGTCCATCTTCAGAAAAACCAGCAAAATAATGGAATAATTCATTAGGCACCATAAATCCTGGAATTTTTTATCTGTTATAACCCCTAATAATGCAAAATATGTAAGTAATGGGGTTTATCTGTTAAACAAGAAATTTCAATTCCCCAATTATGCCCATTGTTTTTTCGTTAGTTACTCATGGGAAAATCAAAGATACCCCCTCCAAAATCAGAATAGGTCAATATCTTCGCTGGAAAGGCACATTATCTGGAAACAAACATCTTTGTCAATGACGAACCAGCCCCCAATGGTCAGAAAAACTGCCTTATCTGGAAAAGTGAGAGTTCCTATCGGGGCATTTGACTCTTGCCACTAAGAGATGGAAAATTGATTCCTCAAAATGGGTTCATGCCCAACAGCTTGTTGCCGAACGGAGTGAGCGCAACTAAGAAAATCCGAATATTTTCTGTTGCTTCGGTTGGGATTTTTTATTGTTGCTGGGGGAAATTGGGGGCAAAAAGGTGCTGTAGAATAAGGACAATAGGGCAATAATCTTAGGTTACACCGTTGCCTCCATTGCTTTTCTCCCATACTCCTCAGCTGCCTCTAACCATTTCTGTTTTTTAATCTCAATGTCAGAGAAATCTTTCCTAAACTTAATTTCCTTACCCCTAATGCTTTCAAGGTCTTTGATGCTTCTTTCCAACTTTGGGCTTTTTAATATCTCAACATTTTTATTGAGATTTTCCAGAAAAAATAAATACTGATCATTCTTGGTTACAGATTCTCCAGAGGACGTAACTCGAAGTAATTCTTTATTTGCTTCAGTTATCCGTTCCAACGCCTTTTTTCTTTCTTCAATCATTGCAAGAATCTCTTGCTCAAGCTTTTCTTCCTTCTGAATCTGTTGGCCCATCTTACTCTGCTCCATAAATTCCAGCTGGTCAAAAAGGGTACCTTCTTGTAAGGAAGATGCCTCTTTTTCCATTTGTTTCGCCGCTCCTTTTCCCTCAGTTTTTTCTATCCTTGGAATCTCCTGGCGAATCTCTTTTATGCTATTTATCTCTGCCCTTGATTCTGACTGCGCAGCTTGTGCCCCCGTAGCAGCAAGGTGTTGTTCTTGACTCTCTAAATTTGCTGCTCCGGCTTCAGCAACGCCCAATTCATTATATTTCCCCATTAAAATCCGGGCTAATTCAAATGACCTACCTTCCAATTTCATAATCAGGTTTTTAAGGCCTTGGACATTTTGTTGGGCCTGCTGCAAAACATCGTCCCTAATCAACCGATATCTTCTCCTCCAGGAAAAGCTTCTCTCAAACCCCGCCACCCGGACATTAAGCTCCTTAATGGCATTTTCAATCTCGTTTTGGAGAGAAACTACCTCTGCCTCAATCTGGCAGATGATGGTAATGTCGGCAATTTCTAAAAGCTGCAGTTGGTTGATTTTTTGTTCCAATCTCTTCTCATAATCACCAATTTTATCGAGGATATCTTGTTGCCCATACAAAGCCCTTTTCATATGCCTCTCGTTATACCACCCCCTAACCCTTCTCGCTCCCCACCAGGTAGCGCCCACTCCAGCCGCCCCCCCGACCCACGGCGCAGCCGCACCGACAAAGGGAGCAGCAGCCCCGGCTATTCCGATGACGGGAGCAATAAACGGCCATGCAAAAAATCCACCGACGCCAAGGACCCCTAAACCCAGCAGCGCCCCAATCTTCTTCGGATGCCTTTGCGCAGTCCCTGCAATGGTGTTCCCATACCTCCCCATCCTGTCCCTAAAGCTTTCAGGGTTCCCGCTGTGCCTTTGGGAAGTCCGATACGCCATCAATCCGACAGCTGCCACAAGAAAGATTAATCCGGCAACAGGCGCTAAATCCCCGGAAAAAAAGTTCCCGGAGCGGAGCGTGCTCGTAATCCGCTCAATCCCAAAAATTGCCTGAGTTAGCGGAAGTGAAAGAAGCAAAGCTATCCCAAACACCCATTTTTTCTTCATAATGGCTGCCTGGGGACTTTAGTTATATAATTTTATTGTTTTTTTCCACTGATGCCCTTAAGTGAATTATAAGCAGAAAAAGCCAATCCATAAATGTCGGGAATTCCTGGAATTCAATGGTCAATTGTTTAAAAGCCATTTCCATAACGGAATGTATCGTATCTTGCCTTTTATCCCAAACCATTCCTCCTCAACTTCGGCCTCAAAGTCTTCAGTTATCAGCAAAAGGTTATCGCAGCCAAGCTCTTTGCCAGCACGAAGCAATGGCCGTACCTCCCTTGATCTTGTTTTAGGGTTGGAGATATCATAGGAAACCTGTATTAAGCTGGTTATCTTTAGCCCTTCCTTCACCACAAAGTCAACTTCATGCTCTTGGGAGGTTTTGTAATAATAAAACTCGATTTCCCCCTTTAACTGCCTTTTCTTGAGGGCGATAGCGGCGAGGTTTTCATAAAGCATCCCGGTGTTGGGAGACAAGCTGAATGATTTTGCGGTGATTAGCCCATTATCGATCACATAAGCCTTCTTATTTGATTTAATCTGTTCTTTCATCTTAAAAGAAAAGGCATTCAATTCAAACAGCAAGAACGCCTCTTCAAGTAAGCCAAGATATTTTTCCACCGTATGCGTGCTTTTTATTCCAGCTGCCTTGGCTAAAGATTGGTAAGAATAAGGATTTCCCCAATTTGCCATGAGGAATGCAGATAGGTTGTCCAATGAGTTGATAGACTTTATTTTATGCCTCTTGAGGATATCTTTGAATAAGATAGAGTCATACATAGATTTTAAATAGCTTTTGTAGTCCAGATTTTTTACTAAAGGCTCAGGAAATCCCCCATTGGTCGCAAATTCAGGCAATCTTGCCCTTATTTCTGTCTCCGTCAGGTCTTTTCCAAAATGAGAGAGATATTCCTTAAAGGACAGGGGAAATATCGTTGTGCTTGCATATCTTCCGGTCAGATGGCTTGCTAACTCGCTGCTGAGCAGGTTTGAATTGCTTCCGGTTAATATCAGATTAAACCCCCCTCTTTGCAGCCGGTTAACAAATAACTCCCAGTTGGGAAGGTTCTGGATCTCATCCAAAAACAGGATTTTAGGGCTGTTGTAGATGAGATTAGCTGATGCGATAAGCTCATCATAATTTTTCAGCGTTGTCAGGTGTTCATCATCAAAATTGATATAGCCAAAATGGTTGGTGCTCCTGAGTTCGTGAATTATGAAAAAACTTTTTCCTGCCCTTCTCGGGCCAATAACTACTTTTATGATATCCTTGCCAAGTTCAGCTAATCTCTCCGTTCTTTGGATATATCCATTGCCAAAATACAGCTCCAACTCTCTTTTCTGCAATTGGATAATCTCATTAATCTTGCTCATTTTAGTATCTAGAATGCACAGAAGTATATAAAATTATGCATTTTGATGTGCAAAATGCAGATAAATAACCAACTTTACTCTGGGGGCTAATTCCGGAAGGATTTGTAGCAAATGGGGCCATCAGCAATCCTATCACATTTTAGTAAGGCTGGGGGTAGCAGTAAAAACAGCCGGGATGGCATAACGGGGGAGGTGCAAAAAACACCATCTCCAAAAGAACTTTTTTATTCAAGCCTTATCAGCCGACATAGCTCAGCTTCTTCTTCTCGCTGATGTCCTGTGTCTTTTGGCTCTGCTCGAGAATCGTCGAAAGCTTCTCCTCAAACTGCTTTGCCTGCTTCAGCAATGGCTGGTAGTCTACCTTGAGCCCAAGATACTTATCCAGCGCTTCAATGATCTTTGCCGCTGCCTTGCTGTCAGGAAGGTTAGAGGAAGTATCGGCAAAGAACGATGCAAGGGGAAAATGGCCGCCCTTGAGGAGGATCGCCCCGGTAACCCCTATGATGATTCCCTCATTGAGGGGCTTTAACCCGATGTTCTGGAGCAATTCCGCCTTCTTCGGCTGGTTGGTGTAGAAAAACGCCTCGGAAGCAAGTTTTAACCCGGATGACCCGACACCCTCCAGGCTTATTATTTCCTTCGCATTCAGCTGCTTTGCGATCTCCAGCAGCGCATCTGCCAGCTTCCATTCAATGCCCGTCGATGCCGTTATCGCGTGGAGAATCACCATATTGAAAGCTTCATTATAGAAGATTCCCAGAGGCTCAACAAGCTTCCCTTCATGGATGGCGGCCATCGCAGGCATTTCGGGAAACATGATCCTGCCGATCTGCTCCGTCTTGAGATGGTCAATAAGGAACTCAGAAGCTATCGTGCCGACAAGCCCAAAACCGGGAAAGCCCTCGACGATAATCGGATTTTTAGGTTTCTTCGTAAGGGTAATCTCCATGATGCACCTCTTTTTGAACGGAAAAAACTACAATTCCATCGCAAATGTCGCGATGATGAGGAAAATTCCTAAGATGACGAACAGCACGTTAAAAACAGTCGCTGAAATGAAGCTGAACGCAAAAAACCCGGAGACGATGCCGAACTTCCCGAGCACATTAAGAACCCCGACAGCGGTGATTGCCGCAGCGACGGCAAACGAAACCCAGCCGACGGAGTTGCTGTTCGTTATCTCGATGACCGAATTGACGACAAGATAAAATCCTCCGATCGCGACAACCCATGAGAACAGCGACAAAGGCAGGCTGAAATTAAACCACGCCGGCCCGATCCCAATCTTCCCCAGCAGGGGCATGATCCCGAGGAGAAAAACCACTCCTCCGACACCGCCGCTGATCCAGTCCTTGGGTTCCATCATGGATATCAACTCTAAATCTTAATCTCTTTTATTGCGTTCCAGACCTGAAGGATATCCTGGCGCTCCTGGTGGAGAAATGTCCTGCAGTTTTCTAGAATTTTTTCTTGTTCCGCCTCATTCGCTTGGGCGATGGACAGCGGGATTTCATGCTCGCGAGCCATCTTCTCGGTCAATTCCTTAACTCCAAACAGGTTTCCCATAATGAGGCGCATGACGAGAAAATCATTCACAAAAAGGTCATAGACATGCTCCGAACCCCTTGCAGCAGCGTTGACAAAATGCTTCTCTGTCGCGTCAATCCCTTTTAATTCTGCCGCAATCTTGCTGGGTGTTGATCCATTTTCGTGGATTTCTTTGATGAGGTCAAGGTGAACAAGGATGGGCATCAACTTTCTTAGGTCTTTTGCTTCCGTTTGGAGGCTCCTCCTCGCTCTGACCATTTCCCAGCGCATCCTGAGGTAGCGGATAAACCTGATCTTGACCGTGATGGTCTCCTTCAGGCTGAGAGCGATGCCTGCCTTTCCACGGGTAATCTGTTCAATCCCTAATACAATCGCCTGTTCCTTTTGGAGGTTGGATTTTATTGTATTAATGACCCTTTTAAGCTCAACAACTACTGCTTCCTCTTTTAAGTCATACTCCTTCAGAACCTTTTGCAGCGTTCCTCTTGTCTGCTTCTCACCCTTCTTTAATTCACCCTCTTCTTTTGCCAGGAGCTGGACAAACTGCTGGCAGTATTTGGCTATACCATAGAGGATGAGGAGGTCAAGAGTAATGAGCCTATGGGAATGCATAACTGCATCCTCACCTGTCTTTTCGATAGTTTTTTCAACCTCTTCGATTTTTTTGATGTTGTGCTTTCTTTCATACTTGGTAAGTTCCTTTGACAGCTTTTCCAGTGAAGCCCAGTCTCTCGTCACATGGCGGGCATCAAACCTCATCTGGATAGCTTTAACAAGAAGATTATTGATGTCCTTTCCCTTCAATCCAAGTCCTTCAACCATGTTTTCACCGCCTGATTTGGTTATATCATCTTTCAGCGCCGAGTTATTTAAGCTTTTCTGTTATGCAGTATAACCTTTGGGTAAATGCTTCGTTGTTTGGTGTTTATTATGGGCAAACTATAGTTTTATTTTTCCGAGAATGCCGGGTTTAGCCAGCCGTTCAGGGATGAGAACGGGAACAAACTGAAAGGGTAGATTCCAATAGGAAAAAAAATCTTTTGCGAGTTCAATAGTATGCAAGGGAAACAGGAGGGCATTGTCTGCAATCTTGTTCCCCAGAAGGCGGTGTAGCTCCCCGCGGGAGGAGCCTCTTCCATTGAGGGCATAATAAAATCTGGTCAGGTCCTTCTTGCTCAAGGAGCTGCTTGACGTAAAAAAAAGGCCCATGGGAACAAATCCATAGGAAGAAGCAAGCGCCTTGCTGCTCAATAAGCTGTATCCCTCAAAAAGGACGCCCTCCCGTGCTTCAAACCCGTTTTGAAGAACCTCTTTGGAGGGGATGGACAGCACAGAAGGATTCCGGGCAATTTTTTCAGCCTTTCTTCGAAATTCATACTCCAGGTCTTTGTCAACTTTCCCGGGAAATAAAATCAAAAGGTCAATATCTGCTGGTTGCCTGCTTCCCCTCCGAAGAGAGCCAAAGAGGATAACATCTTCTACTTTGCCGGGGTGTTTCCTGGCAAATTCCTTACTGATCCTGGCTAACGCCGTAATGGGCGATCTCATCTTCAACAATTCCCCTGATGCGGTCGCAGGTTTCTTTCGCTATGATTTTCGAATAGGTGTCCCGATAGGTTGAGAACTCCTTGTCCAGAGAGGTATACGTCCGTGGAAAAACGTTTTTTAGGAGCCTAAACCGCTCGTTATGGTCCTTTGGAGAGATGCCCGTCTTCTCCTTGAGAATCCTGAAGGGCAAACCATGTTTTGAAGTAGAGGATTGTAGCGGAGGTGTAGTCCTTGTCGAGGTAGATGCGCTCCGCTGAGCGTTGAAATACAGAAACTTGAGCCTTGGTGACCATGTTAGAAGATATAACAGATAAATACTATTTAAGCTTTTCTGTTATAGAGTATAACATTGCGGTTAGGGGCTTTGGGATGGGGGGTTGTGGGGGCGATCGGCGAGCTTTAGCGAGCTTGGTTAATATTGGAAATGTACTAAAGTTTAACTCTACTTTAATTTTAGTATGACTTTTATTGAACTACGATTAAATAATAGTAATATTTATATACCAGCTGAGCTTTTTATTTGTTATGTACTTAAAACGGGAAATAAGCAGGAAATTTGAAAAGGTAAACAGATCCTATCCCATTGTGGCGATCGTTGGCCCAAGGCAGGCAGGAAAAACGACTTTTCTAAGGGAGTATGCAAAAACCGCAGATGCTTCATACCTACTCTTTGATGATCCTGATGTCAGGGCAATGTTCGATGAAGATGTGAAAAAATTTGAGAGCCAATACCTTGAAGGCCATTCCGTCGGTATTCTTGATGAAGTGCAGTACGGAAGGGATCCGGGGCGTAAGCTAAAGTACCTTGCAGACAAGGGCAGAAAGCTTTGGATAACATCATCCTCTGAAATGCTCCTTGGGAAGGAAGTCCTGTCCTATCTCGTCGGAAGGGTTTCTGTTCTGCATCTGTTCCCCTTTTCCCTTGCTGAAGCCTTCTCCCTCAAGGGGCAGAGGGAAGTCACGCCGGATATAATCCGGAGGGTTGTTGCCGAGCATATCCAGTTCGGCGGCTACCCGAAGGCAATGCTTGAGCAAGACCATGAGCTGAAAAAAACCATGCTGAGGGACCTTTATACTACCATGGTGCTCAAGGATATCGCCCAGACATTTTCCTTGGGAGACATCAACGCTCTTGAAAGGTGCTCGGTTTACCTGTCCCATAACGCGGGTTCGCTTATTTCGTATGAATCCATGGCAAGCTCATTGCACCTTTCCTTCCATACCCTCAAGAAATACCTCGATGCGATGGAAAAGAGCTGCCTTATTTCCTTGATTTCCCCTTTTTTTGAGAATAAGGCTAAGGAGATCGCGAAGCAGCCAAAGGTGTACTTTTGGGATACAGGATTGAGGAATGCTATTGCAAACGCTTTTCCGGAATCGCCCGATGGCAGATTGTTCGAGAATTATGTGTGCGCTGAGCTGTTAAAAATGGGCTGCAGGGTCAGGCATTGGAGGACTAAGGCAAAGGCGGAAGTTGATTTTGTTGTTGAGAAGGATAACGGGGTTATTCCCATTGAAGCAAAAGTTTCCATGCCTTCGTTAAAGGTTGAGCGGAGCCTGCATGCTTTTATCAAAAGGTACAATCCGCCATTTGCCCTCGTCGTTTCTTATGATGGGCTGCAGGGGAGAAAAAAAGCAGGGTCCTGCGTTGTCCATTTTACCGATGTTCTGGGGATGAGGGGGCTGGTTGGCGGTAAAATTGAATAGATTGGTTATTCCGAGCTGCCTGGCACGTCACTTGGGACTTTGAACTTGTGATTATATTTCGACCATCACCTTCAACAATTGGTTCTCTTCTGCAAGTTCATGCCTTTTGCCTAATGCGGGAGTGAAACCCCCCCTTATCTTTTAGTATCAGAAAGGGTTCAAAGAAAAATCAACTTTTCTTTCTGAGGAATTTTTTTTATTCTCACTATCTGTCACATAAAGTGTTATTCTGTAAACCCCCTTTTCTGAAAATTTGAAACTAATACGGGTCTCCCCAGCATTATTGAGTTCTTGCATTGGGGGATTCTCAGAAATAGTTTTTCCATCGCTATAGGGGGTTCCATAATTTCTCCACCAAATCCGAAAGGGTGGAACTCCGCCAGTGACTTTTCCAACAAATTCGATGGTTTGGGCTTCCATTAACTCTACATCCTGACTTGGTTGAGTTATCGCTGATGAAAACCCTTGCGGAATGGGTTGGTTTGGTTGAGGTTGCAGTGTGGAAGCATGAAGGTTTGGAACACCCCTTCCTTTACTGCTATCTTTTATCTCAATATCTCCGATAGGACTTTTTAATATTAGCTTTCCAGGCTCAACTCCATGATAGATGAATATTCTAAACCTCCCAGTGTCTTGAAATGTATGGAGGATTTTAATCGGATTATATTTTTCCCCCGTTGGGGATTCAAAAAAGACACCCGAAAGGTAATCCCCAGATTTGTCTATATTGCCATCTGCCATAACTTTCCATTTTACCCATTGATAATAGACTGGTTTATTTGTCCTGACATAACCGGTCAATTGAAGTTGGGTTCCCTTTTCTCCCTCAATCGGATTAATTCCGCCGAACTGCACCTGGAGCGGTTCCGGAGCGGGTTGGGGGATAACTTCAAAACTCACCCTTTCCTCAGTTGGTTTCATTCCCTCAAGTTGTGCCCGTAAAACCAGTATCTGCCTTCCAGAAACATCTGTTTTTAATTGGTTTTGGCTTGTGACTTCAAATGCGTTGGAACTCACCCCTTTGGTGTACCTTAACCCAATAGAGTAAGGTTCCCATTTATCCCCCTTAAATGAATATTGGATCCAAACCGCCCCAGTCCCCCGTGTGCGTTATGGATTTGGCCCAAAGGATATACTGAAGAACCCTGCACTATCCTCATCCCATCCGTTGGATGTCCGATAATCACTACCGTACTTCCCATCCCCAAACCAGGTGGCGGATACCCTCCCTGGAGATAAAATGGGGGGGTTGCTCCATATGGTGGCTGTTGTTGGTGGAGTTGCATTCCTGTTGTGGCTGGTGCTTGTGCAGGGGCTGGTTCGTGCGGTTTAACAATAAATAGTTTTTGTACGCCCTCGGAAAACACTTTAGCAGTTGGTAGTTTATACTGAATTTTTATTAGGTACCTCCCCAATGTATCAAACACCCATTGAAATGGTTGAATTCCTGTTAATGCATTATTCAGGGGTTGGGGAAAGGCAGTAACTGCATTAATCGCCTGCCATGAAACTTTTCCATCAGCTTGAACTTCTTTGTAAATCTCCCACTGACACTCAATATTTTGGGTTGTTTTAACCTTCGATGTAAAAGTCACCTGCGTATTAATAGTTGCCGTATTATCACCTGCCAATCCAGAAATTTCTTCAAAAGTCGGTTTTTCTTCCGGTTTGAGAGTTAAGGTAATTCCAGTTTGCTGGCGAACATCCTCAAATGGTTTCTCTTCAAAGCGAAATTTGTAACTGCCTAGGGTAAGAAATGCTCCATTGGTAAGTGTGAAAGACTCG
>JACPII010000110.1 GCA_016188175.1 Candidatus Woesearchaeota archaeon | reverse complement strand
TCGTGAAAAGTGACAATCACATCGGCATCAAATGCTTTGCTGGAAACTTCCCCCGTATCGGGATTCAATCCCGTGGGGATGTCAACAGCGACCTTCAAAGCTTTGGATTCATTCATCTGCTCAATGAGCGATTTGATCGACTCAGGCAAACTTCCGGCTACACCTGCCCCAAAGATAGCGTCAATGATAACGTCGTACCGGTCAAGCTCGATAACGTCGGAATTTTCAAACAGCTGGATCCGGTCATTGTGGGAAATCTTCCCGAAGTTTTCCCTCGCTTCCGGCTTGAATTTGTCTTCATCTCCGACAAAAAGGATATCCACTTCATGCTCCTCGCAAAGAAATCGTGCGGCGACAAACCCATCGCCGCCGTTGTTCCCGTGATAGCAGGCCACAAGGACTTTCTTGTTTTTTTCGTCCCCCAACTTTTCCCTCACCGCTTCAGCCACTCCCTTTCCGGCATTTTCCATCAACGTCAGCCTGGGGATTCCGCAGGACTCTTCCAATGCCTTCATTTCCGCCGTTGTAATCATGTTCCAGCGCATTATCGGGGAGAGGCTTATAAGCTTTGTTGTAGATGAGTATAGCAATCCCGCAATCCCTCTTTCAGAAAAACCTGTCGGGGGATTATTTCTTTCGAATCTTTGAGTGTTTGCTCTATGATTCTTAGGGAATCCCCATATACTTACGGACAATAATTATTGACCAATAGTTGTCCGTTTGCAATAGCAAAAGGCATATTTATGGCCTAAATATTTGTGTCTTCTGTTATATTATGGGAATTGATCATAACTTATCGACTCTCACCAGGAGGTAATACGGTTTGTGCATTGCAACATCAACCAGTCGATAGAAACGCTTCCTCCACCTGTGGGTGTATGCCACTTTTGAGAAGCAGCTAACACAAACCGCCTCATTTTTTCTTTCGGGACGGTTTTGGCTTGTCGATTCTTGAATAAGTGCTTTGGCTCCACGAAAAAAGTAATGCCCTAGCCTATGGGGTGGGTAAAAATATTCAAATGTCAATGCACCATCCAATGAAAGGTTGCGGAATGCTATTTCAGAAAATCTGTGGAAATGGCCGCTGTAAGGAGTCGAATGGCCACAACTCGGGCATTGCTCATAACCAATTCTCTGGTCAAAGGGGACAGTCACAATCAGCCGTTTTCCAGCGACCCGAAATAGCTCTTTCATTGCGGTTTTCCAATCAGGGATGTGCTCCAGTGTCTCAAGGGCAGTAACTTGCTCAAATTCTTCGTTAATGAATGGGAGGGAGGTTGCGTCGGCAATGACACCGCTAAAGACCCTTTTTTTGGCAATCGCTTCTCGAAGTCTGACATAGGATATGTCTACAGATGTAACTTTAGCATTAAGTCTGCCATCGAGGAATTCCTGAAAAAAACCTTCCCCGGTTCCAACGTCTAACAATGGCACCCCTTCAAGGAGGTGAGGGAGAGTTTTTTCGAATCGTGAGATATCACTACTGGATTCCCCCATAACACCTACAGCGTCATAATATTTTCTGCTGTTAAACGCCATAAAACCATCTGGTGATAGAACTCATAATCACCTTAAAAACTCTTTGGCGTCAATGTTTTCATCAAACTTTTGGATTAATGCATCGACTTCCCCCCTTGCCTTAACTCCAGCCTCCACCAAGAAATCCATCAAATCAATCTTCTCCGAGTTTTCAATCCTTTTCAGAAGGAATTCATAGGGATAATTCACCGCCGGCCTTAGTATTCTTGTTTTCATCAGCCCAACGATAGTCTTGTTTATCCATTCATGCATGAAGTCAAACTGGACGACGTTGAGGAATTCTGAGCTGAGGGAATGATACAACTGCTGGACAAGAGCATCCTTGCTGCTATCGTCTAATCTTGGCAGTATCGGCTCCATCCGGCAGCAGGAGCCGAACAAGTCTTCTTTTTTGGGATTCTCCCCCGTCTTTAAAAATGGCCCCCTGTTAAAGGGAAACATCCTGCAGATAAACGCCCGTTTGGTGTAATAGATTGAGCATTTACCTTCTTTAAGAAAGGGGCAGGCATCATAATCCATCGCATAAGTTACAATTATCGCCTTGTTGGAGTTCAGGTCAAGAACAACCCTAGAAGGCTGTATCTTTGCATCGACAGCAGCTTCTTTCGCCCACTCCCGGAACCGCTTTGCCTCAAAGTCAAAGAGCGGAAACGACATTTTATCGATGGGGATGACCTGGACTAAGGGCAGTTTACCAAAAGCAAACTTCCTGAGAAAATCTTTCTCCTCATCGGAAATCATGCCCCTGATGTGCGAACAGCATTTCCCGCAGGCAGAGCAGGAGAACTTTGGGATTTCCTCGACGATGGGAATCATGATTCATGGTAAGTGGTCCTCTTTTAATTATTTTCCCTTAAAGTAAAACCCGAATGGGGCGGGACACTTGATGGCCTATCCTTGAAAGCCCCTGTCATGAGAAGCACTATTTCCAGGTAACCGTTCCAAAAACGATATAAACCATAGAAAGGTTCAAAAGGGAGCAATATTGTCAGGGATATCTGCTTAAACATGGACGATGCCAAATTTTTTGATACCTACTGGAAATTCCAGGAAGCCGCAAAGGGGGAGTTGGAAGGCACTTACTCAGATCCAAAGCGGTTCGTTCAAACAATCTTTAATCTTCTTGATGTTGTGAATAAAGAACTAAGGTTAGGGAGCCGGCAGCTTAAGGAGGAACCGAAGATATTCATCCTCGCAAAAGCGACCGGCAGGTTGGCTGCCATCCTGAAAAATGGTTTAGTGGCTAATAACCCGCCACTTTGGGATGCTCTGGAGAAAAGGAAGGGCGAAATTGAAATTGCATTTAGAGAGATAACAGCAAGCCTGAAGCTGTTCTCGGGGGTGCTTCCCCTGAAGATTATGAAAAAGTGGCTATTTGAAATCGAGGAAGGTGGATTTTCCCGCCTTCCCACAGAGCAGAGAAGCCTTGCGAAGAGGATGGTGTGGGTATTGCTTGAAAGATGGATGTAGCCTACCTTTTAACCTTAAACCCACGGCCCCTGAAGTTCCCATTAAGAAAACAGCCAATCTCATGCTGTGTCCTTTTTGCCACTCCCCCGGATAGGTTATTCTAGAGTGCCATTTCGCTGTTTTGCGGTTACTTCCTTTTCGCCACGTTCCGAGAATTGAGATTTCTCATCGTTAATGCTTTGCAGATATTTCGTTTTAATAAAGATATTCCATCAGTTTTTAACTGATGGTTTAAACCTGCTGGAAATGCAGCGGGAATATCTTTATTCTCAGAAATCCGACCGAGCGACCGAAGGGAGCGAGCAATCCCCCCGTCTTTGACGGGGGGTGTCGGATTTCTTTTGAAGCCGGGCAATCTCAAATTTCATATCTTCGACCCCTTTCTTAGCCTCTTCGAAAGGGATTGGCTTTCCATAGTAATGGACTCGATTTCGCAAAATTCTCAAGCGGTCAAACTTTGCGTACATAACCTGATCATTTAATACCTCTTTGAAGAATAACCCCAACGCCTCATGGGAATAGATGTTGTAGCCATTCAGCACCGCAATCCCCTCCATTGTTTCGCGGAGAGAATCGTAATTGTTGGTAAAAACAACTGAGGCATTTTCTTCGTCGAGTCCAAGCTTCTCCATGACCTTTAATCGATTATCAGCTATATGCAATAATCCCTTTATTTTTCCCTTATCAGGAAATGTTTTTTTGACGGACCCCTTTCTGATAAGTTCGCCCCAGCTCAGCATGGGAGCACCTCAAAATAACCATGAAGGACTTTTCCATTGATGAGGCTGTTGACCAGGTCATGATTTGTTTTTTTTGATTTTCCAAGCTCCTGATGGCTCATGATATGGAGCTGAATCGGCCGGTTTACCTTTTTCTCAAAAGGCTTCGCCTGAACCTCTTTTTTTGTTTCAGTTAATACAAAGATGTCCATATCGCTGTTGCCGTTATCTTCTCCCCTTGCGCAGCTTCCGAAAAGAATGATCGTTGGCTGGTTGAGCTCTTCCCTGAGAAACTCAACTAACCCGGACCCCATTATCTTCAGCCAAGTATAGATTTTCTTGTATTCTTTATACATCAAATTCTCCGACTTAGAGTGATAAATCTTCAGCCCCCTTTCATTACGCACCCCGAGAATCCCATTTTTGACCCATTGGCCGAGATGCTTGCTTGCTGTCATAGGGTTTATTTTGCTCAGCCTTGCAAACTCCCGGAGGTGGAATTCCCTTTCCGGCTCTTCAAAGAACTGCTTTAAAGTGTATAATTCCTTAAACATCTGTATAAAAGAATAGACAGTTGTATATAAATTTATTGGTTTTGGTTCGTGGGATACCTGCGCATCCCGGTTTCTGGAAGGCGGAAGTGAACTTTGGGATTTCTTCGACGATGAGAACCATGATTCCGGATAATTGGCCTTCTATTAATTATTTTCCCTTCACCTTGCACCCGCCGCTCGGCAAACACCGGATGATCTCATCAAGGGATCCGCCAATCTTGTGTTGGATCCTCTTTGCGACATCGCTTGCCTTCTCGCCGCCTTGCTCAATCTCGACAAACTTTTCACAATTATTTTTGACAGCAGCCAGAGGGCCAGCCATAATCCTCCCACGGCAATCCCCGATAGCACACCCAACCGTATTCTCAACATAGTTCTTCTTTCCGTAGATCATAAAGGAACCCCTCGTTAGGAATTCGCCGGCCTTCGCCTGCTTGGAGACTTGCTCGGGGTTGACCCAAAACACGGGGGTATTTGCCATCCCCAGCTTCCATGCTTTGGAGAAAGAGGCGGTTGCTGAAGCTGTCTCCCGTACAGCCTCCTCATCGATCTTTTTCCCATCCGCTTTGATGACAAAAAAAGGGCTCCCTGCAATGTCGGTGTGGAACACGATGTCGTTCTTGTCGGTGTGCTTCTTGATGATGATCTCATTTGTTGTAACATCTCTCCCCCCAACAACCAATAACCCGGAAGATGACAGAAACCAGCGGAACTTTTCGAACCACTCTTTTTTTTGCGGAACAACAGCCGATTGAACCGCTTCCTGCTGCTGTTTTTGGTGTTTGGAAATTTCCTTTTCAAGCTTTGCCAGCCTGGCTTTTGCATCCTTGATGACCTGGATGGCTCCCTCTTGTTTACGCTTCAGCTTCTTTGCCTTTTCATAGTATTGAGCTGCATTCTGCTCAATCGTCTTGGTGATATCGAGGGTAACCAGCGCCATAATGGGTAAAAACAAGGGTTGGTTTAAGGATTTTTTGGTTCTATAAACTGCCCCTGGCAGAAAACCCAGCACTATTGCTTCTGCGGCCGTCCAAAGAAATCCCGGATATCCTCGGAGAACATGAGAAGCAAAAACACTGCATAGCCGAGAGAAAAGATGACCAGAGCAACGAAAAGCGGCTTTGTTGACGCAGGGGCAAGGAGTTCCCCGGAAGGCAGGGGAACCTTCGAGAAATGGTTCAGATAAAGCATCCAGGATATGCTGATGACCAAAGGGATAAAAACAACAACTTTCGTGAAAGGCTTCAGGGGCGGCCTTCCCAGCCGCCTCTTGGATTTTCCCCGGATATTTTTCATCGCTAGCAAACCTCAATGTCCTCAACTGCAAATCCTCTTTTTGGGCAGAGATTTTTTCCCGACCTTCCCGAAAAACCCGGGGAGAATATAATTTTTTCCATCTTTCCGAGATTGTTGGGGATGGGGGCAGATGATTTCACCATCTCGGCAACAGGGATGGCCCTTTCAAGGGTAGATGACCGCAACCCATTTTCAAAAAGGAGCGAAAGGGTAAGATGGTCAATGTCGGTTTGCCCGTCATTTTGGATGGTGAATTGGACATTGCTCCCCTGGGTGCAGATAAGCGGTTTTCCTTGAAGGGTTACCAAAGAGATGGACACCCCTTCACAGCCCTTTTCCAAAGGAGTGTACGAAGCCTTTCCCCAGCTGATCACAACCCCGCCAAGAGCGATCGCAAATGCGAGCAAGATGACCGTAGCCAAAAGAGGGGTAAGTCCTCGTTTCATTTTTTGAGCTCCTGCAATCTCCGGTTGATCCATCGTTCTTCGTTATGGACGATGATGACATAAGGCAGCGTGCTGATCACGAGAACGACAATTCCTGCGATAACAAGCACATTCAGCATGAACGAATCGATATACTCGTTCGCAAAACCGATAATGCCGACGAGAAGGAACGCCACATAGAGGGTAAGCCCTTTGTTAAGGACGACGCCTGCCTTTTCCCGGCTGATCTTGGACTTTTCCAACTCCAGCATGTCAATTTCTTGCTGGACGGAGAATTTGCTCGCCATACTCCTGTCCTGAGAGAAAAGGTATATAAAGTTTTGCCTTAAATGAAATTAGTCTGGAGCATGAAGTTTAGGTTTTGACATGTCAAAAACACCCCGCCCTAAAGTCCCAGAGGGATACCAGAAACGCAAAAGCGTTTCCCCGTAGGCAGGGCGTGTTTTTGAGCTGCTCAGAAATGCAGAAGCATTTCTGGCACTAAGAAACGCTTTTGCGTTTCTTTTGACTCAGAAATTGCCATCTTACTCTGGGCTAAAGCCCAGAGATTGCGATTGGCAATTTCTGTTGTTTCTATTTACCGGGTCGGGAAACCCAACAACAATGGCGAGGCGAGGTCGGGGGACTTGCCCCCTCCGGGGTGACCGAGCAGGGCAAATCCGAGCGTAGCGAGGATTTGACCGTCGAGCCCGTTGTTGTTGTTGGGTTTCTTGGTTAAGTCACTTCAGCCGGCTAACCTATTACCCTTAAATTTTTCAGTTACGAGTTAACTTGCAATCGAGCCCAAAAAAGATATTAAAAAAGGCGGATGTATCCCTCACGATGGGACCTAATCTCTTTTATGGCTTCTTTGGGAATTCCGCCGAGGACAAAAAAAGAGTGGCCCTCAACATCAGGCACTAATGGATTATCTCCATTCCACCCAATTGTTTCTGGATCGATGAACAGGGTTCTTTTTTCAAGCAGTTTTTCCAGCTCAATAAATATGGTAACCCCATCACATTGGCCTTCTATACATGTTCCAAAAGTTTGGATATTTGCCCCTTGGGCCATAAGGTAGGTTGGGTAATCCAAGGAGGGAACTCCAAAAACTCCACGTTGGGATAAATTCTCAAGATTGCTCCACCCATTGCCGATGGTTTGCCCGTAGTGGACAAGAAGGTTATCCCAACCAGGTTTAACTGGCTGAATGTGTTCGACAGGCAATAAATAAATACGAGTTCCGCTAATCGTCAAATACTCCCTTATTTCGGCAGTTTTCCACTTCCGATAGAAGGGAGACCATTCAGTGGCAGGATTCCTTGAATTTCTTCCACTCAATTCTAAATGCTCAAAACCTTCGAGAAGCTTTCCGGCCGGGCCGCCCAACCTCATCCTCAGATCCCGTTCCCTAATCCTGAACGTCCTCGTCCCAACCCGGGACGGCTTAAAGGAAACGGTCATTGGGGACGATTCAATTATTTCTTTTAACCCCATTTTCAGAGAGCCATTCGCCATTCTTGGTTAATATTTAGGTGGTTCCAATATAAGAAGCGGGCCTAATGTCCAGTTAACAATGATTCCCAGCCTCCAACTCCTTGAGCTTATTCTTGATATTCTCAATAGTCTTGGAGTTATCCTGCTGGTTCAGAAGATGGCCGCATTCGGGGCATTTGAACCCGAATTCAGTTGCCTGGTCAAAATCAAGCCTGGCACAGGCTGACTTGCAGATGAAGAAGTTTCCAGCGTTTGATTCCTCACGTTTGAGCTGGTCCCTAAGCTTCGTTATCTTATCCCTCCTCATTGAATGCATAAGGTCATGGACACGCCTCTTATTGAACGTCCAGTAGCTGATATACCAGCCTTTTTTCCTGTCTTTCCTTCGGATGTAGGTAGCCACATTGTAAGAATTGAGCGTATAGAGGATATTCCTCGTAGTCTGCATATCCATCTTAACTTTATCTGCTATGATGAACTCTGAAACATTTTTCTTGTCCCTAATGTACTCAATTATGGGTATAGCACTATCTCCCGCTATTTCAGAAACCAATCCCTGGATCTTTTTGTTTGTCAGCACCATGCCTAAAGGGAGAGCCTCCTATCATAAAAAAAGGCCAATTTCACACCCCCTTTAGGTTTCCGGGGAGAACTACTATATAAATATTTCGAAAATTTTTCACTTCTAAGTTACAAAACAGCCAATCGGATGGATTACCCAGCTAATTTTTTCTTTTGGGAAAAGCATGCCAAACAATAGGTGTGGATCGTCCTTCCATCGTTTGTAGAAAGCCTGCAATCCTCGGCAGACTCAATGTTCTTCCCGCAGCTTTCGCATCTATTCCACATAGTACCACCGTCAAATCAGGCACATCAACGCTTATTCTATAAATAACCCTGTTGACCTAAAGCCATGAAGTTGTCAAACGGGCATTGAACTATTCCTCCCCCTAGAAATAAAATATACTCAAAACAATCTATTTAAGCTTTTCGCTGTTTGAGTGCAATGATAAAAACTGCACAGGCAACGGGCTGCTTATCGTCCCTTATACAAAAGGAAAGGATTTTAAGCCTTTCCCAGTATCCTGAAAACTTTTGTCCCGCAAGCCGGACAGACCCCTTTCATGGCCTTCATCTTATTTTTCATGACAACTTCCTTGCCATCCTTAATCTCTACTTGTTTCTGACATTTCATGCATCTTCCTTTTGCCATTAGTTTTCACCTCGACAACAACACTTTGATAAAAATTGAAAGTAAAGGCAGGGGTATATAAATGTTTGGTTGCTTGGATTGCATGAAATACTAAATAACCTTTTACAAAGCTAAACGGTTACGTTAGGGAAAAGGGCCGTGGAAACTTTTCACCTGTCACCCGCCCTAATCTTTATATGTGCGGTTCCCATTCCCCCATTATGGTTGACTGGAATGAGGATATTTCTCTAGCACGTGCACTTCATGGGGGCTTGAAAAGATATTTCCCAGAATTTATTCCTGGAGACAGTCCACCAAATCCTGCATCCCGGTACGAAGCGGTCAATTCACTTTACTACTCCCCCCATGCAATCCTAAGCCACGACCAACGCGAATCGATAAATTTTTTCAATCTTGGAGCGCAGGCCATTTTTGGGTATTCCCTTGAAGAAGCTGTTGGAATGAATTCGATTGAACTCGTCCCCATAATGTTAAGGCAAGGAAGAGAAAAACTTCTCCAGAAGGTGATTGAAGGCTGTAAAATGGTAGTTATCGACACCCAACGAATCAAAAAAGATGGAAGAACCATCAATATCAGGGCTCATGTTTTTCCTTATGAGCTTTTTTCAGGAATATATTCCATCGCTGCCGTTGTGGAAAAGATTAAAGCACAATAAGGATAGCCCCTCCAGTAAATTGCCGGGGAATACCCGGGAAGGATCAGGCAACTATTGCCCGCCTTTAACCACATCAAGAAGCTCTTTGATATCGTTGATGATAAAGTCCGCTTCCACCTGCTTTAATGTTGAATTTCCGTATTTGGCGAAACAGGTGGCCATCCCCATCTTTTTAGCGCCAACGATGTCCCGATGGGGCATGTCGCCAACCATGAGGCATTCTTCCGGAGAAACCTGCAATTGCTTTAATGCAGCCTGGAACGGAAGATGATGGGGCTTTAGTTCATTAGTATCTTCGAAAGCTACAACCACATCAAAAAAATGGCCGATCCGCATTGCCATAAGCCGTATCCATGCCTTCAGCCTTGGAGCGTCAGTCACGATGCCAAGCTTCAGCCCTTTCCCCTTTAGCTTGAGAAGGACCTGTTCAGTATGCGGAAAAGGGGCAAGAAGCCCGCTTCGGACATTCCGATAGGCGACAATCGCATTCGCAAGGACCCTGACATCAACCTGTCCGGTCTCTCTTTTTAAGAATTTTTGGAATATTTCATGGTCTTC
>JACPII010000036.1 GCA_016188175.1 Candidatus Woesearchaeota archaeon | reverse complement strand
TTTATGGTGCCGGTGATGGACTCAGTATGCATATCCAACCCAGCGAATAATTGCATTTGCTCCATGTTAAACACCTCCTTGTGTTGTAATGGTAACCTGACGGGGAGAGTATTAAAGAATTCTCATCGCTTCACATACTTTATCCCAAAAGTATTTTAAACGCAACACTTGTTTCTTCTGCTATGCTCCAGCGTATCCAAAAGATAATGGCCCATGCAGGGGTCGCCTCCCGGAGGAAGTGTGAAGACCTCATCGAGCGCGGAAAGGTCAAGGTAAATGGAAAGATAGCGGCGATAGGCCAGTCTGCCGACCCGGCAAAGGACTCCATCGAAGTTTGTGGAAAGAAGATCGGGCTTGAAAAAAATGTCTATTTTATCGTTAACAAGCCAAAAGGGATAATCTGCTCAACGATGAATGCCGAGGGTTTTCCGACCGTCATGACCCTTGTCCCTGCAAAGGAGCGCGTGTTCCCCGTCGGAAGGCTGGATGTCTTCAGCGAAGGGCTGATCATCCTTACCAATGACGGGGATTTTGCGAACAAAGTGATTCATCCAAGCTTTAACGTCGTCAAGCGCTACCGGATGGTGCTCGACAGGACGATTAAAGATGCGGACTTTAAGCGGCTCAAAAAAGGAGTCAGGATAGACGGAAGGATTGTCAGGATTTACCATCCCGTTAACGAAGGGAACATCATCGAGTTCAGCCTCCATGAAGGAAGGAAACACATCGTGAGGCGCGTGATGGACAAGATCCATTATACAGTCATGCGCCTGAAAAGGACGATGATCGGCAATCTAACCCTTGACCTCCCCGAAGGGAAGTTTAAGGAAGTGTCCAAGGAATTCTTGGAGAAGGAAATCTTCGGGCAAAGTGAGGTTAAGTCAACTCAAAGTGCCTAGGCAACAACAATGGCGAGGCGAGGCCGGGGCCGCCCTCCGTGCCGAAGGCACCGGAACGCTGGATTCTCTCCGTCCGAAGGACCGGAACTCTTCGCTCACCCCTCCGGGGTGACCGAGCATGGCAAAACCGAACAACGTGAGGTTTTGACCGTCAAGCCCACTTTTGCTGTTGCCAAATAGATTGGATAGTGCCAACATTGGAAAGTTGACGTTGTGCAAAGCAGGAACATTTAAAAAGATACCCTGATGTTGATGTCTTATGATTGACAAAGAAAACTTTGCAGCGATAAAGAAATCATTGGAGCAGTATGACTCCCAGAGAGAATTGGTCATCAAGAAATCAAGGGACGTTCTCAAGCTCTCAAAACAGGTCATCTATGCAGTCCACCGGGGGGATGTGAAGCACGCCGACACCCTTGCCGCGCAGATGAAAAAGGAATTAAAAGACCTCCTTGGCCTTTGCAGCGTGCCAGAGCTGGCGTTTGAGGGATCCGCCAGCATCGCCATCCAGGAGTTTGTCGAGGCGTCTGCATACCTTTCTTTTGTCAAGAGCGGAAAGATGATCCCCTATACCCCTGATCTGGTTGACACGTCAAATTATTTGATGGGCCTCTGCGATCTTACCGGTGAGCTTTCCCGAAGAGCAACCAACCAGGCAGCGACGGGAAATTTCAAGGAATCCGTGAAGGCGAAAGAAGCCATCGAAGAGATCTATGCTTATCTCCTCCAGCTGGACATCAGGGAAAACGAGCTGAGAAGGAAAGTGGATGGTGTTAAATACGAGTTAAAGAAGATGGAAGACCTGGTCTGTGAACTGAAGCTGAGGGAGAAGATTTAACGTAATTTCGAAATATTTAAATATAACTTCTGATTTAATAAAGTTAAACAATGAGTTAAACGACAGGTTAAACTATGGAAACAATAGCAAAGACAAGGACATTGGGCGGCTCTCTGATAGTTACCATCCCAAAAAATGTTGTTGAGGTTGAGGGCCTTCATGCAGATGAGGTTGTAGCCATAGACATTAAAAAAGTGAAGAAAAGCTATAAGGGGATAATGCCGGGCCTTGGGCATCTTGAGCCCGGGGACAAGCTGGACACCCATGACTAAGACAATTCTTGATGCATCAGGCTGGATTGAATATCTCCGAGGGGGATTCCTTGCGGACAAGGTCGAAAAGGTTCTCGACGAGGAGGAGTGCTATACCTCATTAGTTACCCTTGCAGAAATTACCAGCAAAGTTAAAAGGAAGGGTTATGACCCGCATGTTGCTTTCCGCGTCATCACGACTCATTCAAATATCCTGCCCTTAACCCTTGAAGATGCATTCCAGCTAGGAATTCTTCATGCAGAGGAAAGGATGAAAAAACCATCGTTTGGTTTTGGGGACGCAACTCTTTTGGCAATGGCCAGGAAGATAGGCGGAAAAATTCTGACAAAAGATGCCCATTTCAAGGATAAAAAGGAAGCCATTATGTTAAATAAAGATATTCCATCAGTTTTTAACTGATGGTGTAAACCTGCTGGAAATGCAGCGGGAATATCTCTATTCTCAGAAATCCGACCGAGCGACCGAAGGGAGCGAGCAATCCCCCCGTCTTTAACGGGGGGTGTCGGATTTCTTTTGAATGGATTATAGGCCTTTAATGATTATCTCTCGCTTTTCTCCCACATAATATAAAAATACTGCCGGTAGCTTTCTGCAACAGCATCGTTTTTTATGAAAATCGCCATTGGCATCCCTTCTTCAGCGACCCCTATAATCACCATATCCCCATAGGTTGATATCCATGACGGAGTGATCAGGCTTTTGGCATAAACCGGACTTCGACGGGCTTAAACTGAAGGGGGGACTCATTTGATTCTCGCCGAACAATAGGGGGTACCTTTATCTTGTTACTACTTTTAAGAAACTAAAGTTTTATATACTGCAGTTAGAATCTGAATTCGATGGCGTTAGAATTAAGTCTAGAAGAAGGTGTACAAGAATCAATTAGAATATTGGAGGGTGTACGTGAAAGGCCAATTCTTGTTGCCGTTTATGGATGGAGGGATAGCGGCAAATCTCATATCATTAGCCGATTAGCTGATTATTTTGAGAGCAAGGGAATGAGTGCGGGAAGGGGAGAAGGTGGTCCATCCCCTTCTACATTCATGACGTTAAGAGATACGCCCCAGTTTCTTAATCAAGTACTTTTTTTTCACTGTGGTTGGGAAAAAGCGGAGTGGTTATCAGATAATGATCATGAGGATCCGAATATTCTTGCTCGCGAAATAGCTAAAAAGAGGATTCATTTGAATGTTGGAGTTTATAATCCCCAGTTTAACAACAAACCAGAAGGGGAATATGACTTGATTATATCCAACTCCGGTTCGAAACGAAAATACCGCCGGTAGCTTTCTGCAACAGCATTGTTTTTTAAAGGTTTTAAAGAAGCAATGATGCTGGGAAAGAATTAAGGGGGAAGTTTTTAATATCCTCGTTTTGGTTATCTTATTTTCCCTATTGCTGCCTTCTTGAATAGACCGCTTGTTTTTTAAACTGCAGGCTATTTCCGAGGTATAGATGGCAAGTACTGAAGTGTTGGATGGGAAATCGTTGGATGACAGATTGCAGCAAATGAGTTCTACTGAGCCTGGCGAGATTAAGGGTCTTCTGGATGTTTGGGATGTTGAAAAAGGGCTTGGCCATTTTACGGGAAGGTATCGGATGGATTATAAAACTGGTGAATGGGATCCAATGGCACGCTAGGCAAACTTAAGCATACCCAAAACTATACTCTTCCTCGCCTTAAACTCCCCCGGCGTCAATCCAAGGTATTCAAATTCCTTAAAATTTTTTATGATGGAAACAA
>JACPII010000107.1 GCA_016188175.1 Candidatus Woesearchaeota archaeon | reverse complement strand
TTGGCCTGTTTTTTAGATGGCCTACATCAACGCATCCACCGCCCTTACCTGCTCCACGATATAGTGCTGCTGGGATTTGGTAAGGCTTGGAAAGTTAGGGATATTGACGACTTGCTCTGCTGATGCTGATGCGGAAGGAAACGGGCCTTTGCACGACGATGGAAACCTTTCGGCGAAGGGATTCAGCTTCGGGATGACGTACTCGAAATGGTGGCCAACATGAATGCCCCGCTTTGCCATCGCTTCGATGAAAAACGGCCTGTTTTTTACCCTCGGGACAAAGTGGGAGTAGGTTGCCCCATCCTCATGGGGGGGAAGGCTGATATTTTTCAGCCCCTGGAGCTGGCGGTGATAGAATGCAGCAATCGCCTTCCTTTTTTCAATTATTTCCGGCAGCTTCTTTAGCTGCTCAAGGCCGAGATTCGCCTGAAAAGAAGAGTAGAAACTGTCGAAATCTTTCGGAAGATCGATGGTGTCCGGCTTGAAGTACTGGGTGAACGGCCTGATGATATTGTTCTTCCAAAGCCAATAGGTTAAGCTGTATCCGGGATTGCTGAGGGCAGCAAATTGGGCATAAAAATACAAATATTTCTTTACTGTCCCGAGAGTATAGTTAAAGAATGCCCGATCCCTGAATTGCCTGACTTTTTCATAGATATCCTCATTGTCCGTCGTCAGCATGCCGCCGGTGATGGTGCTCAGCTGCTTTCCGATCCCCATAGAGTACAAGGCTGCATCGCCCGCGCCTGCAACGGGCTTCCCTTTCCACTCTGCACGGTATGCCAACGCATTATCCTGCATGACATAGATCCCCTTTTCCTGGAATTCTTTTATCTGGCCGATGTTTACCGGATAGCCGAACAGGCTCGTCGGCACGATGGCTTTTGTTTGCTTGGTGACTTTTTGCCCGGCTTTTTCGAGGTCCATGAGAAATGACCCTTTATCGCAGTCGGCAAAGGCCGGAACATTGCCCGCCATCGCGATGGCATTTGCAACAACGACGCAGGAATACGCAGGCATGATGACTTCCCCTTTAAGGTCCAGCGCTTTCAGGAACGCATACAGGCATGATCTCCCATAGGGGAATGCAAGAGCGTAACGTGCATTGGCTGCTATTGCAAAATTTTCCTCGAATTCGGGGATGGCCTGATGGGCAAACCGAAAGGAGGCAAGCAGCTCCCTGTGGTTAAAGCAGGGCTTGAGCTTTGGAATCATGATTCCGATGAACGGGAAAATGTTTATAAACCTTTGGAAGAACGGAGAATGGTGAATAAAACAGCCTTTTTTGCCATAAAGCTCATTATCGGAGTAAGCATCCTTGCTGCGCTGCTCTCTTTTATCGGCTGGGGCACGATCACGGAGAATCTGAAAGCGTTTGATATCAGGAGCCTGCTGTTCATAATTCCCGTATCCCTTTTTATCGATGCGATTTCCGGATTATCCCTAAAGATAATGACTGCAAAGGTTGCGCCCAAAAGCACGATATTCGGTTTTTTCAGATATACGCTGATCACCCAGGCATTGAGCATTACTGTCCCCGGGAGGATCGGAGAGCTTTCGATGGTATATTTCTATACAAAGGAGAAGATACCCCTGGGGAAGGGGACTGCTATTTTCCTGCTCGACAAGGGGATGAATCTTGGGTTTCTCTGCATCCTGGGGCTTATGGGGCTGCTGCCTTTCGTCGGGAGCCGGGACTTCCTCAAGATTTTTGGGCTTCTGGCAGCTGGCGGGATTATTGTTTTGTTCTTCTTTTTTTCAACAAAAGGAAGGGATTTTTTGAAAAACCGATTATTGAAGAAGTATTCTGCCAACTTTCAGGGGTTTGGCAATACGCTCCGTTCTTTCCTTCGGGGGCAGAAAGACGCATTAGCACTTGATTTTCTTCTGACGGCAGTCAGGTGGATACTATCTGCGTTTATCCTGCAGCGGCTATTCTCTTCGTTTGGGGCTGCGCTTCCGATGGCTACAATCCTCATCACTAATTCCATCGTCTTTTTAGTTTCCCTGGTGCCTTTGACGATCCAGGGGATCGGGGTGAGAGAGACGGCTGCAGTCGTGCTGTTCGGGTTTCAGGGAGTTCCGACTGCAGTTACTGCAAGCGCCTACATCTCGTATTTGATCATCATGACGATTTATACGGTTGGACTGGCGACGGTGCTTGCGAAAGGGAGTCTTTTCAAGAATGCGGATAAGAATAATAGCCATGGGCCTTGATGTTTGTAGCGTTAATTGTTAATTTCGATAATTTTTGGGGGCTAAATGACAAAATGGATAGCAACCTTTAAATGAACATTACCCCCCACCCCATGAATGGTTAACAAACATGTGGATGTAATTCATAAATTATTGACGAGGAATAAATTGATAGTAACAATTATTATCTTACTTGGGGTTGCAGGAGCAATATATCCGTTCCTGCAAAATGCAGATATCACAGATAATAGGGGTGATGAAATCAAAATACAAAACTCAACATTAACGAATAGTCCACTTTTCCAAAAAAGTTCAAATATATCTGTAACGTATAATTCAGCTCCAGAATCTGATATTTATTCCCCATTTTATTCGCAAGAGTTAAGTTATAATGAAGATGGCCCTCGTTTTGGGAAAAATTATAACTTTTACTTTATGAAATTTATTCTCCCAGATGAACAAGAAGTTTTATTGGAAAAAGTATTGTTTAATACTACTTACAAGATAGCAAGTTGTAATGCAGAAATGACTGATTGTTATGTATACCATGAATACCGGAATAAAGGAGAATTGATTGGGAGTGATGTGTGTTGGATTTATACAACAAGATTTGGTCATGATGAAACAGGCTCAGATATATTGATGAAGGGTGAGCGATACCCAAAACATCCAGAAGAATGTGCTAAACTTGTAACTGAAGGTTAAATTTTTGATAAATTAAGTTTTCTGGCATTGATTTTTTCCATTGATGCATCCCTTTGCTTGTTAGGTGGTTCTACCTCAAACAACCACCCCATCTAGATTAAACAGTTAATTACAATCAATAGAAACATTTATATAATAGTTATAGCTAGATTAAGATATGGACAAAGGCGAACTCCTCCACAAACTAGCTGGAGTTCAGACCATAGAGACAGCCATGGACATCCTCAGCGTACGTAAGAAAATGGCGATATACTATCTTCACCGGCTGAGAAAAGAGGGCTATGTTAAAACCAGGAGGCAGAGGAATAATCGGCGGGTATATACTATCTCATTGGACAATAAGCTCGGGGGTGCAAGCTATTATGATATCATCAATCAGCATTCTCCCATAAAAATTTCCACAGCGGCAATTCATAGGATTTATGGAAAAGAGCCTTGTCTGGAAGAAACCCTCGTTTTTGCGGTCAAGACCAAAAGCCTGAGAACCATTCTCGCATCATTAGCTTTGTTCAAACAAATCAGCAATTGGGCAATATTGCACAAGCTTGCCAGGGAAAACCATATCGAGAGGCAGGTGGGGGCATTGTATGACGTTGCCCGCAAAGTTATGAAAGTAAGAAGAATGGCCAAAAAGTTTAGAGGCAGCGCATTGCCGAAAAAAGGATATGCCTTTGCCTACCTCATTCCGGGGCTGAAATCGAAGGATTTTATGGATATTGAGAACACCTGGAAAATACACCTCCCCTTTAACAAGAAAGATTTGGAGGAATACCTATGATTACCATAGATCAACAACAAAAATTATTATTAAACGTTGCCAGAAGGCTTACCAGAAAGATAACTGTTTACGCTATAGGCGGAACTGCCATGATGTTCCTGGGTTTTAAAGACGCGACTTTAGACATTGATCTTGTCTTTGAGAACGAGAAAGACCGCGTTGTTTTCAAAGAAGCAGTAAAATCTCTAGGCTATTTAGAAATGGATGCCTTAAAAGTGTATGGGGTGAAAAGAAATACTCCAGAGATGCTTAAACTTAATGATGAACGCTTTGATTTATTTGTCGTAGAAGTAATAGATTTTATCTTTTCTGAGAGAATGAGGCAACGAGCAGAGCACATTCATCAATTTGAAGAAAATTTAATCCTAAAAATAGCCAATCCGCACGACATTATACTTATGAAATGCGCTACTGACCGGATTAAAGATAAAGATGACGCTCGAAGAATTATCGATTCAACAACAATTAACTGGGATATCCTCATCGATGAAGCAAAAAAACAGGTGGAACTTGGGAAGGATAGGGCTGCTTTTGATTTAGGTTATTTCTTAGAATCCCTAAAAGCGGAGATGAATCTTGATATTCCGCAAAAGGTGCTGGATGCATTATTTTCGATTGTTGAAAAGCAGGCTAAAGGAAGGATACATACCCATTAGCAATTTTTGGACGGAAAAAGAAACCATTTTTTGCCGATTCAATAGCCTAAACGACTGGTCCCAACTCCCAGTTTTAATTTGATGGGTACCCGGGGGGAGCCTTTGCCGTCGGATAGGGCTACAGCAGCGGACTTTGATATTCGGATGATAATTGTTCCAAATTTGTTCACCGAACCCATCAAAAAAATTTAAAGTCTTATGCAATAAAACAATCCATAATTTAACGATTATTTCTTTTCTCATGTGCAGGAAAAAGCTGTATTGTAATTTAAAGTTACCTAAATCAATCGGCTCCGGTGAAAATCTCGTAAGAATTAAATAACCCGTTCGCCGCGTTAGCGGCAGAACGGGGGTGGGGAGTACAGCCCCGCCATGAAGAAGAAAAAGAGCTTACTACAAAAAATTGATGGTTTGATAAGGCAGGCAAGAGTTCCTGTATACTTGCACAGGTTTGGACCAAAGACGTACACAAGCTGGCAGCATTGCAAGGCTTGGCTTTTGAAAGAGAAACTTAAATGTTCTTGGCAGGATTTTATCGACGATTTTGCTGCTTATTATCTTAACGAAGTTCCAGACCGTTCAACACTCATCAAGTTTGTAAAAAGATTGCCCATGTGGTTGAAGAACACCCTTGTTGCATTATCAGCAGGTCTTGAACCTGCCGAGTTTGGGGCTATAGACTCAACGGGGTTAAGCAGGACGAACGCAAGCCAACATTTTATTAGGAGAATTGACCGCGAAAAACCAATCGCGCGGCCTCTGAAGTTCAGCATGTACACATCAAAACGCAGGATACTTGCGTTCCGCCTCCGCGCAAGGTGGCGCGGTGACACAAAAGATGTCAAATATCTGACAAAAAACAGTTTGGTTCTTGCAGAAACAAACTGCCTTGATAAGGGCTATGATGCAAATTACATTCATGCACACTTCAGGGACAAAGGAGTATACAGCATTATTCCTGCAAAAAAGAATTGCCGTCGGGGAAACTATCGCAAACAAATGCGAGACTGCTTTGATTATGGACAATACTGGGAACGAAACTGCTCAGAATACAACAACTCGAGCCTCAAAAGGCGCTTCGGAGATTACGTCCGAAGCGTCAACTTCCGCGCCCAACACGCAGAAGTCACGGCGCGGGCAGTCCTTCACAACCTGAAGGCTATTTTAGCTGGACTTTTTCACCGGAGCCTAAATCAATCCCAAAATTAAAGACTACCTGATTGTTTCATCTGTGTTAGTTTGAATTATAAACACAATTCTCTTGCCTCCGATTATTCCCCTGTGCCCCCAGTTATCGGAAAACGAGTTAAATGGAATGTAATAATGTCCCCATTGATTTGGCGAGATGGCTTTACGACCCCATTATCACCGGAAAATAAGTTACTTCCATTAAATTCACATCAATCAATCGCCAGGCCTCTTCACCTTAAAATATTCAAAAAACTTATCAACAACAAAATTCAGCTCTTCTTCTGTCATGTAGGGATGGCAGCCGATGTAAAAAGAGCGATGATTAATTTTCTTTGCGACGGGAAAGAGCTCCTCTATATCTTCTCCCAGGAGGTTCTTCAGGTAGGGCTGGTTGGTTAACGGCAATAAGTCTCTTGTTTCGATGAGGTTCTTCTCGAGGAAATTCACCAGATTTCTTTTCTCTTCCTTGAGGACGGTCAAGCCGTAGATCATGAAGGTATGGGTCCTTCCTTTCGGAATCGCGGGAAGCCGGATGAATTCCTGCAGGGGAGCAAGAGCCCTGGTAAAGAAATCGGCATTTTCTTTCCTCTTGCTGATGATAAAGTCTTTCTGCTCCATCTGGGAAACGCCGATAGCAGCTTCCATCTCTGTCGCGCGGTAGGAAAATCCGATGTTGGTAAAGCGGAATCTTCTGGCAACGACCTCGAACAGCTCTTTTTCGTTCTCTTTCTTGTCGTCGTCGATGTTGAGGTAGATGGAATCCCTTCCATGGTTGATGAGGGATTTCATGAGGATGGCAAGCTCGGGGTCATTCGTCGTCACCAAGCCGCCTACCCCGGTGATGATAAAATGAGCCATATAAGTGGAGAAACAGCCGATGTCGCCAAGCGAGCCGACTTTTTTTCCGTTCACTGCTGCAAACATGCATTCTGCCGAATCTTCCACAATCCTCAGGTTGTGCTTTTTTGCTATCTTTTGGATGGGCTCCATATCAGCAGGGAGGCCAAGCAGGTGGACGGGAAGGATGCATCTTGTCTTCGGGGTTATTTTTTCTTCGATCCTGCCCGGGTCGATGTTGAATGTCTTTTCGTCAACGTCAACGAGGACGGGCATAAGGTTGTTCTGGAATATCACGTTGACGGTCGCGACGAACGTGACAGCCGGGACAATGACTTCATCACCGTCGTTCCAGCCGTATTTTATCTTTAGGGCTGCTAAAGCTATCTGGAGGGCGCTTGCACCGGAATTGCAGAAACAGGCATATCTGCAATCATGCTCTTTGGCAAACATATTCTCAAATTTCACATGGAAGGGGCCGTAGGAGAGCCTGTTGTTATCTAACGCCTGGTTGACATACTGCTTTGCTCTCGGGCTAAGGATCAAGTCACCGACGCCAATCTGCTTTTTTGGTTTAAAGGGCATTTTTTGAGCCTGTTTTTTGGAGATTAATTTTTGAAAAAATCCTTGATGGACTGGATGATAAACATCTGGTCTTTTTCGCTTAATGTTGCCGAGGATGGGAGGCTCAGCCCATGATCATATGCTGATTTGCTTTCCTTGCAGGCTGGGGCGTTCCTCTCCTTAAAGCAAGGCTGAAGATGGAGGGGGTAAAAAAACCTTCTGGTCTGGATGCCTTTCCCCTGCAAGAAGGTGGAAAGCTTTTCTGGGTCAGGAACGAGGATGTTGGTGAACCAATACACGGGCTGGGTATGAGAAGGGATTTCGGGGAATGTTATTTGCTCGATACCTTTAAGATTATTGCGGTAGATGTTGAAGATGCTTTCTTTTCTTTCGATGATCTCTTTGAACTTGTCCATCTGGCCAAGGCCAAGGGCTGCCTGCAGCTCAGTATAGGAGAAATTAAAGCCGATGCTCTCGTGGATGAAGATGCCTTTTTTTTCCCTCCCCTGATTTTTTATCCTTCTGCAGCGGGCTGCCAACGCGGGATCATCGGTGAGGACCATCCCGCCTTCTCCGGTCGATACCGTCTTGTTGGCGTGGAACGAAATCATCCCAATATCTCCAAGGGTGCCGACGTGCTTTCCCTGGAAATGAACGCCCATCCCCTGGGCTGCGTCTTCAACAACGGAAAGGCTATGCTTCCTTGCAAGTGAGTTGATTGCATCCATATCTGCAGCAATCCCAAAGAGATGGACGGGGATGATGCATTTTGTCTTTTTGGTTACCAGAGATTCAGCTTTCTCTGTATCGAGGCAGAATGTTTTTGGGTCAATGTCGCAGAATAGGGGGACAGCACCTATCATCAATGCGCTGGTAGCGGTCGCGATAAAGGTCATATCGGGAACAATGACTTCGTCTCCCGGTTTTACACCTACTGCGAGAAGAGCAGCGGACAATGCAACGGAGCCGTTTGCCATCGCTACAGCGTGTTTTGCGCCAGTAAACTTTGCAACCCGCTCTTCGAACTCCCTCGTGAGGGCGCTTTCCGTAATGTAGCCGGAATCCATGACCCTTTTTAGGTAGCTCCATTCGGTATCGTCATACCAGGGTTCGCATTGGGGGATGATTTTCTTGTCCATAAATACCTTCCTTGTAAGGTTGGTTCTAAGAATAGTTGGGGGCTTATAAATGTTTAGGGAATGTAAAAAAAATGAACTATCCCCGCCCTAAAGGGCGGGTACTGAGAAACGCTTTGCGTTTCTGGTACTTTTCGTTGTTTCGCAACTTCAAAGCTTTAACGTTCGCATTTTTAGTACTTCAAAGTCGCTCTCAAGAGCGGAGCTTTAATCCCCGCGACCTTGAAGTGAAGAAAACCACTTAATGACACACGAGAAAAATCATTTCCCCATCCACGCTTTCATCGTTTCGTAGGTTTCTTTGAGGCCCTGTTCGATGGTATATCCTGGCTTCCAGCTGATGATGCTTTTCAGCTTCGCCATATCGCAGCAGAACTTCTGATGGCCCTCGACGGGCTTGCTGAGAACCTTGATGCGTTTTCCTGATATCGTCTCCAGAATATGGCAAACATCCCTGACGGAATGCATCTCTCCGGTGCCCATGTTTACCGTGCCGGAGAAATCTGCCTTCAAAAGCTTGAGGAATGCTGACGCGGCATCCTTGACATAGATGAAGTCCCTCACCGGCTTGTCGCTGAGAATCTCGCAGGTGCCTTTGGAAAGGAGGGATTTAACCATCGTAGGGACCAAATCAGGCCTGTCAAGCATGATGGGGCCATACACATTGGACATTCGGATATTGATGATGGGCATGAACTTCCGGTAATATTCGCACATCTGCTCGGCGACGTATTTGCTGAAGACATACTCATTGGCATAGGGGCTGATGGGCTGGCCTTCCGATACAGGCAATTCCATCTTCTTCGGGTCATACATCAGGATGGTGGAGAATGCAAGGAACTGCTTGATGCCTCGGCTGGCGATGCAGGAGAGAAACTTCTTCAGGGGATACACATTATAGGAAAATGCATCGATCTTGCCGGAGTTTATCGCATGGTGGTTGGAATTCCCGATAAGAAAAATGACCCGGTCAAACTCAAGGGTGTCCAGAATCTCAGGGTTTGCGATGGGATCACCAGCGATATGCCTGTTGGTTACCCATGACGGGGGGGGTGATCTTCCGATGGAAAGGATAGAGGGGTCTAGGCTCAAAATGTGAGGCCCCATAAAGCCGCTGCCGCCCAAAAGAATGGTTTGTTTCATGGTTCTTTATTATACCTCGTTGATTATACTCAGGTAATGGGGTTGATCATTACTTATCCATGCCGTGAAACAGTATAGACTCTTTTGCACGGCTCCAGGCAAATTTCTTTTTTTCCTGCCGGATTGATTTGATAAATGGCTGCTCAAGCTTTTTTTGAAAATAAGAAATAATCGCTTTACTTAAGGCTTTCGGGTCTTTTGGCGGAACGAGGAGGCCTGTCTTTCCGTCAGTTATCAGGTCCCTTGCGCTGCCAACGGCAGAAGTGATCACGGGAACCCCATAACCCATCGCAACCTGCAAAATGCCGCTCTGGGTGGAGTGGGTGTAGGGCATCACACAAACATCGGCAGCGGAAAAATACCAGTGGACATCGCCGTCAGGGATGTACCGGTCAATGATAATGACGTTGTTTTCCAGACCATGCTTTTTTATGAGGCCGAGATAGGGCTTTTTGCTGCCCCAAAACTCGCCAACGACGAGCAGGGTGAGGGGAATCTGTTTAAGGACGAGCGGCATCGCCTCAAGGAGGTACTGGAGGCCCTTGTACGGCCGGACAAAGCCAAAGAAAATGGCAACGCTGCCTTTGATGCCCAGGCGGCTTTTTGCCTGCTCCTTGGGAATCTTATCCTGGAATTGGGCCTCATAGGTTGGCTCAATGATCACCTTAGCTTTTGCCCCGGGGACAAGCGCCTTCAGCTTTTTCAATTCTTCTTCGGAGAGAACAATACAATAATCTGCCTGGGAAAATACTTTTTTCGCAAGGATGGGATCGAGCATGTTCCTTTCCAACGGGAGGACATTCTGGCAGTAGACACAGCGTTTGGCGCCTGTTTTTTTCAGCAAATGAAGGATCTGATAGGAGCAAGGGGCCAAAAAACCAGCCCACCACTCCAGGATCACTAAATCCGGCTGAAATGCGCTGATGGTTTTCACTGCCCGGATCCACGTTACCGGGTTGATAGAATCGATGACGGGAATGACGGGAAACGGGAGCTTCTTTTTCTCATCGTATTTTTGCGCCTTTCCCGGAAAGAGAAGCTTGGGAAAAAGCCTTTTGTACGATATTGCAAGAACATCATGGCTTTTCGAGAGATTTTCACAAAGGAGAGTAGTTGAATGGGCGATGCCCCCGCGAAAGGGATGTATGGGACCGATAACCACTATTTTCATTGTTCATCTGCCCCCATCGGGATCGTCCCTTGTGAGCTACCCATGAAAGGTTTTCCTGGCTTTTTCGAGCTGCTCGATGCTTCCGATGTCCATCCATGGCTCGTCGGTGACAAAGCAGTACACCTCTTCTTTTTTATGGAGGTATTCCAGGAAATTGCCCGCCTTGTCCGTATTCTTGAATTTAGTCACAAACTCTTTCAAAAGGGGAAGAACCCCCCTTGGATAGATATAAATTCCCGTTGAAGCCAATGTTGATGCCGGGTCTTTTGGCTTCTCGCAGAATTCAACCATCTTGTTTTTTCTGTCGATGCCGACGATGCCGTAGAGCTTGGCAAGCTCCTTGTCCCGGACATCAAACAATGCAACGGCGCTCTTCTTATGGATATTGTGCTGCTCGACAAAGAGCTTCAGGGAGAACGAAAAGAGGTTGTCTCCCGCTATCACGAGAATATCGTCATCGATATGCTGCTGGTCGATCGCGAATTGGATGTCCCCTAAGCTCCCCCTCCGGGCCTCATCGGCAGCGGTAAGGTCGTTAATGATGGCAATCGGCACAGGGAACCTGAAACCTATTTTCCACCTGTTAAAATGGCCGAAGAACTTTGCATTGGTGACGATAAAAACCTTATCGACGGGTTTTACTTCCCTTACCTTATCGAGGATATGCTCAAGAATCGGTTTTCCACCAACGTCCAGCAGGGGCTTGGGGGTATCTTTCGTCAAGGGATAGAGCCTCGTCGCATACCCGGCTGCAAGGACGATGCACTTCATGTTAACGCCCCATGCCTATGTAGGTGAGGCCGAATGAAGATACTTCCTGAGGATCATAAATGTTCCTGCCATCGATGATGAAAGGCGCCTTGAGGAGGGATCTGACACGCTTGAAATCCGGCTCCTTAAATTCGTCCCATTCAGTGATGAGGATAAGGGCATGGGCATCTTTGAGGATGGCGTAAGGATCATCGCCGTACGTGATAGACGGGAAGATTTTCTTTGCCTCTTCCATGGCAACGGGGTCAAAAACCGAAACTGATGCCCCTTCTTTAAGGAGGGCGCCTATGATGGCAGCAGATGGAGCTTCACGCATATCGTCGGTGTCGGGCTTGAAGCTCAAGCCCCAGATAGCTATTGATTTTCCCTTGAGCGAACCAAGGGCAGCCTTTGCCTTATGGACAAGAATCTGCTGCTGCTCGCGGTTTACCTGTTCGACGGCTTCCATAATGGAAGAACTGCAGCTGTTCTCTTTCAGCATATGCACCAATGCCCTGACGTCTTTGGGAAAACAACTTCCCCCGTATCCCAGGCCTGCCTGCAAAAACCTTGGGCCGATGCGGTTGTCAAGCCCCATCCCCGTCGCAACCTGCTTTATGTCGGCGCCGACCTTTTCTGCAAGCCTGCTGATCTGGTTGATGAACGATATCTTTGCCGCAAGGAACGCATTCGATGCATATTTGATAAGCTCGGAGCTTCGGATATCGGTGAAAATGATAGGCCTGTTTACGCGCTGCAACGGCCTGTAGAGACGCTCCATCACTTCCTTTGCCTTAGGAGATGAAACACCGACAACTACCCGGTCGGGATTGAGAAAATCTTTTATCGCTTTCCCTTCCCGTAAAAACTCGGGATTTGATGCGACATCAAAATGAGCCTTTTTCTTCTGGCATTTCTCGATGATACCCTTAACCCGCTCGGTGGTGCCCACAGGGACGGTACTTTTGGTTACAATAACTTTGTAGCTGTCAAGGCTCCTGCCCAACGCTTCGGCAACTTTCTCAACTGCAGTTAAGTCAGCTTTACCGTCCTTTCCGGAGGGTGTTCCGACGGCAATGAACACGACATCTGCCTCTGCAATCCCTTCGGCAAGAGAGGTCGTAAAGGACAGGCGGGATTCACGGACGTTCTTCCCGACCATTTCCTTGAGGCCTGGCTCATAGATGGGCATGATGCCTTTTTCCAGCCGTGCAATCTTTTCCCTGTCGATGTCGATACAGGCAACATGATTTCCCAGGGTGGCAAGGCAGGTGCCTGTAACCAATCCCACATATCCGGTTCCGATAATGGCGAGTCGCATTTTCTTATTCCGTCCAGAAATGAAGGCACTATAAAAAGGTTGTTCCTGAAAGGCAATGCCCCGTTTAATGTGTCAGCATTATTCCAACAATTTGGCAATAACAAAAATTGGCTCGCCTCGCTATTGTTTTTGCCTGACCCAAAAGATTTTCCTTAACTATGGTGAACTTTTTCGAAATTTTGGGATTTCCAAAAGGCAAAATTTATAAAGGTGGTTTTTTGCTGCATAAGCGGGGGATATGGCATCGACGGGGTTTCAAAAAAGAGGGGAAGTAATTTTTCATTTTCCTGCAGATAGCTGCATAAGTTTTCCATCATTCTCATTTTCAATAATCAACGGAAATGGGCTGCAAAAACCAGAGGCTGAAGAACTTGCTGCCGAAGAGGAGCCCATCATCTTCAGGCCGGAGATCTCTGATAGAGATATAGGTTCCGTCATCCTCAAGCCATTTACTGGCGGAGGGATTGCCGGAAATGTTGTAAGGGAGTTCTACCGTGTTCCCGGGGCAGGTGATTTTCGAGACAGCGCATCGTCGGCCCATGACCCGACCTTTCTTTCACCGGTGGCAAAATCTGCAATCGCATCCGTTCCTGCCCATTATCCGGATACCGTTGCCCATGTGTATACCCTTAAAGTGTTATTCTTTCGAGGACCTTCATCTTATCCCACCCCCCCGGTTTCCCGGGAGGGGGAGTTCACAAGATTGTATCCTCAAATGGAAGTTTACAAGCCTGCATCTTCCTATGTGCGTGAGAATCCTGCAAGAGCCAATTCGTTTCCAACCAATAGGGTTCCTGCTGGAGGAACATCAGTGGAAAACATTCCCCATTTTTACCATCGCAGAGCATCCAAGCCGTCTCCCAGGGAAGCTTCGGTGTACGAACCTAACGTTTCCCCCATAAGCTTCTCTTTTCCAATCGGAAGCGAACAGGCAATGCCTGAGGGCAATTCTTCCCCTAAGTATCGGGGTGCGGATGAGGCATATAGGATACATTCCCCCACGGCAAGCATTCTTTTTACAAGCACCAGGGAAGGGGGCAGACTTCCATCGCTCAAAACCTGGGCCAGCAATCTTATTTCACCTCCAGCGGCCGTTAAAGAGGCATCACCATCGGAGGAGTTTTCTTTACCGACAGCAACTTCTCAGTCAATTGAATACGGCAGTGAGGTCCCCCTTATTTTGAACCCGAGCGACCACACAAGCGGCATCCCATCGTATTCAAACATGTCCGTCAGCATCCTTCCCGATACATCTGCCGAAAGCAAACTGGATTCATTTCAACAGGTTACCCTCGCCGAGCTTGTCGAAAATAATGTTCCAAAGGCTATGGAAATAAAAATTGAGTTTCAACGTCCCGGCTTGACGGTGGAAAAAAG
This sequence comes from Candidatus Woesearchaeota archaeon, assembly GCA_016188175.1. Classification (GTDB taxonomy): domain Archaea; phylum Nanobdellota; class Nanobdellia; order Woesearchaeales; family JACPBV01; genus JACPII01. The sequence continues at coordinate 20,874 of JACPII010000107.1, read as the reverse complement.
AGGTTACCGACAAGGAGATTACCAGAGAGCAGAAGTCCGGCATTCTGATAGGCTACCCTATCAATACAATCAAAAAAGAGCTTATGATGGACTATTACTCCCGGTTCCGCAATTGATGAGAACGGAATTCCAAGAAAAAAAGTATAGTTCAATTTCTGCAATAGCACGTTCGGATAATGCTGCAACGATACCGAACTACCCTGCCGGGGGAACGGGACATTTTACCGATACCCCTTTTTCTGCGCATCGGGCCAATCTTGGGGATGGGCATTCCAACCATTATTTCAGAATAGGCATGGATCTTCATCCATCTCAGGAGAATTATCTGACTGGGAGCTTCGAGCCACTCCAACCCTATTCCCTGAAAGAGGCGTTTCATCCTGCAAGGGATCCTTTTTTATCTTTCGATGTGAACGTGAATTTTACCCCATCTCTCTTGAGAAACCCAGATTTTGTAGAGGGGGGGTATTCGTTGCCCACTGAGGGGTTTTCCTTTGATGGATTCGGAAAACGCCAAGGCCTGCTTTCAGAGATGGATGCAGGGTATTTTCAGGTGGAACGATCCCAAGATGATGGGGATGATGCAAGAGATGAAGATGGAACCTGGAACCATAATGATTCGCTACGAGAGGAGGCTGCTGAACCAAGAGAAGTTAACGCTCCCATCGGAACCGAGAGCATTGAAGAGAAAGCAGAAAGCGCCGAACCTATTGCTGATGGGGAGATCAGTCTTTATTCCCCCCATAGACCGAACGAGGAAAAGGTATTGGAGAAAACGCCTGAAACTGATACGCAGGAAAAAAGCGGAATCGGGGAGATTATCTTTGGGGCTGCACTCGCTGCACCGTTATTTGCATTATCATCTTTCAAAACCGAAAAGGCCAGGGATGAAGAAATCCTTGCACCAGTTCCCTACGGGAAACCTTCTCCAAAGACTCCGGAAAGCCAGGGCACGTATAAGGATAGGGAACAAAGCAAGCCATGCGGCGCCATTGAGCTCGATCTATCTCCGGTTAGCCAAGACTATCAGCAAACATTATCTGCACTTCAATCACGATTAAGTTCCCGCGAGCAGCGAGCGCCCTTGCGACTGGAAAATGCCGGCGGATTACAATACTCTCTACTCCAGGGAGGAGCGGGCTTAACCGTTACGAAGGACGATGCTTCACGAACTTACCATTTTGGAGTACAGGGCACTCTTTCTTCAGGAGCATACATCCATCAGGGGAGGGGAGATACCCTCGGTTCAATCCTGTACAAGCACTTTGAGGAAAAGGGGCTGCCTTTGCGCTTCTCGGGAACCGATAAACAGTTTACCCTGATGTCTGTCCCGGGAGTAAGGAGGAAGATAAGCAACGAGCTCAGCGCCAGGTATGGGATGGCCGTTGTTGCAGAGGATATATCCTACAGGATTGTTGTTCGAGATAAGGATGGAAAAGAGATTGCCCATCCTGCACCGCTAACTATCCTTCCCGAAGGAAGCTATACTTTTGATGTCGTAGCGGATGTCAGGAAGCTGTCTTATGGAAAAACAGAGGGGAAGACCCTTGGCGAGATAAACCACGATTTGATAATCGGCCATAATGGGGCAGCCCGATTTGGGGAAATTATTGGTGCCGACGGAAAGGCTATCACGGGTGCGTATGTTCTGCCTGAATTAGGGTTTGTCTCACAGGAAAATTCTCAACTGCTTGAATCCCAGATTAAGGCAATGGACTTGAAGAATATTGAGCACCTTGTGGAAGCTACTGACACCGTGGAAAACGGCAAACTTAAGGCAAGTGCCCGGGGATATATCAAGGAGATACCCGCCGCTTTCCGGGAATACTCTGCGATGCACCCGTCGGTTAAAAAAGAAGAGCTGGGAATCCTTCTCATGGAGGTTGACAGAAATTCCGGGGCAATCATTGGAGAGCCAGGATCCGGGGTTGACGGGCTTCAAGCTCCTGCCCAGCAAGGAAAGACATTTGTTCCGGTGGTGTATGAGGTGGGCATTGATTTGAGAGGCGCACGATTGAGGGAAAGGCCAGTACTGGAGTTAAACAGGTTTGCAGGGGTAAATAAATATGGGAGCAGAAGTTAAGTTATTTTACTTGAGACCGAAGGTGAATATTTCTAGGGTTGAGGTTGAAAAATTTTTATTAGCTTATGGCTGCGTGAGAGTTTCTGCCGAATCGGACGAAAGCCAAAACTTCGAGATAAACACAAAAAAAGGCATAACCGAGCTACCAGTCAGTTGGAAGCCTAGTCAAGTCATAAACTATTTTTCAATTAGGTTTTCCTATGGGAATCCTTCTTCAGTGATAGACCAGACCTTTGATTTAATTCTGGCACTAAACACCAAATTTGGTTTTGAGATTTGTTCTAGTGACCTTCTCCAGAAAATCGGTTTGGATAAAAAGTCCCTTTCCACCCTTAGAAAGCAAATCGTGGAAAGAAAGAAATATTTTGAGAAATCCAGTGTTAGAATAGATAGGCCCATAAGGGGCGGCAAGGAGACTTTCGATTACATCAGGAAGATAAAATCTTCATTGGAGTGAACCGAGAAAAAAGGAAGGCGGACAGCTTACCGTGCCATTTCTTTGGAAAAGAAACCACAGAAATGCAAAGGATTTCTGGGGTGCTCAGAAACCTTTGGTTTCTGACATGAGCAAAGAAACCATCGGGCTTAAGCCCAACAAACGGAAAGAATAAAAAAAGGCGGACAGCTTTCCTGCTTTCCCGCTGAATGCAGTACCAACAGAAACGGAAGCTTGCTTAACTTCTGAGTTCGAAATGGGATCAGGTGTAACCAAGCCCCTATGGCCGTCCAAAGTGAAGAAATAGTATTTTGTTTAAAAAGGTTATGAAAAACATGATGACTGAGGAAAAAACCAATGTTTAGCCACCGCCAAACTCTTGGAAATATGGCCTGAGAGGCAATCTGATTCCTTTTATTGCTTCTGCGGTGAGCACCTCCGGAAAGTTTGGAGGGACGTAATGGGGATCAGCCATCATCATTTCCCAAACGTGTTCGGCAAGGCAGTTCCTCACCCCCGGCCTAAATGCTCCATCTCCCGAGTGGTGGAACAAAATTAAGTTTCCCCTTCCATCGACGGGGGTGTCTGGATCGTAAACAGCTGTAACCCCTAATGTATGCTTGCACCCGTAACAGATAGGATAACGAACATTTGCAAGGGATCCTCCGTTTCCTCTGGTTAAGTTACTGGGGGTATCTGGGCTTTCCACAACATCCCGTAGACTATTATTGCCCATTCTGGAACCAGGGACATCAGGCCTCAAAACGGTTGAGCCTTGACTACCAAAACGCGTTTGACCACCAGATAGTAATCCGGACCCTACATGAGACCCATCTCCCGACTCTCGACTTAGGTCATCTCCAAAACGCTCATGCATACTGCCCCACCTCCACCATGGGGGTGTAAAGTTACGGTAGTTAATAAGATATTCCCCCATCAACTGTCACAAAATTATGTATTTTATCTTTATTTTGGCACAATTTACGTCTTTTCGTGAATATTACGCCTTATGATAGAAATATTATTTGAAAAAATGTCTTTTTTTTATTTTTAAACAGAAGGTATTTATAGGGGGGATGATGTTAGACGAGCCTACCATGAGGCTTTTAGACGGACAAGAACGGCTCATCGTCCGGGAGCTGATAAAGCACCCGAGGATGTCGGACAATAAGATTGGAAAAATAACCAAAGTACCTATCCGGACGGTGAACAGGAAACGGAAAAGGCTTGAAGAAGAGGGGCTTGTCCACTATTTTACGAAAATCAATTATGGAGAAAGAGGCATCGGCATCTATGGGTCCCAGATATGCTATATCCTCAAGTTCAAGATCGGGGTCCAGCTCCAGCAGGTCATTGATGAGATAAAAGCTGAGCCAAAAGTTAAGAGCGTTTTCGGAAGATATATCCTCAATTCGTTCCTCATCGAGCGCGATGGGCACATCGGGCTGCTCCTTATCATGGAAGGGAAAAACCACAAAGAGATAACGGAAATCTTTAACGCAACCATCCTGCCATCCCTTGAGAAAAACCATGGGGCAGGATGTGTCGTCGGAATCGAGGCAATCCCCATCATCCAGGAATTGAGGTACCTGCACAATTACCTGCCGTTTATCAACATGGAGCACGGAGTGATAAAGAAAAACTGGCCAAATGAGAGCATTTTTGTCGATTGAAGGAATGAAAAACATTGAAGAAAGGGTATTTGTTTAGCATCTTCGAAACGCCCGACGACGGGTATACTAGTCCTGCGAACTGAGAAAGGGAATATACCTGAGAAGATGTTTACCCCGATAAAGTGCCTTTACCTTGAGCTATTTGTTCTGGACTACTTGAATCCGATAGCCCGACCCTAACTCGATGACCTCTTCCTGGTCCACATCCTTCTGCTTCTGCTCTTGTTCGGGGAAAAGCTCCCCCATATCCTCAACAGAGGATCCGGTTTCCTGCGATTCGTCCTTTTGGATGGGGACCTCAACTTTTTCCATCTCCTCTTCAAGGAGGCGCTGTGCAGCAAGGGCTTCCTGCTCCCGCTGGGATTCCTCAGCTTTCCTCAATGTTTCCTGCTCGCGCTCGTAATCGGATGCCCGCTGGACAGAAATAAAGCCAAGGACATTGTGAGATCCATGCTGTGATCCGGAAGCTTCAAAGGAGGCAGGCTCATCTATCCCTGTGGTTGGCTGTCCTTTGATTTCTTCCCCGGAATCCAGGGTACCTGCCGCTTCCTGGCCAACGGCTCCGCGAGGGGATATACCTGCATCATCAGAACATGACGAAACGGAGGGAGGAAGCGCCTCTTCAGCAGCAACCGGTTGAGAACCTTCAAACAGGTAATCGACTTTCTCAGGAGTCACTTCCTGAGCATGTGAGGCTGCAACGGCATCCTGGACTGAGGAACCAGCCACTTCACTTTCATAAACGGCCTGCGTTCCCTCGATGCGGTGGAAAAAATTCCTGATAAAGTTTCCAAACCTGATCCCTTCTTTTTTTGGGGCTGGCTCTTTTTTGGAGGTTTCCTGGGCTTGTTCAACTTTGGAGGTAAGCTGCAGGAGGGTGGGTGTTGCTGGGGGCGGCAGCTGAACAGATGGAGGGGGAATAGATTCCTGGCTAGAATCGCCCCCCTGCATCCCTTTCTCACGGCTCATCTTGAGAAGCTGCTGAAGATGGCTCAACGGCAATTTTTTTATCTCCCCGATCGGTTCTTCGACAACAGATTTTGGCTCATGCATCAAGGATTGAGATTCATCCACCGGAGCGGCTGTCCTCTCAGCTGAGACTTCGTCTTTGGCTCCGAAGGAGATGCCTGAAACTTTGCTTAATCCATGGGCAATCTTTAATTTTACTGCAATAACCTTGTTTGCAACCCGCTCGGTCAAGCTGCGGATTTTCATCTGGTGCTTCCTCGAATGCACATAAGAACCCATACTGCCATGGAAATCTGAAGCCATGATAGATTTCCTGAGAACTAATTATATAAACTTTTTTGTTTTGGGATTAATCGAGCCCGTCAATCCAGCTCAAGGGCGATAGTCTTATCCTTAAGGTTTATATGGCGCACAATCTTATTTGCTGATGCAACGGACTCAACTTCCTTCCAACCTTTTTCTTTTGCAAGGCCCTGAAGTTCCTGCAAGAGAGATTGGATATCCTGGTAATGGGAAAAGAGCAGATCCCCTTTTGAACGCTCTTCCTGCTCTTTTACCTTAAGCCCTGCAAGATTTTCTTCCTGGATGAGAAGCAAGCGCACCAAGCGGTCACGCTCTTTTTCGCTCGAGGATTGCTTCTTGACTTCGGGCTGGGCATGCTTAAAAAACTCTTCCATGGCCCCGCTTAATGATGGAAAAGGCTTGCTGTCATCGCCTTTGAATATTTCGAGTGAAAAGGGAGAAGCTGCAAGGATCTCCTGCCCCTTACAGATGAGATGGGGCTGGAGCTGAGCTGAAGTCATCTCTTTCAGCACTGCGGCAATCTTTTTTATCTGGCCGTCAACAAGCGACCCGGGCAGGCTATTCTTTTCGATACCAGCCCTTAAGCAGGCCTCTTCTGCATACACACCGCCTAATCCAACCTCAGCGGCAAGTGATTTGACGAGCGAAAGGGAGCTTTCCTTCAGAAGATGCCCAACGTCCTTGGGGGAACAGGAATAAGGATCGATCTTTAAGCGGGGGTACTGGTATTTCGCCTTCGGAACGATGTCCCGGCCCTTAAATTTTTGGTAGTGAAGCGCCCCCCGGATGGAAGACAGGGCATCGCACAATATCAGATTTCCTTTTCCAAACAGCTCCACATAGAGAGAGCTTTTCCCATCACGGTCGAAAGAAAGCTTCAGGATACGCTCCCCTTCGAGCTGCTCAATGCCGGTGAGCTTTGCGCCTTCCAGGTGTTTCCTAAGGAACAGGCAAAAAGGTGCCGGGGTAATGCCGCTTGGCTTTTCACCCGTAAGATAACAGCACTTGCCGATAACGAGCCGGATTATCCTTTTCCCGCGAGAAGGGATATAAAAAACAAAATAAAAGTCATCGGGCTCAGGCTGGTAGATAGTCTCGAGCCGCCCCCCTAACAATTCCTGAAACTCCTGAACGAGATAATGGAGCTCAATGCCCGCAAGAGCCGCTTTCATTGCCGAGGATAAACGGGGGTAGTTTAAAAGGGTTGTTAGGAAGTGAAGTGCCATTTCCACCCGCGAAAGGCTAACCAAAAATGGATTGAGGGCAACACGAAGCCCAGAACAAAAAATCCCAACGGAGGCAACAGAAAATCTTAGGGGTATGAACCCATTTTGAGGAATAAAAAATCCCAACCGCAACAAGCTGCGGGGTATTTTTTAACCTCAAAATGGGTTTCTAATCGCAGCAACAGAAAATCTGCGGATTTTCTTAGTTGCGCTCGGCTTCGCCTCGGCAACAAGCTGCGGGGTATGAACCCATTTTGAGGAATCAATAAAATTCAAACGGAGAAATGACATCCTTCCCAAAATTCTTTCTTGCGCCTTCGAGGCGGGCTTTTTCCTGCTGCAGGTGGCTTGTGAAAACGCCCGGCAATCCCTCTTCGGCAGCAAATATCTTCTGCATCCGTTCTATCTTCTCGAGGAGTTTGGAAATCCTTATTGAGAACTGCTGCTCGTAATCCTGCCGGGAGTACTCTTTCTTCATGGCGCCTGCAAAGAGAATTTTCAAATCTTCATATTTGGGGATAAACCCGACAGGTGTTTCCAGGGCGCCAACGTCGTTATGGACACGGCTTTCCATCCACAACAGCCACACCTGCTTGTCCATCTTGGAGTTGAGGAATTTCCCCTCGTCCTTGAGGAAATAGTTGGTATGGAATATTTTTGGCTGGCGGTCAAGCCTGTCTCCAAATGCAAGGTGATTCTTGATGTATAATCCCAAAGGAACAACAAGGAAATCGAGATTTGCCATGGGGTTATGGCTTCGCACGCCCACCTGGCCAATTGCCGCGGCAGTCGTCTCTGACTCAACCATCGCCCCCACATAGACCCCGTGAGCCCAGCTTAAGGATTCAAAGACAGGAACGGTAGTATCTGAATCACGGCCCCCATAGATAAATCCGCCAATCGGGACACCCTGCGGATTGTCTGCCTGAGGGTCGGCGTTCTTGAGCTCACTGATCTTGATCGTGTAACGGGCGTTTGCCGTTGTCGGCTGGACCGCTTTTCCTTTTGCATCCTTCATCCCTTCATCCCATTTTCCACAAAATGCGATCCCCTCTTTAGGCATCGGCTTGCCCATGTTCAGCCAATAGGGTACTCCATCGACGATAAGCACATTTGAGAAAATCAGCTCCCGGGGGGTTGTCAAGGTATGGTAGATGATGGGGTCGTCCTCGGGGTTGACATCGGCGATGATACCAAAAATACCCTGCTCCACATTGACGGCATACACCCTTCCATCGCCGGCTATCTTGAGATAGGCAATATCATCTCCGATGATGGAGTGGCTGGGGAGCATCGCTGTCGAGGTTTTCCCGCAGGCGCTCGGGTAGGCACCGGTGAAATAGGTGACCCTTTTACCATTTAGCGCATGGGCGCCCATGATGAACATGTGCTCGCAGAGCCAATCTTCCTGGTTTGCCTTGTTGATCGCGAGGCGCAGGGCAAGCTTCTTCAGCCCGACACTGTTCCCCGCATACTGGTTATTGACGGTAAAGACGCGATTTTCCTCCAGGTCGATGTATACTCTCCGCTTGTCGATGTTCCTGGAGTTCTGGCGCTCATCGAGCTCTCCGGCGGAATGGATAAAATAAAAGAAATCTTCCGAGCCTTCCAGGCGCTTGAATTCCTCATATCCCGGCCGGTATAAGATGGATTCACTATGGGCAACATAGGCAGAATCGGTAAGCTGCAATGAAGGAATCGAAAACCTCGAGTTGTTCGGACCAAGGCAGAAGAAGCAGACGAGCAGCTCTTTTCCCTGCATGGAGCCGTCTAAAAATCCAAGCACTTCCCTGAGGCCATCATCCCGGTCTTTTGCATTGATGAAACTGCTGACCTTCGCCCCCTTGGGAAGGAGAACCCTAGTATTTTCCTTGTCCCTTGCCTGGTCTTTGGCGCCATCGAAGTGGATGGTGTGGCCTTTTAGATTGAGGGGGGATTCTTCTCCATTCCCTAATGCACGTTCTCTCATGTACTGGATGTCTTCTTTTGTATCCGTAAGGACGGTAACTGTTGCGGGCTTGCAGAGGCTGATATATTCCTCAACAATCCGTAATACTTTCGGGTTCCTGAGGGCCTGCAATTTTTCAAGATTTTTTCCCACAAGAAGATTACTGGCTGACATAGAGAAAGGATTCTTGAGCCCACTTTAAATAGCTAATGTTTTTGGTGTAACACATCGGATTTTGCATATGGGTAAAAAAATCCAACCACCCCCAGTCCAAGACGGGGGGATTGCTCGCTCTCCGTTGCGAAGCAACCGGAACGCTGGATTCTCTCCGTCCGCAGGCTGGAACGCTGGATTCTCCCTTGGGTCGCTCGGTCGGATTTTTAAGCCCTGAGAAATCTCAAAGGATTTCTGGGGCACCAGAAATTCCAATGGAATTTTTTCGTGCATGCAACCATTCCGGATGGAGTTACTGACCCCAACCACCAACAGAAAATCTGCGGATTTTCTTAGTTGCGCTCGGGTTCGCCTCGGCAACGGTCGAAGACCGGATGGAATGGTTGCATTCAATATAGAAGGTGAATTTTGGCATAATTATTTTTGTCACCTGTTATAGGATGGCAGAGCCGCTCTTGACGGAGATTAATACATACAAAATATAGAAATGTTTATATAGGGGTTATTCATTATTATTGAATAAACATTCACTTTGAATGAAGATGATACCAAAAAATACTGCTAAGCTGGTAAGGTTTTTACTTAGAAATATTGAGGGGTATGGGTATAACGCCAATCAGATAGCTAAATATCTAAAGATCAGCGTAGGGAGTTCTTTTAAAATTCTAAAAGACCTAGAAAGAAAAAGGATAGTCGCTGCTCAACGTATAGGCAATGCGGTAAATTATAACCTTAACCTTGATAATCCTGAAGCTGTTAAAATAGGGGAGTTATTGCTCCTTGAAGAAAAAAGGCTGTTACGCGGCTATGCTAAGCTTTACAGCGAATCTCTTCAAGAATTCCAGAAAGGAGAATTGATTATCTTATTTGGCTCAATTTTAACAAAAAAAGAGTTTAATGATGTTGATGTTTTATTTGTTACAGATAAACCCCGAGAGGTACATGATTTTTGCCAAGAAGTATCAACAATAAGAACTAAACCCGTAGTTCCCTTGATACTTAAGAAGGAGGGTTTAATCAAAGAATTAAATAATAGAAAAGAAGCGATAGTATCTTTGATTAAAGAGGGGGTAATCTTAAAGGGAGAATCTGTATTTATTGAGGTTATCAAAAATGCTAAACAATAGGTCACGGTTGGATTGGTGCCTATCTAAAGAGGATAGGCTTAAGAGAATCCCCGCTAACCATTTGAAATCGAAGGAGCATATTGAAAAGGCAAAACACAATCTTTTAGCAACGGATTATAACATCAAGGGCGGTTTTAACGATTGGGCAGTTTCTCAAGCTTATTACGCAATGTATCATGGACTGCTAGCGATTTTGTATATGTTTGGGTACGAATCAAGAAATCATGAATGTACGATAAGCGCGGTTGAGCATCTTATTGAAACAAAGAACCTTGAGCTAGATATAAAAGATGTGGCGTTCATAAGGACTACGGAACAGATGAAATTGCAGGATGCTAAATCTTTAAGAGAAGAGTTCCAGTATGGGACAAAAACAGATGTTAATAAGGAGATATTGAACAATCTCGTTAAAAGGGCAAAAGAGATTGTTGAGAAGATTGAAGTTACACTGGGGAATGATTGAGATGAAACAATTTTTTGAAAATAGATGGTACAAATTAAAAAGATGGTTTTGGTCCAGGGAAAGTTATGAAAAACAGTTTAAGGCGCATCAATTTCTTAATCTTATTCAAAAGAAATCCGACACCCCCCGTCAAAGACGGGGGGATTGCTCGCTCCCTTCGGTCGCTCGGTCGGATTCAAAGAAATGTACGCATTTCTTGAACACGAAATTCTTAAGGAATTTCGTTGTTTCTGAGAATAAAGATATTCCGCTACATTTCCAGCAGGTTTACACCATCAGTTAAAAACTGATGGAATACCTTTATTTAACCAAGATTCACCGTATCGTATCCCACAAGGCGAGATAGCCCTTATCGGCCAATACCCTCATGTCTTTCAGGAGCTCGACCTCGAGGGCATTCTTGTCGAGCTGGGCCCTTACCGCCTTAAGGATGTCCCGGGATTCGAGAACTTCGATGGCGATAAGCTGCCGCCCTTTGATCTTTATGTCGGGGTTGACTGCCTTCCCCCTCACTCCTGAAGGAACATTTTCTTCGACGAAAACGGAAAATGAGGCTCCCACATCGGTCAGGACAAACTCAATCTCAGGAGTGTCCTTGCTGACCAGCCCGCCCTTAAGCTTATAGGCGCCGATCTCATTCGCCAGGTAGCTGAAATGAGAAGAATTGAGGACAAGGTAATTTCTCCCTGCCAGCTCGAGGGCTTGTTCCGAAAGCCCGGGCTTTTCCATAAACGGCTTCTTGATGAGCTGCGGCTGAATGATAAAATAGTAAGCCCCCCCAAAGACTATGATGACCAGAAGTAACGAGAAGACAGCAAGCACAACGCCGAAAAAGGTTCCCTTTCGGGAGGCTCCTCGAATTGGAATGCTCATGGTTTCCTGCAATCCCTGCATGCTGAAAAAATGTTCGTGACAGCCGGCTCGATCCCTGCCAGGGGAAGGGCAACAAAGGCGAAACGGATGATGCTGCCAAAGGCGATGATGCCTGTGCTATACGTTTCGAGCAATTTTTTTCTCACGGCCTCTGCATCGGCATGCTTCAGCTTAAAGCAGAGAAAGTAGCCTGCATTGAACGGCTCCGGAACAAATTCTTCCCTGAACTCGGGATGGGCTGCGAGGACTCTCTTGACCTCATCGAATCTCTTCTTCAGCAATTCGAACTTTGCCTTTTTTTCTTCCTGATAAGCACCTGATCGGTATGCCTTAAGGACCAACGACTGGGACAGGTTGCTTGCGTTGGATATTGAGCCGCGAAGAGCGCCTGCGGCTTTATTTTCCAATGGAGCATAACATTCTTTAGCAGCATCTTTTGCTGCAAAAGTCAAAAAGCCGACACGCAAGCCCCAGGCAAAGTCTTCTTTTGTCGCACCGTCTATCTTGACGGCAAGAACATTAGGGGAAAGGCCTGCAAGCATCCCAAACAACGATTCCTGCAGGGCATCTTCCTCAAACACAAGCCCAAAATAAGCATCATCCAGAAGCACAACAATATGTTTTCCTTTTTCTGCTGCCTCCCGGATGACTTCAACAACCTTAGGGGCTTCCTCTTTCCTGAGGGTAAATCCCGTCGGATTGTTGGGAAAATTGAGGATGACAACCTTTTTTTCTCCCTTGGAGAGAAGCTTGCCCCTCAGGCCTTCGATATTGAACCGGGAGCCCTTAAATGTCGAGAATTTGACAAGCGATGCATTGCATCCCTGGGCGATGGTGAGGTCATAGTTCTCCCAATAATAATCGGGAGTGATAACTTTTTCCCCGGAATCTACAAACATGGCTGCTGCGACGGCTACCGCATTGGTCAAGCCGCAGGCAACTATCGGAAGGCTGAACTCTTTTCCCTGCAATGAAGGGTTTTTGCTGAGGAGCATGGATTTCCACTGCTCGCGCAACTGCGGAGAGCCAAAGCTTGGGGCGTACGGATAGATTTCACCCGGGTTAAGGGTGAGGTGCTGCTGGATGCTTTGCAGGCGCATAGGGGACCCATCCTCTTCGAGGCAAATCCCGATGGTGGCGTTCATCTTCTTTCCTTTTGCCTCTGCGGTCTGGGAAAGAATACCCAATTTCGGAAAGAAAAAAGACCTGCCTTTCTTTGAGAGCATAGAAAATACCTGAGGGTGGGCCTGCTGAAGGCCTGCGTTCAATGCTTCTGCTTCTTTGCTGATTTCCATACAAGGCTATCAATGGAAGAAAGGACAGTGTTATTTATACCTTGCGTTGTGTTGATAACAGCGACCCGATGATTCTTTGCCCTTGCTTCTTCTAAACAAACCTGGAATATCTCGGCTTCGAGGTTTTCCTTGATTTTTTCCTTGCCATATCCTCTCTTTTTCAATCGGGCGTGGAGCACCTTCACATCGCACATCGTTACGAGGCAGAGGCCGACACTTTGACGAGGTATCTCGTGGGACAGGTGGGATTCGATGATGATGCCCCTGAGATGCGCACGCTGCGCCTTTTTGATCTCCTGCTGGGCCGCCCTGGCAAATTTCTTTTCATCAACAACATAGGTTTTCCGCTTCCGGTCAAACTTTTCCGCAAGGTTGAACCTTTTGATCAGGGCTGCCCCACTGATTATGGGAAATTCTAACAGCCTGCTCAACCTCTTGGCAAGAAACGTTTTTCCTGTACCGGGAGTGCCTGTGATAACGATAACTTTCATTACAGGGGTAGAATGAGCCCACGTTAAAAAGGTTGCTTTCCAAAATGATAAGGTTGATGACAATTTTATTCCAAGAAGGTATTTGTTTAGCATATTCGAAACGCCCGACTATGGGCATGATGGCCCTGCGTGCTGAGAAAATTCCCGGAGGTTTCTGGAACCTCCCAACTCTGTTTGGAGGCATCCCCCCGGGAGTATCCCCCACGCGAGACGTGAAGTCCAGCAGACACTACTGTTCAACCTTCAAAACGGCGTCATGCTCACGCGCGTGCTCAACGACCTTAAGGCCGATGTCCATACCACGAGTTGCTTCCTTTACCGGCTTGTGGTCAACCTGGATTTCAGCGATCTTTTGGGTGAAGTCGCTGGTTGCGCCTTTGACGCGGATGGTGTCTCCGACCTTTACGGTGCCTGAGAGCTTCACGACAGCAACACCGATGTTGCCAAAGTAGTGGGTTATTTTTCCAATCTCTTGTTCTGCCATAGGCCACCCCCGCAGGTTAAAATACTGCCAGGATTAAAAAGTTTTTGGTATCGGCGGGTGGATTGAAAATGAGATCCATCAAGAAGGGAGGTTTCAGCTATTTCTTTTTCTTGGATTCGGCCTTTTCAAAGAAAGCATCGCAGCATTCATCGCTGCAGAAGCGCAATATTTCTTCCTGCTTTCCGGCCTTCCGCTCGATAAAATCATCTCCGACCAAAACTTTGCCGCACTTCCTGCATTTCGCGCCCTGGCCGTCCCCTGAAGCGCCTTCCAGAAAGCCTTCTTCCGCGGGGCTGATCTCATCATCCTCGAGGGCGCTTTCCCTGCCTTCCTCAGAATCAACGTCTTCCTTTACGGGCTCTTCTTCCATAAAAACACGAAAGAAAAGAAGGTTTATAAAGTTTTTGAAATATAAACCCTCAGAGAGTAGTTTTTACAAACGATGGAAAGGATTGACCCCGAAACGCTGCTCAAAAGGAGAAAGAAGAAGAAAATCTTATCTCCGTCCGAGCCTGAAGATTCGGATATCCCTATCCATGAGCGTTATGTGGGGGATGAGGAAGTTCGGGAGGTTTAGATAGAGGATGGCCAACTTGGTTGTCAATATCTTCTATTATCGAGCAAAGGGCAATGGGGGGAGGTAAAGGAAATCTAATTTGTGAGTCCATTTGAGGGTATCAATTAAAATGAAAGAACAAATTAAAAGAAGAATAAACAGATTTCCCCCACCCTTCAAGGAGTTATTTGTTAAGCACTCTTTTATTTTGGATTACCCGTTCATCCAGGATTTTTTAGCCGGAAGGGCCAAAAGTAAAAAATATATGAAGGACCTGGAAGATTTCAAAGAAGAGTTCTTGGGAAGAATAAGCTGTGATGAGTTTACTCTACTCAAGAGCCTCCCAAGTCTTGCCGGGGATTATCAACATTTACAGGAAGAATATGATGTTGACAACCCCCCCATAAACAGCCCAAAGAGTTTTCTAGAATTCCTAAAGTGATACCATGGAGAAGAACGATATAGATTACTTTCTGTTTGGGGGTATTCCAACCTGCCAATGGTTTATGATTATGATCAACCATCGATTACCCCCGATAGGGTTGCAAAAGCCTTAGTTTGGGCAAAGAACAATGGGTCGGATGTTAAGGAGTTAACCCCTGCACAAATCATCCTTTCCCAAAATGGAAATGAAAATTTATTTGAACAAGCAGTTGCAAGAGTAAATGAAAGAAGGGAACGCTTGATAAAGAATAGAGATAAGTTTGAATGGTTCCTTTTCCCACAAAGAACTCTTCTTTTTCATGCAACTTCAGTTGAGGATACTGCAAAGAATATCCTTAGGAAAGGTCTTTATTGCCACACGCGCTTAGGTTTAAATGGGGTGGCATCTCTATTTGATAGGGCGGGAGACAAAGAGGAGGTAATCCAAAGAAATATTCAACGGTTGTCGGACACGCACAGGAATTACCGATTTGTTGTTGTGGTTCAATTGCCCATGTTAACAAAAGAAGGAGTTAGTAATCTAAAGAAAGAAGGGTGCCACTGGACAGTTTATTATGTAATAAAACTGCCTGAGGCTATTGGAGCACAAGGTTACGAGAGAACATATGATGCAGTGTTACCTCAAAAATACATATTGGGTTATTTGGATTTAGACACAATGGAATTTCACCAAAGGTGAAAGTATTCTCTTAGAGTCCTTATCTTTCCTTACAAACCATGCAATAGAAGATATAAGAAATTGAAAAAAATATTAACAACATGGGGATAATAGCTTTTCCCATTAGGGCCTTCTATTTAGTGGGGCACGATGACACTGACTCTGGTTCCTCAGCCTACGAGATAGGTTTTAAGCCTTTTTTGAAAAGAAAAGAAAGGGCTCCCGGGAAATATTGGGGGTGGCAGAAAAAGAACCCAGGAGCCCCCTAAGAATGTGCTAGGATCGCTGAATACGGAACGGTTCCCTCCGCAATTCTTTCAGCCAAAACAGGCCGATCTTGATAAGCTCTTTGTTGAGCTTGTCGCTTAAGGAATAGGTCTTCTTGTACAGGTCATAGTCGATCATGCCCATGCTTTTCATCGGTGTCAAAATCCTGTCGTAAAACTGCCGCTTATTGTAGCTGATGCGGACCTTTTTGCCCCGGTAGGGCTCTTCCTGCAGCTGGTCCGTAACCAATTTTCCCTCGTGCAGCTGCGTCGCGAAAAAACTCATCTCGGTCTTTGTTATCTCGCCTTTCTTCTCTTTCATCATGGTGATAAGCAGCTTTGCTACGATAATCTGCTGCTTCGTAGCAAACACTACCTCGTAAATATCCTCCGGCATGGTAAACCGGTCAAAGAGGATAACCATCGATAGGCTGCAGGATAATTTAGTATATAAATGTTTCGTTTTTAGAAACTAGTATACTAATTTGTATATTACCAAGATAATGCGCTTTCTTTTGCGAAAAATGGTTGAGCCGAAAAGAATTGTAATAAAATATCAGAAATTTTCCACCGGCTTATAGCTGGTGGTTCTTTGGAAATTGAGGGTGGCGGAACCACCAGTCACCGCTCCCTTCGGCTGCTATTGGCGGGTGGAACATGAGAGTTTATTGCGCACTTGGCGTATTTGATTTTTCAGCATTGATCCGGTAGAAAAAAAACAGCCCAATCCCGAACATGAGGATATTGAGCCACTGGCCCATCGTCAGGCCGAAGATAAAGCCGAGCTGGACATCGGGCTCGCGGACGAATTCGATGAAAAACCTCAGGGAGCTGTATAGAATGACGAAGATGGCCAGGAGAGTGCCTTTTTTGAAGGGCCTGCCTTTCACGACCCACAAAACACTAAAGATTAATAGATTCTTTGCGCTTTCATACAGCTGCGAGGGGTGCCTGCAGCCCTCAACGCCGGGAAAGACGACACACCATGCAACGTCCGTTACCCTCCCAACCAGCTCCCCGTTGATGAAGTTCGCAACCCTTCCAAAGACGAGGCCAAGGGATGCGGGAATGACGGCAAGATCGGCGATAGCCAAAAAATCAAGGCCCTGTTTCCTGCAATACAGCCATCCGGCCAAGATTCCCCCGATCAAGGCCCCATGGAAACTTAGGCCGCCATGCCAGAGGGCAAATATCTCAAGAGGGTTGTTAAAAAAATAGCTGAAATTGTAAACGACAACATATACGATCCGCGCTCCGGCGACAACCCCTATGAGGGAGTAGAAAACAAGGTCTGCTGCCTGATCCTTTGTCAGAGGGATGTTCTTCTTTTTTGCGAGCCAGGGAAGCATGAAATAAGCGATAACAAAACCCAGGGCATAGAACAGGCCATAATAGCGGACGGCAAGCGGCCCTAACTGAAAAAGGATCGGATCAATATTATGGACGAACATTTCTCTCGGCCTCACCCACGAAGTATATCTGGTTCATCGCAATAAGCAGGTACAGCACAATCAACGAAAGAGCCTGAAAAACACCGACGTATAAGGCGCTATATCGGGCCATCGCCTGGGTGCTCCCCAGGACCCATGGGCGCAGCGCCAAATGAAGCAAGGTCAGGATGAGGTAAAATATTCCACCCGCAAGGATGTCCCACAGGAAAAATCCACCGTAACGGAATATCTCCAGAAATGCGCGGCGGATGGCATGAGCGATGACCTTCTGCCGCCTTCCGAGAAGGTAGGGAGTGTGGCTGAGGTTGATGATGGCATAGGAAAAAAACAGCAAAGGGACGGAAACGACGGAAAATGCTGGACGGAAAAACTTATCCTCGAACACGACACGAAGGGTAACGAAGAAAAAAAGAGCGGCGCCAACGATGATGATGAAAAGCCAGACATTCAGGAGATAGAACCTTCCAAACTGGCTCATCTGGTTTTTCCCTTTGCCGTTGATGACAGCAACCTGCTCAAGGACAAACCATTTTACGACAGAATAAACCAACACCAGGAACAGATAGTAGCCGAGGGGATACGCCAACGAAAAAAGAACCAACGAAGTCCTGCCGCCAAACATGGCGAGCAATGCTTGAGGGTCGCTGGGAACAATGCCGGTAAGAAAATTTCCGACAAGAACGATGATCCCCAAAAATACAAAGTCAAGGGCGACGGTAAGGGCATAACGGAACGGATGCTCCCGGATGGACAATACCGATCTCCAAAAGACGGATTCCTTAAACTTATTTTTCAGGGCAAAGGCCATAGGTGATGGCACTACCTTATGTTTATAAAATTAGCGACAAGAAGTATGCGCATAGCACCACTGGGAAATTCATCGGAATTTCTTGTGCCTCGCTCACTTCGTTCGGAGGCTCTGAGAAATCAGCGTAATTTCTGGAACCCCCTCACTTCGTTCGGAGGCTTCAAAATTCTCGACTGGCCTTAAGAAGGAGCTGCGTACTGAGAAAATTCCCGGAATTTTCTGGTACCTCGCTCAGCTTCGCTTCGGAGGTTCTGAGAAATTCAGCGGAATTTCTGGAACTTCCTCGCTACCGCTTCGGAGGTTCCCGGACGGGTAAGAGTAGTGTTCCGGTGCCTCGGCACGGAGGGAGAATCCAGCGTTCCGGTTGCTACGCAACGGAGGACGGTCCCCCGCAACGCTCGTCGATAATAATCATTATAGCCGCGGACTTTAATATCTGATGATACTTGTTAAAGTCCACCAATATAGGCAAGGATATCCACTTACGATAATTAATGTCTTTGCCTATAAATTGAATTTTGACCTTAGGGTGCTATGCACATACGGCAAGAAAGGAACGGAATTGCTGCCATCGGAAGGGGAGGTGGATGGCCAGATCAAAAATGCTCAAAACCATGCTTCCGCAACGGCCGGGAGATGTTTCCCCCGGAAAGAAAAATCCCGGGCTTTCTCGTTATTTGACCGACTACAAAGCCCTTGACCCGGGGCAATGCTGACGAGGGGATAGTGAACACAAGCTCGTAATCATCGCCGCCAAAAAGGGCAAAGGAAAGGGGGTCTTTCCTGAGCAAACGAGAGGCTTTGCGCAATCCCGGAGAGAGGGGAACTTTTTTGGGATAGAGAACTGCACCCACCTTGCTCTGTTCGCAGATGTGCATGGCTTCTGCTGCCAGGCCATCGGAGATGTCCTCCATCGCATGGATGTATCGGATAAACCCTTTTACTTTTCCTCCGCTGGATGTGGGCTTAAGATATTTCGATTTCAATGGGGCAAATCCGGGGGTATTTTTTCGGAGAAGCTCGAGGCCGGCAGCAGCATCTCCCAGATTTCCTGTCACCATGATCAAGTCTCCCGGCTTTGCATCGCTTCTCAGGCGCACATTTTTCCGGCCAACAAATCCGACTAAAGAAATGTCGATGATGAGTTGCCTGCCCCGCGAGAGGTTGCCCCCCACAATCTCGACATCGCGGGCTTTCGCGGCTGAGACAATCCCCCGATAGATCCCCTGAAATTTTTTCAAAGGAAATGTCGGAGGAATGATCAAACTCACTAAGGCATATACAGGGTATCCTCCCTTTGCGACGATATCAGAGACATTGACCTCGATCGCTTTTCTTCCAATCTCTTCCGGAGAGGACCACCTCTGGCTGAAATGGATCCCATCGATGAGCGCATCAACGGTCAGGAGGCAAAGCCTTTTCCCGATGGGGACAACAGCGCAATCGTCGCCAATCCCCACAATGGATTTTTTTTTCCGCCCATTCTTGTCAACGGAACGAGCAATCCATCTGATAAGGCCAAGCTCCCCTGCTGCATGAACGGTTTTTGTTTGCATGATTTTCCCTTCGGCTGCCGGGTTAGTAATGCCCCAGGCATATTAAAAGATGCCGATTTTGGGTCGGGGGATTGATAAATAATGAAAAGATTCGACCAAGGACAGCCAGTTACCGGTTCATTTAGCCACGATAGGCTGGTGGAAAAAAGGATTTACCCAATTTAGGTTGCCACCCTCTTTTTTTGTTTGTTGGTTTTTCCACAATAATCCAATTTTATTTTTTCCCCATGATATGTTAGGAACCTACATTTTTAGGAACCGAAATCTTTATATACAGGCAGGAATCAAATAGAGGTATGCGACTAATAAAGCAAAAGGGGCGCGATTACGGAGATAAGGAATACTTTAAATTTCTCGTTGTTGTCCCTAATAAGCTAATCCATAAACTCGGCTGGAAGGGTGGCGAAGATTTAGAAGCGAATGTCAAAGATAGCAAGCTAGTTATCAAGGAGGGCTAGGATGGCAGAAATAATCCAGTTAATAACATTAATCATCCCTTGGGCGGTAGCTATGACTGATTTTGCCATTAGTATTTTAATATTGCCTATTACACCCGCCGGCTCAATACAGAGATTACAAAATAGGAACTCGAACAATGAAAACAGAACACAAATTGATTAATGGGGACTGTCTTGAAGAATTAAAGAAAATTCCGGACGAAAGCGTAGATTTAGTTTTTTCTGACCCACCTTATGGATTGGCAAAGAAAAACGGGTTAGGCTGGAAATACTCCAAACACATCACCCTTGAAGAAGCATGGGACATTTTCTCCAAAGATGAGTACTTCGAATTTAGCCTTAAATGGATAAGCGAATGTATGCGAGTATTGAAACAGGGTGGAAGCCTTTGGGTCTGTGGCTCATTCCACAATATCTACTTGATGGGTTTTATCCTACATCATCTTGACTTTAAGATTAATAACAGCATTGTTTGGTTTAAGCCCAATGCACAGCCAAATATAACATGCAGAATGTTTACAGAAAGCACAGAGCATTTAATTTGGGCTGTAAAAAATCACTCTAAAACTAGGTGGACTTTTAATTATGAGGATACTAAAAACATTGAAGACCCTATTAATCCCAAGGGAAAACAGACCAGGAATGTTTGGAGTATTCCTTTAACCCCAAAAAAGGAAAAATGGGCTGGAGTCCATCCAACACAAAAGCCAGAAGAACTTTTAAGGCGGGTTATCATGTCTTGCACTAGAGAAGGAGATTTAGTATTAGACCCCTTTGCGGGTTCTGGAACTACCTTGGTAATTGCCAAAACATTAAAAAGAAGTTCTTTTGGTATAGAGAAAGATAAAAAGTATTTGGATATTGCAAAGAAAAGACTATCCCAGACTACCCTTGATTAACTACACTTTCTAATTAACAATAGTATAAAATAATTTATTGGCTACTTTATCCAGTTTATGACAGATAGATTTATATATTAGTAGCCCTTAACTACACTTTCTAATTAACAATAGTATAAAATAATTTATTGGCTACTTTATCCAGTTTATGACCGATAGATTTATATATTAGTAGCCCTTAACTAATTTCGGTGATGCCCATGCACATTGAAATCTACAAGATTAAGGGAAGG
>JACPII010000109.1 GCA_016188175.1 Candidatus Woesearchaeota archaeon | reverse complement strand
ATCATAAAAATCCAAAGGATTTTTAGGATGCAAGAAATTCCGATGAATTTCTAAGTGGCGCTAAACAAATACCAAAAGTCCAATAATTTACGAGATTTGCTATTATCCAATAAACTCCCCGAGCCCCTTCTGCTCTTTTGGTTTTCCCTTTCCTTTTGACAGCCTCTGGAGCATGCTTTCGACCCTTTCCCGGGAGAAATCACGGTCCGCGACCAGCAGGCCAATGACCTTTTCTTCATCAACGCGCTGCCAGGAGAGGTTATATGTGTCAGAGACCGGCATGTTCTTGATGACATAAAAAACTTCCGTCCAGGGGTACGGAAACGATGCATCCCACGTGACGCTAGAAAAAAGGCCGTCAAAATCCAGCCCAAATTGCTTGACGAGCTTGATGGCATGCTTCGGGCCGATTCCTCTGATTCCGCCAACATTAAAATCAGTCCCCACCAGCATTGCCAGGGCGATGAGCTGGTCGCCATCGATCCCTAAATGGTTGAGATTCTCAGCAAGGTCAACCTGCTCCGGAACAACGCTGACAAACGCAAGGCTCCCTGCCTTTTTCTTCTTCCCGACGATGTTGAGATTGCGGATTATCCTGGGAGCCCTGAACAGGAGCGCATCTGCATCATTCGTGCCGACTGCATACGCATCTCCTCTGGCAGCAATATGGGATGCCTGGGCTTCAGCCTCGGAAGGCGCAATAAGGGCAGGAATGCCCATTGCCTGAAGAAGCTGTTTCGCCTCCTCGATCATCGGCTGGGTAAGCCGGGATGTCCTCGCAGCATATTTCTTCATTTCACCTTCATCATGCGCCTTTTCAGCTTCCCTGAACTTAAGCTCCGCTTCCTCTTTGAGCTCCTTCCTCCTCTCCCGCTCCTGTTTTTTCAGCTTGGGAACTTCACCATCGAAGCAGAACACCGGCTTGATGCCCGCCTCAAGAAGATTGATGCATCTGCTGAACAGACCCGTTAGATGCGACGTCACATTGCCTTTGCTGTCTGTCAGGAGGCTGCCGTCCCTCTGCCGTATCGAGCTTAAGAATTGATACAGCCATAAGGGGCCATCTACCGCGATGACCTTGCCGGTAAGGTCGCCCATCTCAACGTCGTGCTTTACTAACAGCTCAGTTATTGCAACGCCCATTTACAGCTTTTGCACCTGCATCCCTTTAAAATCTTTTTCGAGCATCTCCTTTGCCCTCTTCGTTAATGTTCCCTGAGTGATAAACAACACCGGCAGCTTCCTCAACTGCCCCTGGACAAATGCTCCCGCAAGGTCATTTTCATTGATAGATTTTTTATCCCGCGCCTTGCAGTAATAAGGCAGCATGCCGACAGCGCTTGGCACCTGCAGCTGGAAATCAAGCTCACCCTTCCCCACCTGGTCCCTGGCAAGGGAAACAATTTTCTTGGAGCCAAAGAAATCTTCCAGCTGCCTGCTGAAAGTGTCAGAAACAATTTTCTTCCCTGCCGCCTTTACCGCTGCCGCCGGGCGTAAACTCTCCGGGGGCATCTCCTTTTTCTGCAGCACCTGCTGCCCTTCCTTTGCCCGCGGGTTTTCCTTTGCTTGCGATTGTTTTTGAGAAACTCGCTCACCGGTTTCCTCTTCCTTCACGGGTTTGCTTTCTTTGGCAGGTTCTTCTCCTCCCCCCAGGATGGTGCCGATGAGGATTTTCGCCTCATCCTCCCCCAGAAGATACCACTTCCAGAACAGCTCAGTATTCCCCTGATAATCCACCTGCAGCGGAATCGCAAAATCCTTGATTGAACGTAGCGCAACCCTCGTCAAGGGATCGAGCGCAATATCCCGCACAACCTTTTTCTGGAGCAAAAGCTGGTACGCACGCATATCCTTTTCATTGAGGTTGTCGGAAAATTTTTGGAGCTGGGCTTCCTGGCCGGGCAGGTAATAGAGGGGGGAAGAGCCAACCTTGACTGAGGATATTTTCACCTTGCCCCGCTCAAACATCTCAGAAAGGTGCGCAGCAACGAACAATGTTTCCATCTGAAGCGCCCTGCCAAGCTCGATGGGCAACACCGGCCCCCGCATCCCGATGATCTGGGCAATCTCCGTCGACCTGTCCTGCATGAAAAATAAGAACAAAACGGTGTTTAAAAACGTTGTTGTACGCTGGAGGTTGTCAGCCCGCAATACCGTCAGCCGATCTTAAGGCCTCGTCCACCGGCACTCATAGTACGTCACATCCGCCTCTTCATCGACGATTGCCAGCAATAACCTCTTTCTCGTCGAATGGGCAACCCTGTTTTTTGCGGCAAATTCATACCAGGTTAGGGAAGAAGCTTCGTGGACAGGATACACGACCCATTTCGCATGGTCCTCTCCAGGTTTTACGCCACGCTCATAAACCCGGAAATCGGCGCCAAATTTAAGGGCAGTCTTGATGATATAGCCCCTGTTCCTCATATCCCTGAACACGCAATATCTCACCCAGAAATGGGATTCCAGTTTTTTTGCCTTGTTTAAGAACGAATCAAAAGTGATGACCTTGTTCTTTAGGTCCAAAACCTCTAATTTTCCTTTCTCAAGCAGGTATAATGCTTCCAATAAAGACAACTGGACCTTCTGGTTCTCCAGCAGCGTCCCAAATCTACTTTGGTTGTAGAGCTCCCGGGCTTCGTTCGAGTTTTCCGTCAATGCCCGCTCCCCTGCAAATACCGCCTTGACGACAACTTTAGCTTCGGGGATGCCCGTAGGGGATTCCGCCTTTTCTTTCTTCTCCCCGGATTCTTTTCCCGCATCAGATTTTTCCTGCTTTGGCATGGAGAAACCAAAGCAGGCGGTTGCTTAAAAAGGTTTGCTCATCGTGGTCATCAAGTTGTTTGAAACCGCCGATGATGCTCCTATAAAAAGCATTTTTCTTTCTCGACGGGCATTTTCAGGATGCTGAATAATTACTGTTCATCAGACCTCCCAAAAGTAAGCTCAGATATGCCCTGAAAACTCATCAAATCACCCGTTTTCTCTGATTTTCTTTCTTTCATCTTTTTGCAGCCTTCAAATTTTTTTCACTTCGACAGAATCCTGCCCAAAGAAGGAGGGTGCCAACTACCGTTAAGAAAACATCTCAGGAATTAT
>JACPII010000108.1 GCA_016188175.1 Candidatus Woesearchaeota archaeon | reverse complement strand
GTTTGGGATGAAGGTGGAAAGCTAATATCTAAAGCAACAATCCCCATGTGCCAGGCAGGTTGGTCAGAACGAAGTAAACACGCGGCAATCGGAAATTTTGATGATGACATTGACCTTGAAATCGCAACACATCATGGCTGCACCTCGATTGCAGCCTATAACAAGGATGGCTCATTAGTTCCCGGCTCTGTCAGGGACACCGGCGCTATGCTTTGGGCATCGCTTGCTTCGGGCGATATAAATAATGATGGTTTCGATGAGATAGTTGCAGCAGGGTCTAACATCCTTACCGGATACAATGGGGGCGTTTATGTGTTTGGAAAAGATGGGTTGCTTGAAGGATGGCCTCAATTTACGGACAGGGCATTTACAGCATCTCCTGCGTTGGGTGACGTAAATGGAGATGGATTCCTGGACATTGCCATCTCTGATTGGAGTGGTTTTACCCATGTTCTAGATTATCGTGGCAAAGAGCTTCCTGGCTGGCCGAGGAAGAATGAAATTTGGCCATGGTCTTATCGCGATATTTCTTTAGCAATCGCTGATATCAATGGGGATAATAAAGCAGACATCATATCGCGTGGAGGCGGCATTCAGCCAGCGCTCCTTCAGGGCGGAAGGATGAATTCTCTGGGCGGGATTTTTGCATGGAATGCCGATGGGTCACCCATTGGCCTAAATCCAGTTTATCCGTCTAACTCATTAGTTATGGAGCTGTGGAATGGTGCGCCGCCTGTTGTGACTGACCTCGACAATAACGGAAGGGTTGACATCATCGGCTCTTCAGTGGCTGAAAGCGCCATGTGCCCCCTGGAAAGCGACTACCCTGAGTGCAGCTATAAATCCAAGTGGAGGCACAGCGTCTATATCTGGGAGTTTCCCTCAGCATTTTCCGAGAGGCAGTCCTTATGGCCGATATTCCAGCACGACATCCAGCAGACGGGCAGCACTCCGGAACCTCTGCCGCCTTTGCCCCCCGCGTGTATAGACAGTGACGGAAGCAATATTTTTACCCAGGGAACAGCTACATTCAACGATGCAGTGTTCACTGACGAATGTTCTGCTTCCTCAAATCAAGTCTTGGAGAAGCTCTGCATTATTGATGAAAATGGCAATCTTGCAATGAGCAGCACCCCTTTCAACTGCCCCGAGCCGGACTGCACCAATGGTGCATGTATCAGCAGGATTTACGACCGGAAATTTGAACAAAAGCTGGTAACGCCCATTTCATCAGGTTGGGTTAATGCTAAACCTCCTGTTGGAAAATGGGGAATCACCAGGGGAGCTTCCATATCAAAGCCGAAGGGCGAGAGTGACAACGTGATGGTCACCGATGTAAATGCAAAAAACAAGAAGACTATCCCCTCGGACGGTGCTTCTGCTGTCCAGATAATCACTGCTGAGCCGGGGAAAAAATACCGGGTTACTGTTTCTGCGAAGGCAGTTTCAAAATCCAAAACAGTCCCGGCAATCGTTCATGTTAATCCACTAGATGACAAGTTTGAATGGTTGAGCCTGACAAGCGAAAGGATAATCTCGGGCTTTAAAAACGGAAAGTGGGAGGCGAAGAGCGTAGATATAGCTGCCCCTGAAAGGACTGCTTACCTCAAAATAAGTTTGGTCAATGTCCGCAATATCGACGGGATTACCTATTGGGATGATATCGATGTCGAAGAGATAAAATAACCTTATTTGGCGCGATAGAAAGAAAAGCCAACATCACTTAAACACCGTCTGCACCTTTTTTGTATAGCTCGTCGGATCCCTTTCCTTCAGTTTCCGGAACACCTTGACATACGGCATCACCTTATCGTTGATTTCACGGTACAATTTTTCCCCTTTTTTTGTCAGCCATAATTCTTTGTTCTGGTAGGAGATGAGCTTCTTCTTTTCAAGGATCTCAAGATTTTTATAAAGCGCCCGCGGCTGCTTTTTTGCAAATTCAGCCCGCTTGACAACATCAATAAAGAGATTCTTTGAGAGGGAAACCTCAAGGGGCTTGTATTTTATCCGCTCGTTTGCCTCCTCGAACCATTTGCCGAGCGCAAAGAGGATGTACTGCTGGACTTTCGTTGCAGGCATATTCCCCGCCTTAACGCA
Source organism: Candidatus Woesearchaeota archaeon (assembly GCA_016188175.1). GTDB lineage: Archaea > Nanobdellota > Nanobdellia > Woesearchaeales > JACPBV01 > JACPII01. The sequence goes on along the minus strand of JACPII010000108.1, from coordinate 915 downwards.
GGGAAGTATAAAAATGTTTATATACGTAAAGCTATCTTAGGGTAGAGCATGGAAACGGATAGGCTTCGGAGGTATAAGGATAAAATCGGCCTCATCAATCAAAGAGCCTCTGAGCTTAAGGATTGGTCAGGTGATTTTTTTAAGGAGGCAAAATCAAAGCTTGCCTGCTATAAAGCGTTTCAGGAGATTGCGGAAAGCGTTTTTGACATCGCTGCGATGGCCGTAAAAGATTCTGGCCGGATGCCGACGGACGATTATGGGAATGCCGATAGGCTCGTTTCGTTGAATATAATCGATACACATCTTAAGCAAGCTCTCAACGAAGCGAACGGGCTAAGGAATCGTATCGTCCATGAATATAACGGGCTTCAGGATAAAAGGGCTTTGGAATCGATGGAAGCCATTCTTCCCCAGGTTAAAGTTTTTGTCGACAAGGTGCAGCAATGGGTAAAAACAAAGTAGCAGCGGCTCAAAGAAAAAGTGCGCTGGATAAAAATGCGATAGCCGGGGATTTAGCGTTCCTTAGGGGCAGGGTGTTGGGGATTCTTCTGTTTGGTTCACAGGTTGATAAGCCTACCCCCCGAAGCGATATCGATATCTGCATTGTTGCGAAGGGCCGGAAGGATGTTGAGCTTGTAAAAGAAGTCTTTCGGAACGTTGATGTGGTAAAGAAAAAGTATGACGTTCACGCTTTCGGTGACCTTCCGCTGCACATTCAGGCTGGCATTATTGAGAAAAATGAAGGGATTTTTGTTCCCGACTGGCCGGAGTTGGGTGAATATTTCTATTATTTTAGAAAATTATGGAATGACCAGAAGCATAGGAATGAAGTTTCAAAAGAAGAGATACTCGCAATGATGTAGGATTTCTTGGGTTGAAGTGGCTTCTAGATATTATGCTGGATAACCTTATGGT
>JACPII010000030.1 GCA_016188175.1 Candidatus Woesearchaeota archaeon | reverse complement strand
GTAGGTTGTATTCGCCATGAGGTCTTCGAAATAGTACGGGGAGGAATCATTGAACAGCGGCGTGGATACAGCGGGAATGCTGTTCGGCTTAATCGTGAGGTTGGTGCTGAACACACGGACAGAATTGTTCGTCCCGTCAGTTGCGATAGCGGACACATTTATCTGGTCGGTTACGGTGAAGTTGGCTGAGCTGAGGTTTGCGCTGATAAGCGTCCCGGAGGCTACTGATGTGAAAGTTTGGTTGAATATCGGTATATTATTCCTGAGCCAGCTGATATTTACGGTTCCTAAATCATTTTCACCATCGGTGTAGGTAGTATTTGCCATGATGTCTTCATAATAGTATACCGTCGTGTCGTTCAAGATGGGGATGGACATTTCCGGCGGGTTTGTTTCTGCGCCTAAGATTGACATAGATGTGGAATTTCTTGAAGTGCCATTTTCAATGTAGTCATAAGGCGTTATCTCACACACCCAGACATCCCCAACTCTTGTTTCGGAATGGTTCATGATGCTTATCTGGCGGGTGTTTTCATACCATCTGCCTGCCTGATAATGCTGGCTGACTTCGGTTGGAGAGAGGGATCGATTGTACACAACGACTTCGTCGATCGTTCCATTAAAGAATTTCCCGATGGTAAGGCTTTTTGCATGGACGCTTTGAGATGCTGTCTGGTTGTATTGCTGGACAATAGCCCCGTCAACATAGAACTTCTGGTTTTGGCTCCCGTCCACATCATAGGTGACGGCGAGGTGGTGCCATCCTGGCGTGATGGGGTGCTGCCGGGTTATTCCGTTAATCCTTGCATAAGCGTAATTTGTGTCTGCATCGAGCATAAAGGCGCCCGGCTTGTAAATGCCGCTTTCACGGTCGATACGGATTGTTGTAAGGACCCTGGCATCGATTGTTGCAAAAACATAATCGGAGACATTAATAGGGCTTGGGTGGCCGGATGATTCGGCGCCGCCTCTTTTGCTGTCAATTAATCCCTCAATCGTTCCGTTCTGGAGAATCCTTACCGTCTTGAAAAATTCATTGTTGCCTGCATCGGCTGAGATTGCGATAAGGAAAATGTCCCCTGCAACCTTGAGCACTTCGGGGTCGCCGGAATCACTATCATATACAAATGTCTGGATAACTCGATCATCAATTGTTCCGTTTCCGTGTATATTGATAGTTCTGAGGTATCCATTGCCTGCACAGCTTTGGAAAGCGACACCGTACACGGTTCCGCTGATGGGGAATGGGAATGTGCTTCCACCGTTGCATAATCCCGTGCTGATAGTAAGGTTGTCTGTTATCCCACTTGCAATGTCCCCGTCATTTTGGATATCAATCGTCTTTACCTCCATGATGTTCGGGTCTCCGACTTGGTAGCCAAACAGGTAGGTCGTACCCGAAATAGGAATAATCTTGGGCTCAGCGGCCCCATACCCGCCGGAAACATTGACCGTCTCAATGGGGTCTCCAATCGCGCCACCGGAGGTGATAGAGATTGTGGTTAAGTTGATATTTCCGTTGACCTCTCTTATTATCGCATACACATTCCCTGAAACCTGGGTCATGGATGGGTGGTTTGCGCTCGATGTCTGGGAAATGGTGAAGTTATCAAACCGTTCGTTGGTTATGGTTCCGCTGCCGTTGATGGTTACAGTTACTAATTCCTTGTTTGTTGCAACCGCAAGGACTCCGTCAGCTATCTTCTTTAGTTCCGTATAGGTATTTCCTGCACCAACATATGCCGTATCAATCCGCGTTGAGACTGTGCCGTTAGGGAGAATGGTGAATGTAGTGATGTTGGTGCCGTTGGAATTGTATGAGACGGCGTAGATGTTTCCCGAAACGTGGGCGATTTTTGAAAAGGTGCCGGAGGGAAGAACATTCTTGCTTTGGTTAACATAGTTGTCTGCAATGTAACCGTGGGTTTCTCCCAAAGAGCCATCGCCCAGGGCGTTAAACCAAGCTTCAACGGTTACTTCATCTGTTCTTGACGTGTTGTATGCGCTCCTGTTCCCGGCATCAATATAATCGTCCGTCCCGTCAAACTGGTATGCTCCTTCCACCTTTCCTCCCGGAATCCATTTTGCTTCATTCATCTGGGTTGCATTCTGGTCAAAGGCGTAATCAAAGACGTCAGCGAGGGTTTCATTCCTGTCGAAGGGCAGGTAGGCTACCGGAGGATTGACCATCCTGGGGAAAGTGGCGTTTAAGGTGCTGTTCTTGTACCATGCATAAGAGTTTTTGGCGTAATCATCGTCACCGTCAAACGTTGACTGGTTGTAGCAGAAGAGGTTTTCCGAAGTTGTATTTGTCTTGCTCGTTGAATTGAGGATGGGAACAGCCTGAGATGGGGGGTGGTTTGGAATGGTCTGGCTGGAGGTCATTGCTGTTGCAGAATTGTCCGTTCCGTCATTTGCATATACTGTTGCGTTGACCTGGCTGCCCCTGCTGTAATTGGTTGCAGAAAAGTTTGAGATGACGATGCGGTTGTGGGCGACGGCTGAGAAGGTCTGGTTCCAGACATTTGAACCGTTGACGTACCACCGGAAGTAGACGGTTCCTGCATCCCCGTCAGAGTCGGTATACGTAACGTTCGCCGAAAGGTCTTCGTGCGAGTAAGCCCTGCTGTCATTCAGGACAGGGGTTGTTATTATCGGAGCTCCATTGGCGACGGTAAGGGTTATGCTGAAATTTGTCAATGAGGTGTCGGTCCCATCATTTGCGTAGGCGGAGACATTTATCCGGTCGGTGACGCTGTAATTTGTCTGGCTTAACCGTGATGACGTTATGTTGCTCGTGTTGACGAAAACAAAAGTCTCGTTGTGGACTTTGGTGTTGTTGACGTACCAGATGAACGTTATCGTTCCCCTGTTGGAGTTGGTGTCTGTGAATGTGGCGTTCGCGGTTAGGTCATCATTTGAAGTCAGGGAGGTGTCATTAAACACAGGCAGTGATATTGACGGCCTTATGTTGGGCCCAAACTTCTGGCATACAGCCCCATTGCAGTACCCATAGGTTGCATTGAAGTTTCCTATCGATGTGTTGGAATAGCAGGGATCGAAGTCGCGGCATTGGTCGGCGACGCCGCAGCCCAATGAATAGGTGATGCCGTCTGCAGCGGACGCATTGCATACGTGGCTTGTGTTTTGGCAGAGGTTCAATGCGCTGCTTGAGTTATAGGCGCAAACCCCTTCCTGAATAAAGCCGGAGCCGTTTGCGAGAACGGTGCATGCCCATCCATTGGTGGAGCTGGCGCATGTTGTGAAGGCTGCATTTGAAACATCGGCAACGTCGCAGGAGTGGTCAATACAGTTGAGGACGGCATTCGAGCTGTTGGTGCACGATGAGTCAAAGCAAATGCCTATGGGCGCGGGATTATAATCGGCAACCGCCAATGAGTTGCAGACCATCGCCTCGGTCGTTGCATTACAGCCTGTGCTTTCATTGCCGCTGTGGAAGGTTATTGCAGTTCCCGAGGAAAGGCCCGTGCCGTATTCACCGGATACGATAGTATGCTGGGCGCAGATTCCTGTTCCCTGGTTGATGCAGATCCCTTTGGTTCCATTATTGAGGTCGCAGGATGAACCAAGGAAATTCGCGCATTGGGTCGATTCGTTGTTGCACGATTCAGGGGTATTGTCTGCATTGGTGTCGAGGCACATGTCTGCCGAGCCGAAATTTGTTTTACATGCGGCTCCTGTGGTGCATGTCTCGTTAAGGATGACCCTGAATTTCCTGTTTGAGCTGTTCCCCATGTTGTTGCTGGTGTCGTTGCAGTAAAACGTTATGTTGTGGAGCCCTGTCTGGACTGAGGCATTGGTGAAGTTGTACCACGTCTTGTTGGTGTTGTTCATGGAAATGTTGAGGGCGCCATCAAGCGAGAAACTGCAATTGCTGACGTTTTTGTTTGCTGAAACATTGAATTCGATAAGCCTGGAGGTATAATTATAGTGCAATGGAGAGAATATCGTCAAGACGGGAGGCTGCTGGGCGGCGGTGAGGCAGCTTGTGCCGGAGCAGACCCCATAAGATTTGTCAAAGTTGCCGTCGGTGAGGGTTGAGTCGCAGGGGTCATTATCGATGCATTGTGCCCCCCCTCCGCATCCATTTTGGTATAGTGTGCCGCTCGACGAATTGCAAAGGTGGCCCGAGGTGGTGCAGGTTATGTCAATACAGATCCCATCCTGGGTGAAGCCCGAGCCATTGATGGAACTGTCGCAGGCATAGGCATTAAAGCAGCCAGCTTGCACCGTAGCATCAGTTACGTCAGATGTGGCGCAGGTCTGGTCAAGGCAGTTCACGGAGATCGTTGAAAGGGGTGCGATGCAGCTATCTTCGACGCAGATGCTCGTGCCGTTCGGGGAATAGCCTCCTGAGCTGTTGGTGCAGATCATGGCTTCAGCGGCTGAGGTGCACGATGAATTTTCATCCCCGGAATGGAAGTCTGCTGCAGAGCCTCCCGATAACCCAAGGCCATATTCGCCGGAGAAGGAAGTGGCATTGCATCTCGACCTGTTTGCTCCGTTCAGCGCGCAGATTCCTAATGTCGTTGCCGCTGCCCCATCATAATAATTGCATGAGGCACCTACATACAGATGGCAGTAATCCGACTCGTTGATGCAAATGTCCGGAACGTTGTCTGCGTTCGAATCCATGCAGGTGTGGTAGCCAAAGTTGGTGAAGCAGCCGTTTCCCGTCGTGCAGCTTTCATTGATGTTGACACGGAAATGCCTTGTCGGAAACGTTGAATTGAAATTGTTTGCCGTGTCGTTGCAAGTAAAAGTAATGTTATGCAATCCGGTTGCCATCGAGGTGTTTGTGAAATTGTACCATGTCTTGTTCGTGTTGTTCATGGAAACATTGAGGGCTCCGTCAAGGGAGAATGAGCAGTTGCTCGCGTTTTCATTGATGCTGATGTTAAAGTAAATTGTCCTGTTCGTGTAGTTCTGCATTTTTGGAGAGACGATGGTTATCGTTGGCGGTGTCGAGTCCCCGCCTCCGGATGCTACACAGCTTGTCCCTGAGCAGGTTCCGTAGGTCTTCAGGTAGTTCCCGTCCGTCAGTGTTGCATCGCAGGTATCACCGTCAATACATTCCATTCCTACGCCACAGCCGCTTTTGAAAAGCAATCCCGCAAAAGGCCCGGAACTTGCGTTGCAGTTATAGCCTGACGTTGCGCATCCATAGGTGCCGAAGCCGGAGGTTATCGAGCACTGGCCATCCTGGGAAAATCCCTGGGACCCAAGGCTGCTGTCGCATGCCCATCCGGCTGCCGTTGCATTGCAGCCTCCGAATGCGTTTCCGTCAGTGACGTCAGAGGTTGAGCAGGTCTGGTCAATGCAGCTAAATGAAACGATGCCGTCTGCCGGGTCAAGGCAGGTCTGGTCAAGGCAGAGGTCTCCCCCTCCAGCATCATATCCTGATGTTATATTGCATATCATCATCTCGGCAGCAACACCACAGCTCTGGTTTTCATTTCCACTATGGAAATTTGGCGCGGTTCCCCCGCTTAAACCGGTCCCATATTCGCCAGAAACCTTTGTTGCGGAACAGTCTCCTGAAGTGTCTCCTGTTTGGACGCAGATTCCTGTGACTGTGGAGACTCCCGTATAATAATCGCAGGAAGCGCCGATGTGGGCAGAATAACATTCAGTATTGCTATGGCAGTAGTCCGTTGAGTCCATCGCATTATTGGCGTCCGTATCTATACAGGTGTTATCTGCTCCCCCAGTTAGTATGTTGCAGTTTGATCCTGTTGCGGGAGATCCACATTGGGTGCCCGCTGCATCATTTTTTGCCTCTTTGGAAATATTGCCAAACTCAAAAAGCTGGTAGTGCTTTCCATCGGTCTGGACGAATACGGTGTGGTTTGCAGTTTCGTTGCACGAGAAATTTATTGCTTTATAGCCGAAAATGGGGAGGCTTTTGTTAAATGTTTCACTTAGGGAAGCCTCAGAGCCATTTCTCAGGATGATGGAAATCCCGGCTGAAATGTTTCCATCCCTGCTAAATAAGACCTCGCTGCCGCAGCGCAGCTCCAAAATCATGAGGTCGTTTGCGGCAGTGGCATTGTCATCGAAATATTCAGTGTAGGTTGTTCCATTGAACGCCCGTATCGTCAGGTTTGCGTATCCCGTGGTGTTAAACGCAACACTCCAATTGCCGCCAACCATGGGGTAGCTCTGCACATTCAGGAGCGTGAGGCTTATCTCATAGGTCTGGTTGGAGAGGGAAGGGACAATCCAGTAGATCTTGTCGATGGTTGAGTCGTTGTTGGTGTCTTCGTATCTGGTGATGTTTGCGCTTTTCCTGGTTCCATTTACAAGCCAGGAAAGCATGATCATACTTGGCCTCGATTCAGGGATGGAGGTGAATGCAAGGATGTTTTCATAATGGATCTCAGAGCTGATGGTGACCTGCTTCTTCTCTGCTGTAATCTGCCGCTCTTCGCTTATGGGGCCCTCGGTGTAATATTCTACCGATACCTCTTTAACCACATCCTCAATAATCACTGCTGTCTGGTTCTCCTCCTGCGTCAGGATGGGGGCGACCGCAAATCCGGTTATATCCCTGCTGAGAAGCCATTCAAGGAATCTGGTCAGCAGCCCCTTTGCAGGCCTTGATGCAACCACAAATCCCGTAAGGTCGTTGCGCTCGTTCTGGAGGGAAAGGAGCTCTCTGTTGAGCTTTCCGATATCATCTGTATTTGCGGGGTCTGACCTGACTATGGATATTTTTCTTCCCGAGAGCCTGTGTTCCTGCTTCTCAATCTGCCCGATGCGCTTTTCTGCCTCAAAAATTGTAACATTCTTTACGGAACCTGAATCATTGACGAGGATCTTCTTGTCATCAAGCGTTTCATTCGCAGCGAGATCAATGACGGTCACATTAAGGGTTTCCGGCGGAATGCTGACAGAGAGATTGTACACATTGCCCGTCACTTTGACGGTTGTTGACCATCTGGCTGGCTGGTTGATGATGACCTGCCCCTGCCGGGTTGTTGCATTGATGGCGACATCAGAGATAGGGGTTGGTGTTTCAAGGATCTCCACGGCGATGCTTTCCGATGTGGCCGAATAAAATATCGCTGCGTTCTCTTCATCAATGTTGATCTCCAGCCCATCGGAAGCGGATCCAGCATAAGTGATATTGTCTCCATCAAGGTCGGTAAAGAATTCTGAGAGGCTGAGAGTTTTCGTTTCACCCTGGAAGAGGGTGAATGCCGTCATGTTCTTTATTATTGATGGCGGGTTCCTTGAAATTGCCTGCTGTTCTTTGAGGGTGTATAAAACAGCATCTATCTCGACTGAGGCATTGTCAACGGTTATGGATAGGGAAATGTTTGAGGTGTTCAGGCTGGGAAGCAGGCAGGTTTCCAGGCAGGCATCTTCAAATCTTAATTCGGGCTCGGTGAATGATGCAGCCGTTGAAACAGCTGAGGCCACCTCAATGTTTGAATAGGGAACCGACAGGTCAACATCATAAGAAATGAGTGTTGCTTCTATTTTGCTCGTCGGCCCCGAGTTATACCTTCCCCACGTAAGGGAGAATGTGTCGTCCCATCTTCCGGAAGGCTCCATCCCAGCAAAACTGCAGCAGCCG
>JACPII010000014.1 GCA_016188175.1 Candidatus Woesearchaeota archaeon | reverse complement strand
TTGGCCTAACAAGGGCCTGCCATGCACTTTAACGAGGCATTTAGGGGTGAACCTTGTCATATGCTGGAGACGGCTCCCTACACCTGCTGCGAGCATGATAACTTTCATAAAAAACCAAATGAAAAAGGCAAGGGGGCATATTTAAACATTTCACCACAAGGCTTATAAACCGAAAATCGGGAATTTAGGCGCGGGATAGGAAAGAACCCTGCGGGATTTAGCCCCCATTAGTTTAGGTCTGAAAAACAGATTAGAATGACGCCCTTGCCGGGATTCCTGAGTGCCCCTGCCACCGCCCTTTTGTCATCGCAATCCACTCTTTGTCCCGCTCCAAGTCATCTCCTGAAAGGAATCTTCCAAACTCTTTCCGAAACGTGAATGCCTGGGGGGCCGCATGCTGGGTGTTGTAGATCCAGGCATCGCCTTCCTCTTCAAGGAAAATGTAGGAGCCATACTTCCGGAGGGCCTCTGCAACGGAATGGACGGAATCCACCTTTTCAGACGGCAGGCTACTGAAAATCTTGCTACGCATGTTGAAAAATAGATAAGGGCCAGTTTTTGCCGGCACAAAGTGCATGTGGGCGTGGCTGACACTCTGCGAGTAGATGCCGTGCTCATACACGACCGGCTCTGAGAACAATAAGCTAACTTTCTCATGCACCCGGTTTTTTACCGAAAAGAACTCATCCTTCAGGTGAGGGGGGAGCTCTCCAAAACAGGAATAGTGGGCTTTCGAGATGACCATGACGTGGCCGGGAGCCAGAAGCCCGATGCCCACTTTGACAAAGAAATTTTGAGATTCCCAAAGGATCTCATCCTTGATGTTTTCCCGCCGGCAAAAGATACAGTCGCCTTTAGTCATAGCACGCCCTGGATAATGCTGTACATTTCCTTTTCCATCCTGCGGAGGAACAGCACTTCCCGGTCAACGCGGACATACTGCTTGATCTCCAGATAGGAAAAAAATCTCCTGATGGAAAAATCAACAACCTCATAAGGGACGGAAGGAGATGCCAATTCACCCATCCGGATGATGATGCCTTTAAGCAATCCAAGGATGTCAAGGGGCCTGCCATACAGCTTTTCTTTTTTAAGCCTCATCGAGACTATTTCGGGAAAATCCTCCGGCTTGAAGTCGGCCTGGATTTTTTTTTGGAGCATGTTCCTTCCCATCTTCAGCTGGAAATCTTTTCCCTGCGCCCTTTCGAGCAGCGACTGGTAATTGATGCTTTCCCAGAATTTCCAATGCCCCGAGCACAGAGAAGAGTCCGGCAGAAAAAACTGGGTTGGCAAAAAGAAGGTGCTCCCATAGACACTGCCCAGGACAGCGAGCCCTGCTTCCTGCTTTGAGAGGGTAATCTTCCCGCCTTTCAGGCTCAAAACATCCATGCAATCGGACAGCAAGGAGAACAGATGGTCTTTTTCTTTGGAGAGGAGAAGATACCCCGGAGAGGATTTACTCACTTCCCCCCTTAAACCGCTAAAAACAGACTGCCCCGCATCAATGAGGGAAGAAACGTTCTGGAGGGAGGAGGAAAACGCCCTTTGGGCATCCCCTTTTTGCCCGCCGACCATCGGAACGAACCCATAGATGAGATTATTGTCCTGTTGAGCACTCACGCTATTGAGCATCTTTACAAAAGCGATATTTGGAAATCCCTCCATGAGCCTCAGCCGGAGAGGCGAGAAAAGGGTTTAAATACTTTATTGAAGGGGGCTTAGTAGAAAAGTAGGTTAGCAGCATAAGGTCAAATCCCAATTTCGAATGCAAAGCATTCGCAAATTTGATACGAACCGAAGTTCGAACCACTTACGGGGAATGTCAGCCTTCAAGACCAGTTTTCAGGGATTTGAAGCTGCTAACCCGAGCCCGAAGGGCGAGTTTTCTACTAAGCCTGAAAGGGCTGCACTATCTATGCCTATGTTTGGACCGAATCTGAGATTAAGCAACCCTATCTTTTAGCAACCCTACCTAATTCTTCACGGCATGGGCCATCATGGCTTCCTCTCCCAAGAAAGGGAAGTCAGCCGGATCAATTCCTTTGGCATTTTCCAAAAGCCGAGCATGGATGGATTCAAGCAGGCCAGGCCGAAGGATTCCCTGCTTCAGGGCCAAGACCGTCCATGAAGGGCACAAGGGATCTTCCCGATGCTCGCTGTAGTTATGGATGTTGGGGTTTTTTTCGATAAGGCCTGTTGAGTAATTTATTTTTGAATAGGCAGACCGGACAGCACAGCCGCCAAGACAGAGATCGTTTGCATAGAGGTCGCACACTTCAGGATTGCAGACATAGGTTCCAAAGCCCTTGGCAAACTCCTCACGATAATTCTTGAGCCTTTCTCCATGGGCAAGAGCCTTCAGGGAAAATCCATCCTGAAAGATGTTCCCGAAGGTGTATCTTTCCGTTTCGCCTTTGCCGGGAGATTCGGAGCAGGAAGTTATATCGCCGTTTGCCCTGATATGGAGCCCGGAACGGTTCCTGTTGCAGGTCTTGTTGTAGGAGAACGCTGCCCAGGGCTCCCATTCCATCCCAAAAATCTTTGAGTCGATCCTTGACAAAAGATGATACAGGACAAAAACATGAGGAGAAAAAACACCTTCTTCCTGGTCTTCGTTTTCTGCTGCCCCGCAGAAATGGATGGGGACGATGGAATGGTCAAACCCATTTTTCATGACCCACATATGCAAATCTACCATCCCGTCAAAGGTGGTATGGTCGAGGACTGAATTAACGACCAATCTCAGCTTAGGGTCTTTTCCATAGCCGGCGCCAATAAGGTTTTGATAGCCTTCCTGCATCCTTTTGAATGCGCCAACCTGGTTGACCTTAAAGTCCTGGAGCTCTGCGTGCATGGTATCTCCTTTGGTGCACAGCCCAACACCATTTGCAGCAAAACGGTCCGCAACCTGGCGGTTGATCAAGGCAACATCATCAAAAGTAAGGATCTTCGGCTCGAATGGCTTTCCCTTGTACACGCCACGGATCATTTCAACAACCTTGAAGAAGTGAGAGCCTCTTCCATCGCCGGGGCCAAGGGCGGGGTCGCGATAGACCAATGGCTCGCCACCGGTCAAAATAAACAGCCTGACGCCGAGCTCTGCAGCTTCTTCCGTTGTTTTTTTCAACAGGGCAAAGGGAAGAAAATCCTTTTCTTTCGGCCCGGAGTTGGCGAAGCACCAGACGCATTCAAAGTTGCATCCCCTGGTGAGCATATAATCGAGAGAGGTGAGCAGGACACCTTCGTTCTTGATGAGGTGGATGAGCTTTTCCGGCGCTACACCGCCCATTCCCGGATGCAGGTCAACAACAGCCCCACGCATGCTCCGAATCTTAGCAATCTGCTCCTGGCTTAAGCGGTAGACTTTCTCTCCAGGCTTTGGCGGGGATATCGATCTGGAAAAGATTGACTGCTTATTGTGCAGCCTTGGAGACAACAGCTCGCTCAACCCCGGCGTCATGGGGACTTTTGATTTCTGACAGGGGAGAACCTGCAATTCACCTGAGCAATGTGTTTCCTGAGCCATAGAGCAACCCCGTTAATCTGAAATAAACCCTCCGGTTTTTTATCCCCCTATCCCATTTAAATAGGTTGCCCCGAAATCCTTAAAAAGAGGAAAGAGAATTACCGATGGTGGTAACTCATTGATCCATTCTGGTTATTGGTTCAAAAACAATCTTAAACTCTCTATTAAGCAGTTTGTAAGCTTCTTTAGCCCGCCTTAAACATTCCGTGTCAAAAATCTGCTTTTTGATATCTGGATCTAAGGGATCATTATGGATTGCCTGAGCCTTTACGATATGCAGAAATGCCTCGTAAAATCTAAGAAACGCTCCCGCAACTTTTTCACCACAGTTGGCTTCTACTATTGCCCTAAATCTCTTTACATTTTGCCCCGATTTGTTTCTTGTAAAATATTTCTTGAGATTCCCCATAAGACGATGCTTCTGTTTTGGCCTCCAATCTTCCCCCAAGATAAAATACGCAATACCCTCATAGGGCATGTGCTGAAAGCAAAATATAAACTGCAATACCCCCGCGGTGTCTTGAAAAAATCGCTTCTGTCTGTCATCAAACTGATCACTCCCCTTAATTCTCGCCAGATCATCTCTAAGATACCTCAGTTTTGATGCAAGAGGGTCGATATGATAGCCATCTCTCAAAACTGCATACCTGAGAAAATCCATGTCGTTCAGCTCAATCGCGATAACACAAAGCGCAGAGTCAGCCGCCATATTCCAAAAAAGGTCTTTAGAATAAAGATAGAAGTGTTGAATTGATTGGTGAAGTTCTTGCTTTACATAATCCATCTGGATCTGTTTGGAGGATTTATCTATCCCTTCAACCAGTATGGAGACTGCCCTTGACAGGATTGTTTCGTTTTTCTCTATTTTTCCCACTATCTTTTTTTGCCAAGCATCAATAAGCCCGATAAGTTTTCCCTGCCCTTCGTGAAATTCCGACACCACATGCAATAATTCGTGCTTGATGTTATTGAAGTTAATAAGCCTGCCAACTCCTAAAAATTTTATGTTAAATTTAACTTCAACAAGTCCAAAGTCTTTTGACCAATCGACAGTTCCATGAAAATAGTCGCTGCTGTCGAAGCAGAACCATAATTTGCGTGTTAGATTCAGGGGGGAAGGGAACCCGCTAAATTCCCGGATTAGGCCAGACAAGATGTTTATTAGCATTCCTTTGTATGGATTATAATATTTCTTGAGAAATATCTTAAGATACTCTTTATGTGACGCAATAAAAGGTTCAGAAGAAGGGATCACATATCTCCAAGGGGACCGGGATTCCCATTCTTGTAAAGCATCCGGCATGATATACATTTCTACAACCATCTCTATTTCCCCATTATGCAATGTAAAAGGTTCCCCTAATGAGAGGTACTCGCTAAATAATGAAGCACGCCCCTTGTAAGCGGGTTTTTCCGTCTTTATAAGTTCGCCAGTAGCCATAAGATTTACCCATATTGCCGGATATTTAATAATTACCTTAATGAGGCTCGATTGCAGGTTAACTCGTAAATGTCGATAAAACAGGAAAAATGGGCAAATTGCATTACTGGCAGTATACTCACGGACAAAATCTATTGAGCAATAGTTTTCCGTTCGTAATACCAAGAAATTGCTTTGCAATTTCTTGTACAAAAAACGCAAAGTGTTTTTATGTAAGTAAAAGGCATATTCATTGCTTAAATTATTGTCCCCTTTATCATAACTGAAGCGCCGCGATGGGTTTTGGATTTGTATTGGCGGTTTTTGTGTAGGAGCTTGCAATCGAGCCCTTAATGATACCAGTTAAGAAAGAAGTATTTGTTTAGCACCTTCGAAATCCAAGACGATACACCGCAGGCGCTGCGTCCCCGGACGGGGCGACCCCCCGCGACGCGCTCGCCGTCAATAGATGATAGGATTTCGACTTTAGGGTGCTAAACAAATACAGAAAGAATGATTCATCTCCTCCCACTAACCCACGCTTTTACCTTTTCGAATTCTGACTCTGAGTAGGGTGAGCTGCCCAGAACGATGCCTTCATGGTCTCCGTGAAAGTCGCTGCCGCCGGTCAACAATAGGCCGTGCTGACTTGCGAACGAAAAGACTTTTTTGACCCTTGAGCGCTGCTCATGGCCTGCGAGCTTTTCAAACGTTGAGGTGTGCTCATAGGGGTAATAGGCTTCTATCGCATCGCCCCCTTCCTTGACGAATGCAGCCATGGCTTTATCGCAGTCTCTCCCATACAGAAGAGGATGGGCGAGAACGGCTATTCCGGCTGCATGGTGAATGACGGCAATTGCCTGCTTAAGGGAAATTTTTAATTCCCGGGGGCAATAGGCTGCCTTTCCGTTGCCTAGGAGGGCAGCAAAGATATGTTCCCTGGATTTCAACTTTGGATTATTCTTTAACAATACCGCTGCGATATGCGGCCTTCCGATAGAGCCTTTTGCATACTCCCTGACTTCCGGGTAGCTGATGGCGTATCCCAATTCCTGAAGCCGGGCAATGGTCTTTAGCTTTTGCTGAAGCCTTGCTCTTTCTCCTTCTGCGAGAAGATCATTTAGTTTTTTATTATGGCAATCGATGAACAATCCCAGGATGTGGATATCGAAAACCTGATGGAGATCGTCGTCAACCGTTATCTCGACGCCGGGAATGACTTCCATATTCTCTTTTATTCCTGCGGCAAGGGCCTCGGGAATTCCGCCTACGGTGTCGTGGTCGGTAACCGCGATAGCGGAAAGCCCTATCTTTTTTGCACGCACGATCAGCTCTCTCGGACAGTAGATCCCATCAGAAGCAGCAGTATGGGTGTGGAGGTCGACAGCGCATTGGGCGCCCGTGGATGTTGCCGTTCTGGGAGTGTCTGGCATGGGGCTACCTTTTGGGAATAACCCTGAGATCCTCAAGGCTGTTCAGCAAGTGGTGAAGGGACTCTTCCGGCGACATATCAGCAGTAGGGATGGTTATTTCCGGATTGTCCGGCTTTTCATAGGGGACGGAGATTCCGACAAAATCCTTGATGACCCCTTTCCTTGCGCTTTTGTAGTGGCCTTTGACGTCGCGCTCCTCGCATTTTTCGAGGGGGCATTCACAGTACACCTCAACAAAGTTTTTTATCTGGGCACGGGCATATTCCCGTATCTTTTTCGTCGGAGCGATGACGCAGGCGATGGCATACACGTTATTGCCCGTGATAAGATGGGCGACATCGGCCACCCGGGTGATATGGGTGTCTCTCTCTTCCTTGGTGTAGCCTAAATCACGGGAAAGTGTCTTTCTCACTTCGTCGCCATCAAGAAGAACGACGGGCAATTTCCTTTTCCGCATCTCCTCTGCAAGCATCGCTGCAAGGGTTGACTTGCCGGAGCCGGAAAGGCCCGTAAACCAGATGGTAGATGCATGAAGATCCCTGAAGCCGGGTTTATCGTGGGATGGAGGGTTGGATAAGGAATGGGGCAGGGTATCCATCTAAATCAATACCTCTTTTGAAAGAAGCCTTGCGACTTCTTCCCGCATCATCTCCTTTGGCGGAATTTTTCCTTCCCCCAGCATCTTCCTAATCAATGTTCCACTAATCTCGAAGTGCTCTTTCTTGCCGTGGGGGCAGGTTTTTTCTGTCGTCACATGGCCGCAATGCCTGCAATAGTAGGGGCCTTTCATCTTAAGGATCTCAATCCCCAAATCGGGGAATTCGTTAAAAATCGCATGGGCATCATAGGTTCCGTAATAATTTCCGACGCCTGCATGATCCCTGCCGACGATGAAATGGGTGCAGCCAAAATTTTTCCTGATGATGGAGTGAAATACCGCTTCCCTTGGGCCGGCATAGCGCATCTGGGTGGTGAGGGCTGCCAGCACTGCACGGTTTTTTGGGTAATAATGCCTGATGAGGGCTTCATAGCCATGGATGATCGCTTCGGGCTTATAATCTCCATCTTTTTTCCAGCCGATAAGCGGGTGCAAAAGGATTCCGTCAACAAGCTCAAGGGCTGCCTTCTGGAGATATTCATGGGCGCGATGAGGGACGTTTCTCGTCTGGAAGCCAACGACTGTTTTCCACTTGTTTTTTTGAAAGATGGATCTTGCCTGAAGAGGCGCCAGATCATAACCTTTAACGACCGGGTCCGGCTCTTTCAGCAGGTCAATCTCTCCGGCAAGCAGGGTATTTCCCATCTCGTGCATTTTCCCAACACCAGGATGGTTTGTATCTGCTGTGCCAAAAACGGCTTTTGCCGCCTCGTGAATGTTAAAGCTATAAATCTCTTCAAGCCTCAGCAATGCAATTGGCTCAGCGTCCTGGCCGAAAAGGGCAACGTCATCTCCCGCCTTGCAGTTCTCCGGCGGCTCATGAACAGGGAAAGTTACGGGAATTGTCCAGGGAGTCCCATTTTCCAATGTTTTTTCATGGAGGATTGAAAGAAAATCATTTTGAGTGACAAACCCCTGGAGGGGGCTAAAAACACCATGCGCGATGTTCCCCAAATCCAAAAGAGTTTCCTGCCTCACTGAAATGCCGGGCAGCTCCTTAGCTTCTTCAAGAGCTTTTTCACGCTCATTTCCGGCCAGAACACGGCTTATGAGCTTACCGCCATGAGGGATTCCCAGCGCCATTACTCTGCTACTCCGCCGATATATAGTTAGGGCATTATAATCTTACAAATCGTTATTCATTTATTCCATTACCTTTTTACTCTGCCTCAACAATCTCTGATTTGGCAAGGCCAAAAAAGCCAATGATTTCACTGACACGGTGCAGTTCCACCATATTAATAACTTTGCGATGGTTGGGGAACACTGCGCCAACCAGGAGGATGGTGTCATCAATATCTATGAGCCCATTCCTGAGGCAGGAAACGATTGCTTCCTTTTTTTGCTCGACCGAAGCGGTGTTGTCGATCTCTTTTTCGACGAGCAATGGGATGACGCCCCACACGAGGCTGAGGCGCTGGACAATTTTTGGGTCGCTCGTGAGCGCAATAATGGGTGTGGGAAGCTTAAACCTCGAGAGCATCCTTGCAGTAAAGCCGCCGTGAGTGATGCAGAGGACCTTGTCGATGCTGCCTTTTTGGATAAGGCCAAGGACAACGGAGCCCATCAGGCCCGTGTCATCTGATGCCATTCCTTCGCTTTGGGACGGGACAACTTCACCCTCAATCTCCTGGATGATCTTCCTCATCGCCCTTACGGTTTCAAGCGGATACTGGCCGACTGCTGTCTCAGCAGAGAGCATGACTGCGCTTGCCCCGTCGAGGACTGCATTCGCAACATCGGTGATCTCTGATTTTTTTGGGACGGGGCTCGATACCATGGAATGCATCATTTCCGTCGCGATGATGACCGGCTTACCCTGCGCGTTGCATTCCTGGATGACCCTTTTTTGGAGGCGCGGGAGCTGCTCAAAGGGGACATCGCTTCCCAAGTCGCCCCGGTCAATCATAATAGCATAGGAGCTTTGGATAATGTCCCGGTAGTTCTCGATAGCTTTTTTTGTCTCAATCTTAGAGATGATCTTGAGCTTTGTGCCTTTCAGCTGCCCTTCAAGCCTGAAGACATCCTCTGCGCTGCTGACAAAAGAAAAGCCGATGAAATTCAGCTCCTGCTTAATTGCGAAAGCTATCAGCTCTTTGTCGCGAGGGGTAATGCCGGCTTTAAGCTTGATATCGGGAATGATGACCCCCTTCCGGTTTTTTAGTATGCCTTTGTTCTGGGCAACCGCATCGACCACTCCGCCTTCAATGTTATCGACGATGAACGTGATGCTGCCATCATCAACGGAAAAATGCCGGCCGCTTTTCAGGAGCCGGGGAAATTCCACCTGGTCGACGGTAATCGCATCTTTTCGGGATGAGGCTGCAAACATGACTTTTTGGCCCGGAATGACGGGCACCTCCTGCTCAAGATCAACAATCCGCATCTTGGTTCCTGGAAGGTCAAGAAGGATACCGATAGACGGAGACGCTTTTCTCAGGTTTTTTATCATCTCAAGGAATGATGATTCATCTCCATGGGCTCCGTTGATCCTTGCAACATCCATCCCCTCTTCCACTAATTTCAGGATTTGAGAAACGGTATTTGCAGCCGGGCCAATCGTACAGACAATCTTTGTCTTTTTTGCCTTAGGTGTTTTTCCCTGGCTGAGAGTTTGCACGAGGTCTAACGTTTTGGGGCTGCTTTTGTTCAGTCGGCAGATGAGGGAGTTCCCATAGATGTCGGCCTGAACGATATCTTCTGTTTCGAGGCCCTTAAGGATTTGGTGGGCGCTTCCCACACTGATCCCGATGAGCCTTGCAAGCTGGTTGATGCTTGCCGGCTGGCCCGGATTCTTAGACAGATAGGAGACAATCTTCATCGCATTGCGGGATAGGGTGGATGACATTTTGGGTTGGATTGTGAAAGGTTATTCAGTTATTCTGTTACTAATATATAAAGGTTTCCTTTATTTTAGAAAACTGTATTCATTTTTTTGAAATAGGCAAGGCATTATCCCACCCTTACCCAATATCCATATCCGGGGGTAAAGAAGGCCAGCGTATTTAGGCTTGCATTCCTGCCTGCAAAGTAAGAATACCACTGGGAGTTGTTATAAAAGAATACTGCAGAATAATTGGATTGATTAGCGTATCCTGATGGGAACATTGCATCAAATGTTTCATTTATCAGGGCAGGCTGCAAGGAAGGATACGAAGCCAGGTTTAATCCTTTGCGGAATGACCAAACCGGATGCAGGGGGTATGTGCCTTCAATTTCCAACGCCCCATCCGAAAGCATGTAAACCCAATAGCCTTTTGTCTCGTTTAGGGTGGAATTACCAATGAGGATGCTCCAATTTCCCCTAGAATAGCTGAAGATTTTTGTGCCATTGCCCCCCGTTGGTAACAAGGAACTGGGCATTGCCTTATCGCCCAAGCCCAATGGAAATGAAACCAGATTCCAGCCTTTATGCAATGACCTATTAAAAGTGAGGTAAGGCAAAGCCTGGATTGGCTTAACGGGCAGATACCATTTCTTCATCACCCTTTCCGCGGGCTTTCCCAATGTCCTAAACCCGTTATCATACCGATAGTCGGTGTATGGATAGGTATCCCGATCCCACCAAAACATTCCTTTAAACCATGTCCTGTTCCAGAAAGCTTCGAATGCGGCCTCATAGGCGTCCTCCTGCTCTTGATTGTCCAATTCTCCTGAGACCCACCATGGCGCCCTTGCCGTCCCATTCCTGTTCTGGTAGCCAATTTCTGTGAAGATAACAGATTTGTTGAATGAGGATGAAAGGTTTTCTATAAATGGGATGTAGCTGCCCCATCCCTTCTTCAATTCGCTTATTGACGGGTCATACTTATTTGTCAGATTATAATAAGCGTTTATCCCAATATAATCGAGGCCGTCCCACCATGAGATAGCCCGATCTTCATCCCCAAAATGAGATGCATAGACTATCTCACCCGAGTAGATTTCCCGGACATCATTTATTATCTTTCTCCAGTCAGAGATTCTGCCTGAGGTCTTGACAAGCTCAGTCCCTATGTAAAAAAGGTCAACGCCGCCGTCCTGAGCCATCTGCGCATATTTTATGATAAATGCGGTGTAATTGCTAAACCAGTTTTTCCAGCCGGCCTCGGTTGAAAAAGCTATTTCGCCACGCCAGCCATTGTTGTCCCATAGGTCGAGCAGCGGGTTTAAAGCAACTTTCAAACCTAAAGATCTTGCCTTACCGATTGCAGCCTGGACACCCCGGTCTGTCGGAGTCTTCGTAAGGTCTTGATAGATTACTGCCTCGGAAGTGCCGTTTTGGTACCAGGGGACAAGTATCGAGACAAAGTTTGCATCTGTTTTGCTGATTAAATCCAATGACATGTTTGAAGACCATGATTCATATTCGTTATACCACCACGAGACATAATTGATACCCTGAAATTCGAAGTTATTCCCTGGGGGGCCTGACGTGAGCATAAAAAAAGTGTCTGCATTCTCAATCCTCGGCTGGACCCATCTAAAGAAATTGGGCCTGCCTGCCCCGCCCGTAGATTCCATACAGGAGTAAAAAGTGTCGTTGATAACCTTAAATTTTGAGTATTCCGGCTGCGTTTCGTTGCATCGGCCCTCTTTCGGAGGAGTGATATTCAGCCACTGCCCGCCCCACTGGACAAGGAGGCTCAAATCCTTTCCTGGCAGGGCAAAGCTTTTTGTTTCGGTAGTAACCGTGATATTGCTGAAGTTTATCCCTTTGGTGTTCTGCTGGATGATAACCAACTTTTTCCATTCATCTGCCGATGCAGACTCAATTTCCCTCATCTCCAGGCCATTGCCTGTGCAGTTGACAACATCCTCAGGTGTGCTGTTGGAAGATCCAGCCTTTACCGAGATGGTTCCGTTGGCAACGGTGCAATTCCATCCTGGCAATCCCCATAGGGCAGAAAGGCTGCTGCCGAATTTCAATCCATTTAAGCCGAGATTCTTATCGTTGTTAATGACGGTCAGGGGGGATGAAACAAGAACCGGGGTTCCCGGGCTCAGGGAAGAGCCCTTCACCTTCCAAGATAATGTCCTGTTCAGAAGCCTATCGACGGACGAGGAGAACGTCCAGTTATAAGAATTATTTTCATTGTAAATCCTTTTTTTCAACGTGTTTTTGGCAAGAGACAACCTAACCTGCTCATTAGTCATGCCGGGGTATTTGGCGAGAAGCAATGCGATAGCTCCTGCAACATGAGGCGCCGCCATGCTTGTTCCGGAAGCTGCCATGTACCCCTGACCTTGGGCGAATTCTGCGTATGAAGGGACTGTCGAATTGACATTTACCCCATAAGAAACCACATCAATGCACCGGTGCCTTGCGGAATTCTCGTGGCAATAGGCATCCCACCTGTTTCCTCTCGAGGAAAAAAAAGAGATGGTGTCATTTTCATCAACGGCCCCCACACTGATAACTTCAGGATAGGCAGCTGGGTAATTAATTCTGCTCATCTTGTTTACAAAAATAGTTGGGTCGTTTCCTCGTACGTAGTCATTGCCTGCAGCAGCAACCAACACAATGCCGCGGGAATAAGCTTCTTTAATCCCCGCATAAAGCGCCTCTGATGTCCTTTCCGGGCTTCCGATGCTCATGCTAATAATATCCGCTTCATCCCCTGTCCCTGAGATGTTATCATAGCCAACGATGGCCCTATCAATTCCGGCGAGGATATCATCTTCCGCACAACCAACCGGGGAACAAACCGCAATAGAAAGGATTGAGGATTTTGGAGCAACTCCAAAAAAGCCCTCCCCCTCATCAATGACCCCATCGCCATTGTAATCACCATTCGCAGCAATCGTCCCTATCACATGGGTCCCGTGCCAAACCTGGTCCATCGGGCCATCGGCAATCCCTACCGGCCAGATTGTCCTGTCGCTGGTGTTTTGGAGATCCGGATGAGACAGGGTTCCGTTTTCCATCGCAATACCTGTGTCGAGGACGGCAACTACCACCCCTTTTCCTTTCCCAGAAACATTCCAAACAGATGGGGCGCCAATCTTTGCGATATCCTGCTCAACCGGCCCGAAGGGAGTCTGAACTTTCCCCAATAACTGAAGATATTTTACCTCTTCAAGCTGGTAGCCTTCCCTGGAAAGCTTTTTCACCTCGCTTTCGCCCAGCGCTGCCGAAAGCAACCCTTTAAACCTATTCCTGACGGTGGCATTCAATCCCCGGATTTTTCTTTCCAGCGAGCCAATTGACAATGGCTTTTTTTCAGCTCCAAACCTATTTTCTGGCGGCCTGATAAAAAACCTCCCCGTTGAACGTTTCGCCGAAGTTAAATAATCCTCAGCCGGGACCCCTTGTGCCGCTTCGGTTTCTTCCCTTAAGGGGGTGCCTAATATTTGGGCATCCTCTCTAAGGCGGGCATCGATTGTTTGAGCATGTTCTCCCGATGCCAGCCTTTTCCCCAAAGGGATACTTTCTTTTGACTGAACTTGCCCCCTTGCCTGAATATTTTCTCCCGCCTGACCCGCTGAAGCAGATGGAAAATTATTTTCTGATGGGACAAATTCTCCTGCCCGGATATTTTTCATTCCATCACCAGAAGGCAAGGCCGATGCCTGTTTAGCCGACTCGATGCGCCATTCCCGTTCCTGCGATCCATCTGATGATAAAACTCCGGAATGGCCATAAAGGGAAGAGTTAATTTCTTCGAGCGTCATCCGCTGCAAAGGGATTATCTCCTGCGCCGGTCCGAGAAACGGCCCCATAACCGTTGCATTTGCCTGAACGACGCCGTTGCCATACACATAGGAATAATTTGACGGGGCATGGATGCTCTCGATGAACCTTCTGCTTTTCAAGATGCTAATGATCGGCCTCGGCCTATCTTTATCATAATGATAATAATAAGGGAAGAGCCATAAAAAATCATCGTCTTCAGCATTGTCCGTTTCGGCCCAGTAACGGTAGTCAATAATCCCGGGCAATTCGACGTTGTCATACAGCCTGGTTGAGCTATTGAAAGCGATATTAAGGGTAAAGGTGATGTTTACCTGCTCGTTGGCGATCGAGAGTGATGGCGGAAAAAGGGCAATATTATCTGCTTTGATCTTTATTCTGGCGGTTTCTTTGTATCTCAAGAAAAGAAATATGCTTGTGTTGGCGCTGAGGTTTGCTGAAAAGTTTGCTGCCCAGGTTTTTCCCTCTTCGTCAAAGATAACGGGCAATTGCCTTGTTGTGCTGAAGAAATAACCGCCGCCCGCCAATGGATGAAAACTAAAGATGTCAAAGCTTGAGGAAGAATTTGGGGGCCAATAAATGGATGAAGGCCACACATAAGGGGAATAATTTCCGGAAAAAAGTTCAATGGAGCCCTTCTCCACATCATCAAAGAGTTTGCCTGCGGCAGCAATAAAGCTCACATTCTTAGAATTGTTGTTTGTTATCTTAAACACCTGTATATACCCCAGGGAATCGCTTCCGTTGATGGGATCCTGGTATATCCTTTTATTAAAGATATACAGCGGCGCCCCATCGGGGATGCTTTCTGCAGATAGATCATTGCACACAATTCCGGAGACGGGAGCCAACGTGAGATCATTGCAATTGGGGTAGGTGTAATGGTAGTGCAGAAACTCAACACATAACCTTACCAACTGGAGGGTAAAAAATCCAGTGCACGCCCCAACGGGGCCTATGTGATTTCCCCTTTCTGCAAAGGGGGAGAAATAGAGCATTACCTCGCCACCAGAGCTCCAGTTCGCATATACCTGAGGCGGGTCAATGATGTCGGCAAAGTAAGGGTAGGATACCGATACATTATCTGGAGGATCAATCTTCGCCCAATAGCTTGCGCTGGAAACATCCAGATGGTTGGCCCCGGACTGCTGGGTTGACGTGGAAAGACTGACACCTGTTCCAAACGATAGATGAACAAATAGCAGAATGAACAGCCCAGGAATAACTATTTTTGCGAATCCCATCCCCCTAAGGTGAGGTTCGGGGCATTGTATTAAAGCTTTCCCGTAATAAATACTGATTACGGTCTTTCCGTAATGGGGCATACCTTATTTTGTATTTGTTTAGCATCTTCGAAACTCCCGGCGATGGGCATGATGGCCCTGCGTACCGAGAAAATTCCCGGAATTTTATGGTACCTCGCTCAGCTTCGCTTCGGAGGTTCTGAGAAATTCAGCATAATTTCTGGAACTTCCTCGCTACCGCTTCGGAGGTTCTGAGAAATCTGGGGGATTTCTGGACCATCCTCGCTACCGCTTCGGATGTTCACGTAAGGGTGAGCGCAGGTTTACTGCCCCACACTCAAAAAAATGGGGCATTACCCAGCACGCCACCAATGTTGGGCCAATCTTTTCCTACCTGGGCAGGATAAACTAACTGAACATTTTTAAACGGAGGGATGCTTTGCATGCACTATGTCCACTGCAAAGACCATAGCCAGGAACACGGGCATCCTGTTTGCTGCTGATATCTTCAACCATTTCTTTGCATTCCTCCTGGTTATCTTGATAACGAACGTTCTCGGGACGGATGGATTCGGAAAGTATTCGTTTGCTTTTGCGTTCATCAATGTCGTTGCGATATTCGCCCACCTGGGGATGAGAACGTATGTGTTCCGGGAGATTTCGAAAGAGCCGAAACAGACAAAGGCTCTGGTCGACAACACCCTTACTCTCCGGATGCTGGCGACGATTGCGGTGTATGGGCTTTCGTTTGGTGCAATCTTTTTTCTGCCGAAAGCCCGGGAGGCTGCAGGGCCCATCATGCTCGTGATGGTGCACGAGCTTTTTGTCGTATTCTCAACCCTTGCAAGGACGGTCTTCAATGCCTAT
The DNA here is from genome assembly GCA_016188175.1 of Candidatus Woesearchaeota archaeon. Lineage (GTDB taxonomy): Archaea > Nanobdellota > Nanobdellia > Woesearchaeales > JACPBV01 > JACPII01. The sequence goes on along the minus strand of JACPII010000014.1, from coordinate 18,700 downwards.
GAGAAAAACCAATATGCGATGCACTCATTGGTCATCGAAAAAGTTTCTTCTCTCGTGCTTGGCGGCCTGGCGCTCCTTGGCGGATTGGGGCTGTATGGGCTTATCGTTGGGCTGATATTGGCACAAGCGATCGGTGCGGTGTACTGCTATTGGATCTTACTGAGGAACTTTGCTGCCCCGTCGTTTGGGTTCGACTTCAGGCTTTGGAAAGGGCTCCTGAGGAATTCCCTTCCCTTCTGGCTGACGGTGGTGTTCCAGAAGATCAACTATAAGATCGATATCGTGATGCTGGGGAACCTGAAAGATTACACGACGACGGGGCTTTACGGGGCAGCATCATCCATCGTTTCGACGCTGACATTCATTCCTGGAGTCATCATAACAGCAAGCTTTCCGGCAATGGCGAGGTTTTTCCACAAAAAGACGGGAAATCTGCAACTGCTGTATGAAAAAGTGTTCTATTATCTCCTTGCGCTTGGGCTTCCTGCTGCTGTTGGGCTGTCCCTTCTTTCAGACGACATCATCAGGCTCCTCTTTCAGGAAAAGTTCGCCGGGGCGGGGGCAATGCTCCAAATTTTGGGCTGGTCGGTGCTGTTCATCTTTTTAAGCACGGCGTCCGGGCATCTGCTCAACGCGATCAATAAACAGCATTTCTTTACGATAGCAACAGGAATCACCGCTGCCCTGAACATTGCCCTCAATGGGGCGCTTATCCCCCGTTTTGGCGGCATCGGAGCTGCACTCGCAACCCTTATTGCGCAATTTTTCCTGTTTACCAAGCTTTTTATCTTTGGAGCCATCCATGGATTTCCCTTAAAACTTTCACGGCTCGCTCTGAAGCCGTCGATTGCAGCCCTCGCGATGGGAGCACAGCTTTTTTATTTTCCCTTTCGAAATCTTGGGCTGAATATCATCGCGGGGGCTCTTGTTTATGCTGCCGTGCTTTTTCTCATCGGGGGGATCGAGAGGGAGGAGAAAGAGATAATCAAGCAGGCCCTTGGTAAGGCTTCCTGAGGAATAATACTGAGCGTTCCGAGTTTGGATTAAAGGCCATCATTCCCGGCTGTACCTCTATCATTGCAGAAGTTTGGGCCAGATGGTAACCGACCCTATGGATGACAAACCGTGCTGCCATATATTCGAGAAGGCGTTCATCATTCGCAGCAATTAATTTATAGGTGGGGATTACCTGCTCTTTGAAAAAGGCGTTTGCTGTGCCAGCTGCTTGTTCCGGAGATTTAAAAGTGTTATCAATCCTCTTAATTCCCGAAGATGCTGATGTTGCGATTTCACGGGCATCTGGAACCCCCCCATATGCCGGATGGCCGTCCCGTAGGGTGTCTTCCATCAGCAGGAGGCTAATCCCGCTTTTTCCGGGAGCGTATACTCCAAACGCAGGGCAATTGAGGTACCCCCTGAAATTCCTGGTTCCAGGGGCAAACCTCTGCCCCATCCTGTTTTCGATTTCACTTGGAGAGAGAAACCTTCTGGAGGATGTACACTCTTCCGCAAAAGTTGTACCGAGATATTCCAAAAGCCGGCTGAAGATAAAAATGGAAAATTCCCCTGTGGGGATTAACCGCCCATCGTTACCGCGAGCGGCTGCAACAAGGCTGTCAAGCAACGTTGCTGCCTTTAGAAGGTCACCTTCTTGAAAGGCGGCGTTTACCACGTTTACATTCCCAGCGGGGAATTCATTTGGCGTATCTTCGGGTGAACTGCGAAAAAAATTGAAGATATTCATTAAAGTTGGGTCTCCCGTAAATAGTGTTCTTTTATCCTGGGCAGCCTCAACACCCCGATCATACCACCTCAAACCAAGGAAAACCCTATACATCTTGTCTGGATTGTTTCCGAACAGAGTTTCGAGCATAAGGCAAGAAGTTTACCGCCTGTTTATAAATCTTAGAGCCGAAATGCTTATTTTGGCTTGGAGCGCAGGTTCACTACCCCCATCCAATCGAAAGGCATATTCAGTTATACCCCTTAGCAATGGCGGGCGTATTTATGGCAACCTGCTTGCGTTGAGAATAGTGAATCGTTCCTTGTAAAACCCTAACGCCGAGAAATAAGCTCCCGATAAAGCGCTTCTAGCTTTTTCATAAAAACAGGGTAATCAAACTGCCGGATAAACTGCTGGAGCTCCCGCCTCATGCTTTCCCGGAGGGCGGGCTGGCTGAAGTATTGCTCGAAGATTTTGGCCAATTGTTCCGGGTCTCTTGGGGGGCTGTATAACGCATGGCTGCCGAAGACGGCTGTAAATGAGGGAATCGATGGAAGGCACGATGGAATTCCGGCTGCGGCTGCCTCATACACTGAGATGCCCATGGTTTCGGGGTCAGAATTGTTGACAAAAATATCGCTGATATGCAGAGCTTCACGGACACCTTCAAAGTTTAGGCCCCCGGTGAAGATGACCCTGCCTTTGAGCTTGTGCTGGCTGATTATTTCTTCCGGATCCCTAACGCCTTTAAAACGTGATGCAGACTGGTCCCGATAACGGGGATTCTTCAGCTGGTTTTCACCGACGATAAGGAGCTTGCTTGACGGGTGCCTTTTATTGAAGCTGGCAAACGCTTCGATAATGGTGTCGAGATTTTTGAATTTCCTAAAGTTCGAGATTGAGGTGAGCACAAAGTCCCGGTTACTGATGCTAAACTTTTTTTGGATGGAAGCCTTTGATGCCTTTGGCGCCCCTGAGAAAAAATCGGCATCGATGGCATGGGGGAGCAGGATAACCCTTTCTTCCTTTAAGCCGTTGCTTAGGTAAACGCCGCGCTCGTAAGGAGTCAATGCAATCACTTTTTTAAACCGCCTCATGAGAAAGAGTGAAATCTTCTTTATCGGCCAATTTGAGCCAAGCTCGTAGGTATGGGGGATAAGGATGCAGGGCTTCCCGGTAAGCGGAGAGAGAATTGCTGGAGGATAGGGGCGCAGATGAGCGAGGACAAGGGCGACGTTCTTTTCTTTTAACAGGTTCCAAAGGAGGGAAAAAGTGCCCGGGAACCTTTTTATGACAACCCCTCCATACGTTTCCTCATCCGGCAGATGGGGCTTCTGCAAAGACCAGATCTCCGATTTTAAGCCCCACTGCTTAACGAGCCTGACAGGGTTAAGGACATAGTCCTCTTTCCATGAGATCTGCCTTCCTTCCATGAGATCGGCCTTCCGGATGCTTCCCGAAAGCTCATGAGGACCTGGATGAATTTCTTTTGGGTTTTTTCCATCGTTTCCTAGTATGTGCATAACACCTTCAAAATTCCCGACGGGCTTCAAGAAAGAGCTGCGTCCCCGTAAGGGACGACCCCCCGCAACGCTCTTCGATAATAGCCATTAAATTGAATTTTGACCTTAGGGTGCTATGCACATACGTTTCCTACCAGAATACGGCAATATTTAAAACGCTCGGGTTGCCATCAAGCTCAGCTTGGCTGTGTTGGCCAAATGCTGACATCCCCGATGGGGTCATCCCCCTGTCAGCTCAAAGTCATTGTCATTGAGCTTCGCAAATAGGATGGCAACCTTCAACTTTTCAATGCGACTGGCATTTGAGGACGTAACCAACATGAACATCCTCATCATCAAATTAGGGGCAATGGGCGACGTTGTTAGAACGACGTCCCTGCTTCCTGGCATTTATAAAAAATATCCCGGGGCTAGAATGTTCTGGGTCACGAAGAGGGAGTCTTTGCCGTTATTGGAGCATAATCCTTTCCTTCAGCAAAGCATTGCCATTGAAGAACGGGAACAAATAAGGGAGCTTGAAAAAAAAACATTTGCCTTAGCAATCAACCTCGATGATGAGATAGAGAGCTGCACACTGGCTTCATCGGTTCGTGCTTCTGAACGCATTGGCGGCATCTTGCAGGATGGGAAGCCAGGCTATACTAAGGAAAGCTCCCCCTGGTTTGACCTCGGGCTAATCTCGCGATTTGGAAAGGAAAAGGCTGACGAACTGAAGAAAAAGAATACAAGGACTTATCAGGACATCATTTCTGGCATCATCGGTGTTGAAAAGGGAAAGCCGGTGCTCGAACTGACAAAAGAAGAGGCCGGGTTTGGCGAGGAATTCCGCAAGCGCCACAGCATCTCTTCCGGAAACCTTGTTATCGGCCTCAACACCGCTGCGGGATCCCGATGGAAGGGGAAGATTCTTTCCATCCATAAAACCACCGCGCTGGCAAAGGAACTCAAGAAAAATTTTTCCTGCAGCCTCCTGCTTTTTGGAGGGCCACAGGAACGGGGCCGGAACGGAACGATCGCAAAAGAGCTCGGAAACCTAGCCATAGATGCTGGAACAGACCATCCCCTCCGGGAGTTTGCTGCTTTAGTCAACCTTTGCGGCATCCTCATCACTAGCGACAGCCTTGCCCTGCACCTCGGAGTTGCCCTGGGAAAGAAGATTATCGTTTTCTTCGGGCCAACGAGCGCTGCAGAGATTGACCTGTACGGAAAAGGGATCAAACTGAAATCAAAAAAACACTGCGGATGCTTTTACGACGATAACTGCACGGTAAAGCCGTGGTGCACGGAAACAATCCCTCTTGAGGATTTTTTAAACGGCGTGAAAGAGCTGAGGCAGCATGGCTGATGTTGTAATTACCATACCAACCTATAACGAGCGGGAGAATATCCGAATCCTGATAGGGAAAATACTTGAGCTAAAGATACCGGGCGTCCTGATCCTGGTGATAGATGATAATTCTCCTGACGGCACCGCTGAGGTGGTGCGGGAAATAGGGAAAAAGGACAAGAGGGTAAAGCTGCTCCTCAGGACAGGGCCACGGGGGAGGGGAGCTGCGGGCAAAGATGGTTTCCTGGCTGCCCTCAAGGAAGGCGCCGATCTTATCGTCGAGATGGATGCTGACATGAGCCACGACCCGAAGTATATCCCGAAACTGCTTGAAGAACTGAACCATGCCGATATGGCATTGGGCTCACGGCTTGTTTCCGGCGGCGAGGACAACAGGAAAAGCTTTTTCCGAAGGATCATCACAAAACTCGCGAATTTTTATATCCATTTTATCCTTGGAATACGGGTTAAGGACTGCAATTCGGGCTTTCGCGCCTACACGAGAAAAGCGCTGGAGGCAATCGAGCCGGGGAAGATTTTCTCCCAAGGGCCGGCAATCGTGCAGGAAGTCCTGTACCGGGCGCACCTCAAGGGGCTGCGCATCAAAGAGATACCCATCTCGTTCAAGGAGCGCGAACGGGGAACGTCTAAGCTCGGCATACCCCAGCTCTGGAAAGGGTATGTGGTGGTGTTGAAATTAAAGCTCCTGCACTGGTTTGGGAGGATGTGACTCATCCGGCAGTTGGTTTAGTAAAACTGAGTCCCCTTTTTGGAAGAATGTACCATAACCGGGGGCTAAATAAAAAATATTAGAAGTTGATTTAGGGAATACATTAATAACCATTACCAGTTTATAGAAAAGATGGACCTAAAAAAAGGCTATCCACTCCAAACGTTTTCTATCCTTTTGATCATATTATCGGCAGGGGTTTTTCTCAGAGCTTATCATTTAGAAGATAAAAGTTATGGTCTTGATGAAGAATTCTCAGTCCGTTATGCATCCTTAACTCCCGGCGAGATAATAAGAAATGTTGAACATGAGCCCCACCCCCCGCTCTATTACCTTATTTTGCATTTTTGGATAAAAATTGGGGGTGATTCTGAGTTGATGGTAAGGCTGCTGTCTTCGCTTTTTGGCGTTATTGCAATTTTTATTATGTATCGATTAGGGGAGCTTTTGTTCAACAAAGAAACGGGAATCTTTGCCAGCCTTATTCTAGCCCTTTCTACAACCCACATCATCCATTCACAGGAAGCACGGATGTATTCTTTGCTGGCTATGCTCACCTTACTTTCAATGTATTTCCTGGTAAAGATTATGAATGAAAAGAGAATTGTTTTTGTTATTTTTTACCTTATTTCGACATTATCACTTTTGTATACCCACATCTACGGGCTGTTTATCCTACTCATGCAAAATTTGTATATAGTAATCTTACACCTACGGGCAAAAGAAAAACCGGATATTAGCCTAAAACAATGGATGGGAATCCAGCTTTTAACAATAACGGCGTTTATTCCGTGGTTTTGGGGGTTACTCAAACAGATGGGCGCAGCATTTGGAAAAATTAGCTGGTTAACTTCTCCCCCCCTATCGGATTTATTCAACACCTTGCTGTGGCATTCATCTTATAACCCCGTTACGCTTGCCTTGTTCGCTTCTCTTTCCCTGTATACTATACTCAACTGGAAAAGGTCGGGAAAACATATTAGCCTCACTGTACGTCAATCGGAAAATAATCTCTTACTGGCCCTGTGGCTGTTCATTCCCATATTAGTACCTTATGCCCTATCAAAACTGATAGTGCCGATATATTCTTCACGATATACCGTATCGTCATCTTTGGCTTTCTACTTGCTAACCGCACGAGGTATGAATAGGGTGAAAAATAAGTATAAGAAAGGATTAGCGGCGGCAATAATAATCCTGGCAATGCCTTCCTTGCTGTATCACTTTTATTTTGAAAAGACAGCTGAACCATGGGGGGACGTTGCCGGGTTTGTAGATTCCCATGCAATTGAGAATGATACAGTCATTGTTGAGCCTGCCTATGCAAGAAATAGCTTTGAAAGATACTCCGCAAGGGATGATGTCCCCGTTTTTAATGGAAGGGGCAATATCACGGGAGGCAATGGGAGAAGGTGGTTGGTGTTACGATATAAAGACCTCGAGGAATCTTATAAAAAATTCACACCACTAGAAAAAGAAAAATTTGGGAATATCACCATTTACCTGATTAATACATCGGAGAACACAAATAGTTGACCAAAATAGTTTGTGCCCTCTCATGTAGTGTCGCAATAATTATGCTCAATTCTTTAATCGCGCCACTAAACTACTGATGCTGAAGTCCGCTGAGGGTTCTTCTCTATCCCGAGCCTAAAGTTCTGACTAGTGAATTTGCTATTACTGTTATTTCATCAACATCTTCTGCGCCTTCAGGTCTTCATCGACCATCATCCCGATGAGCTGCTTAAATTTCACTTTCGGCTCCCAGCCAAGCTCACGCTTTGCCTTTGAGGCATCGCCGATGAGAATATCAACTTCTGCAGGGCGGAAGAATTTCTTGTCCACTTTAACGTGGCCTTTCCAGTCCAGGCCGACATGGGAGAATGCGACTTCGCAAAGCTCTCTGACCGAATGAGTTTCGCCGGTTGCGACGACAAAATCATCGGGCTTTTTGTGCTGGAGGATCTTCCATATAGCCTCGGCATAGTCGCCAGCAAAGCCCCAGTCCCTCTTTGCATCGAGGTTGCCGAGGAAAAGCTCCTTCTGGAGGCCGAGCTTGATTTTAGCGACTGATTCGGTCACTTTCCTCGTGACGAACTGGCGCCCGCGGCGCGGGGATTCATGGTTGAACAGGATGCCGTTGGACGCAAAGAGGCCATAGCTTTCCCGGTAATTCTTAGTTATCCAATACGCATATACTTTTGCAACCCCATACGGGCTTCTCGGGTAGAACGGGGTTGATTCCTTTTGGGGCGTTTCAACTGCTTTTCCGAACATTTCACTTGAGGATGCCTGGTAAAACTTGATTTTAGGATTGACGATGCGGATGGCTTCGAGAACTCTTGTCGCACCTAATGCAGTGATGTCCCCGGTAAGGGTCGGCTGGGTCCAGGATGCAGGGACAAAGCTTTGGGCAGCGAGATTGTAGATCTCATCAGGCTGGATGTCCTTTAGCGTGTGGATAAGAGAAGCCTGGTCTGCAAGGTCTGCACAGATAAGGTTAAGCTTTGCTTTGATATGGTTGATGCGCTCAAAGGTTTCGGTAGAAACTCTCCTGTACATCCCGTAGACTTCATAGCCTTTTGATAGGAGCAGCTCCGCCAAATAGGAGCCGTCCTGGCCGGTGATGCCGGTAATCAGGGCTTTTTTCACGGTTTTCATTGCTGAGAGAAAAATAGAATGGGCTTTTTAAATGTTGCTTGTGGTTGGCGTATTCGAACCCCACACAGAAAAAATACCAATACCTAGCCCATGTTTCTATCTGAGGGACATTATAAAAAGGGAAGCACAATACAGTAATGGAATTATGGTATTTGTTTAGCATCTTCGAAACTCCCGACGTAATATTGGCAGGTCCTGCGTCCCCGTAAGGGTGAGCGTAGTGTTCCGGTCCTTCGGACGGAGGGCGGCCCCCGCGACGGACTCAAGGTTGGCTCAAGGGAGTTTCGACCTGAGGATGCTAAACAAATACGAATTATGAAGAAAATAGGAACAAAAACGTCTTTCTTGGATTCGAGAAAGGAGCGAAAAATTGAAGAGTGGGCTGTGAAGGTCCAACGCACGGGTAGGCAGGGAAGGTTTAATGAGTTGAAAAGGAAGGGATTGGTTTAAAACAACGCATAAATAAACGGGCTCAATGCAGAGCTCTGGCCGAAAATGACAAGGATGCCAACTAAAAGGAGCATGATGATGATGGGGACTAACCACCAGGCTTTCCGCTCTTTGAGGAAGTGGAGCATCTCTATGAAAAATGACGGGTTGGTTCCCATATCAATGCTAGGGGTACGTCTGGTTTATAAAACTGCTTACCTCGCGAGTTATCGTTTCGTTGGTGGCGTTTCTCAATTGGAGGATGTACAACACGGGGGTTAAGTTAAAAAATCCGGTCAAAGCCTGCTCCCCTATTGCAACATAATTAAAAGCCCATCTTTTGTTTCCATTAAGCACAAATTTGTCAAATCTGCCCAGGAACTGGCTGTTGTCGCTCTGCCGACGTGTGACAATTGTGTAGTTCCCAAACACGGTGGTATTTGCCCAGCTGCCGAGAAGACTTGTATCAATGCCTGCCTGAATGGCTCCATCCCCATAATCTGCAGAGGCTCCAAGAATATGCATGCTTACTGCTCCACTTGTTGAGGAAGCATTTTCATTATTAGACGGGTCTATGCAGCCAAAGTAAAGATAATCCTGACCAGGAGAAACAAACTTATCCTGAACCGTTAAGGTGCAGGTATGTGTGGTATTATGTCCAAACCTGGGGGTGCAATTCCTTGATGTCCCCATCCCAGTATAGTTTAGGCTTGAGGAACTAATCCTGCATAACGCTGTTTCAGTTGTCGTTATACTGAAGGTTGGAGTAGTGTCGTAGGTTTCAAACGGAGGGGAACTGTCCCCGGAAGGAGGGTTGCAGGAGGTGCAGTTATATGCCGTAATCGAGGGGGGAAGGGTGTCATTATTGAGTGTTGCTTCGGGCCTTTGATCATTTGGAGACACCCAACAGTTATCAAAATGAGCATATTGGGAGCCACTTTCAGCATTATGCTCAATTTTCTGTAATCCGCTTTCGGAAGTTAGTAACCCCGCCGTAATATACTGGCAAGATTGGTTTTCGTAACAGATGTAAGAGGCTATTCCTGTTCCAGGAGTATAGTTCAAAATAATTTCAAACCATTGCCCTTTTGGTGGTGCCCCTGCGCTGCTTGCAAACCAATCTCCTGCATCCTGGTCGTAGTAGGAAACAGAGGTTATTCCGCCTGGTGCATCATCATCAATGCCGTTGAAGAACTGCCCACCACTAACTGCACCAAAAACAGACCTGACATCAAGTTCATCGGGAAGATACAACCAGCAACCATAGGAGCCGTCAAAAGAAGCGTTGGATGCGGAATTTAGCCGTATATAGCCAGCAGAAGTTTTCATGCTTAAACCATCTGTTAATGCCTTTTCGTTGCTGATGGAGGTAGTTCCGGCTCCCACACCCCAGATGTTGGTTAATGTAGAGATTATATCTCCATTGGTTTGAGTAGTCCCATTAAACTGGACAAAGCTGCTATCCCCTACCCCATGAGCAAGATTGAAGGTTCCATCGTTGTAGTAGTCACTTCTATTCTGGGAGTAATTTGCAGCCGAAACAGAAGCAACAAGAGCAAGGAACATGGCAATAAAAATAGATGCCTTTCTCATTTTGCTACCTCCACAGCCTGCAACTTTCCTAGGAAGAAGCTGTTATCATTCAAAACCCAGTCATCCCTTGAGTTCCTCGTATAAGCGTCAATCCCATCCAAGTTTACAACAAATTTCATACAGCTTTCTCCCGATGAGCATTTTCCATCACTGTTGCCGTCAAATTTGCTGTCACAGATGATAACATTTTCGCCTTCTTGGTTGCACATTCCCCATTCCGAGAACTCGACCTTTTGCTTTAAGGCATTTAATTCTCTGCTGATTTCAAAAGATTCGGGGGAACAATCTAAGCTACTTTTTTGGACTGTCGTTGTGCCTGTCTGGCATCGGTAGTTATGGGTTTTTATTTGGTCCTGACAGGTAGTGTTTAAGGGCGGGTCCTGACAAACCCTCTCCGGGTAATCTCTGGTACAATTCCCATATACGGGCCCTATTATTGAATAAGAGACATTATTACAACTTACCAGTTTTTTCAAGTAAATTTTGTTGGTCTGCGCAACAATACCTGCTGCCACCAAAACTAGAATCAAAATGCCGATTGCAACTTTGGTTTTGTTTTTCATTGTTTTCACCTTTGCCTATATTGTTACGGTAATGTTTTTGTACCCCCTTCGGGTAACGTTGACAAGACTTGCGTTAATAAGGTAGGAACCTGAAGATGAGTAATTTTTTTCCACAAAAACGGAGATGTTTTCTCCCGATAGCAGGGTAAAATTTTGACTTCCGATTGCTTCGGAAGAATCTCCGAAATTTAAAGCCCAGGAAACATTATTCAGCCAAGATGAGAAAAAGTTCAAAGGGGAAAATTCCGTAATGGCATGTAATGAGCTATTTTCTAAAAGGGATAGGTTATGAACCAATAACCCCGCCATTTTATGCTTAATCTGTTGAAGGGATTGGATTGTGGATTCGGAAAGATTGGCTGAAGCGAGGTATTCACCGCCAACTGAAAAGGAATCTTCTATAATAAAAGTGATGTTTTGCTCTTCCCGAAAAGGAACCCTTGAGGCGCCAGTTACCCAATTTCCATTGCCTGGATTAAACCTCCAGGAGGTCTCGGTAAAGTTTGATGTGCCATTATTGAGCCCAGACCAAGAGAAGATAGTGGTAAGGGATTCTTCGTTCTGGTACAGCCGCTCAACATCAAAAACGGAAAGGTTGCAATTTTCATCTATCTGATTATTGCAATTGTCATCCACGTTGTTGTTGCAGATTTCCGTGGCATTTGGGCGTATTGAGGCATTATTGTCGTTGCAATCAAGGCATTGCCCCGTGAAGCCATCGGCGTCTGCGTCTGAAACTCCGACCGCGGAAATGTTGAGGTAAACGAAATTCCCTTCATTTCCAATAGTAACATTTCCTTGGGTAATGGAGAGGTTATTGATGAAGATTTCCGCGCTGTCGTTCGGAGTCGCTTCCCCAATGGGAACGGGTAGCCTGTACTGGTTTATCCCAAGGCTTTCCATTGAATAATTCATAATTTCCACACCACCGACCTTAAGCGAAATCTCAACATCGACGGTTCCATTGGAAAATTGCTGGTCGCAAGCGGCAAACCCGTAAATCGTGAATGGCTGGCTGGTGTTGGTTGTTGTTAATCCGGCAAGGGTTTCGGCTGGCGGATAAAAAGTTGAGCATGATCTAGTTTGATTGATAACCCAGGTTCCTCCCCCCAAATTATACATCCATGCGCCGTACCCAGCCTTAAGATTAAAGGGAGAATTTTCAAAGGTAGAATCATTATTGAAAATATGGTAGTTAGATAGACTATCCACCGAGCCCCGCTTATGTCTTAAGAATTTGTTAATCGGCGCTCCTTTTAAGGACTCATTTGAGGGGATGTCAAAAAAGGAGTTAAAACCAATGAGGTTCCAATTGTTATTAAAGATAATTCCGGTGGTTGCAGAGGCACCATTTTCGGTGATTGGGTCACCATTTATTTCGGCAAAGGTGTTATTGTCGGTTCCATTATACGCAACGGAAACCCAATATCCTTTTCCCGGCCCAATAACATTTAAGGTATCGGTAAGGTTTTGATGCCATGAAGTGAAAGAGCCACCCTCATAATAATACATTCTCCTGATATTCGGGTTATTTCCAAATGTAAGATTTATTCGTTTTTCATATGGGTCTATTGGAAAAGAAATTAAGCTAACGCCGGCCGGAAAATCAAATTGAAATGGCCTTTTGTAAATAAGGGAGTATTTCTGAGGGCATTGCGGACAAGAGGTTGCATTTACAACAATCTGCCAGTGCCCATTCGTGTAAAGATTATTGCTTCCAGGATTCTCAACCACAATCTGCTCAACATTGTCAATATGGTTGCCGTCTTTGGTGGCTGGACTTGAAGGGTTGGCAGGGTCTAAAGTCCATGATTGGTAGATGGTGCCGTTAGGCGCCCTAAGATATAAGTCCAAATCATTCACAAGCATTTTACTTGCGCTTAAATTCCCAGGATAATCATCCCATACCAAAGTAACCTTTATTGGCTTTGAAGAATCATTGATGGTAAAATTATAAGTATCTCTGTCAGAACCAGAAGAAAGATTCTCTTCCCTGAAGTATCGGTAGATTACCTGGTCTAATGCTGCTGTTGCATTAATCAAGCCCCAGCCCATGATGTAATCGGGGCCTGTCCTGTTGAGGTCTTTTGCGGTGTGGATAAGAATGCCTTTAATTGTAGAGGGAAGCGGCGTTTCAACATTATACGGCTTAAGGCAGGAGAATTGCTGGTACATGAGTGCGGCGGTGCCGGATACAACGGGAGAAGCCATAGAAGTTCCGCACATCACATCATAAAGATTACTGTTATCATCAATCCCATCGGCTCCGTCACTCCCATTCACATTATTATACAGATCAATAAAGGCATTGGGAGTTGTAGATTTTGTTCCCCCATCCCCTCCCACCTGGCAACCTGAAGCAACGATGTCTGGTTTAGTCCTATTGTCACTTGTTGGTCCCCAACCGCTAAAGGAGGTCATTGATAAGTCGTTAGTGTTAATGGCTCCAACTGTAATGACATTTTTTGCAGTAGAGTATAAAGAAACAACACCATAGTTGTTATTGGGGCTGGAAGGATTAGTTCCACAATTTCCATCATCCCTCGAATTTCCAATAGACCAGACAATCGTTGTCCTATTTTGGATAATTATTTCATCAATTCTTTGAGTTACTTGGCTATAGTTTCCAACATTATCACACTCTAGACCCCATGAATTCTGTGATATTTTTGAACCAGAATCTAAGGCAAAATCATATTCTGCATCTAATTCAGAAAGGGAATTAAACCACTCAAAAGACTTTATTAGCGCTTTCGTAGCAACTCCTTTCCATTGAAAGGCGCTACCACCCTTCGAGGTACTATTTGTTCCATCACCCATTACTGTTCCAGCGACGTTAGTTGCGTGATCGGCAATTACCTTTACATCACCATAAGAAACTCTGTTTAGTAAATCGGGATGATTGCGGTCAACATGATAAGCATCCCATTCCGAAACCAGAATACTATCACCCTCAAGGTTATAGGGGGTACTTTGAAGGGAATTAATGTTGCTTACCACCCTTGCTCCATCGTTGTATATTCTTGGTGCTGGAGGGATATCTTCTATCCACAAAATTTTTTTCTCGTTTGCAAACCCTAATAAACGATTCGGGGGTAAATTAACCGTTAATGAATGAAACCAATTTGATTCATCTATTGACCAGTCCTCGATTGAAAGAAGGGGCTTTCCACCGCCCAGTTGGATTATTAAAATAGCTTCGCTTAATGTGGTGTTTTTATCAAAATTAATAGAGAAGGTACCAGTGCCATCTGGGTTTCTCGCCCACGGAGGTACCTCTAGGTTCTGAAGTCTTTTAGGTACTTTATGTAATAATAAGTTTGTTGAAGTGGAACTTTGGACTTCAATGGAGATTAGTAAGAGCATAATGACCATGTTGATAGTTACAACCTTCATTTTTATGTTGTTACTTATATATTTGAGGTCTAGGAGGAACTTCCTCAATGTATACCACCTCCCCAGCTTTTGCCAGATTTAAAATATCTTTACTGAACATGATTACAACTAATGAATTAAACCAAGTAGAATCATTAACTGTGATGTCCTCTATTAGCAATACGGGAATTCCATTATATTTTCTTACTAAATCTTGGGCATTAGAAAATGATAAATCTTTATGAAAAACAACACTTACATTACCGCTACCATCGGGGTTTCTTGCCCACTCAGGCATATCCCCCGCCCTCAATCTCGGAGAAACTTTGTTTTTTAACTCCCCTTCTGTCAGCTGCGGGGACTTGTTTTCATAAGAAAGGCTACATCCAGATAAGAGGATCAATGATAAGGCGAAAACCAAAATATAAGGCAAGCACCGTTTATTTCCCATCGATCCATCCCCCACGTAGAATTTAGGCGAATCCATATTTAAATCTTTCTAGTTTTTTATGTTTAGCTAATGTTGAGCTGATTTTTAACAAGGGTTTCTGAGGGTTTCTTACATGCGGGATGTTATTTTCGTCATTAAAGGAAAGTTAAGAAAAAGTATCCTTACGTTTTTGAGGGACAAACCAAAAACAGGAAAGCGATTAAGCAAAGAATTAGGCAAACACCTCACGAGCGTAAGCAGGACACTTCTTGAGCTTGAAAAAAAGAGATACATAAGCTGCATTAACCCCGATGATGACAGGCACAGGTATTATAAAATTACAAATAAGGGAGAAAGTAGTTTAAACAAGATTCTTGAATTGGAGAAATAGGGGACATTGGGTAAATCAGCGAATACTTATGCGGACAAGAGGTTGCATTTACAACAATCTGCCAGTGCCCATTCGTGTAAAGATTATTGCTTCCAGGATTCTCAACCACAATCTGCTCAACATTGTCAATATGGTTGCCGTCTTTGGTGGCAGGGGCAGATGGATTAGAAGGGTCTAAAGTCCATGACTTATAGATGGTCCCATTAGGCGCCCTTAAGTATAAATCCAAGTCATTCACAAGCATTTTACTTGCGCTCAAATTCCCAGGATAATCATCCCATACCAAAGTAACCTTTATTGGCTTTGAAGAATCGTTTATAGTAAAATTATAAGTGTCCCTTTCTGTTGGCCCAGAAATATTCTCTTTCCAAAACCGCAATATTTATATATCACTGATGATTATTAGTAATTACAACTAATTATATCTAATAAGAAGGGGAAAGAAAGGTGATCATCCAGCTTAGCAAACATGCAAAAGAAAAGATGGACATTGAGGGCATTGACGAAGAGCAGATAAAAAGGGCAATTAAAATGGGTTCTGTATCAAGACAAACGGATGGGTACTTAGCTTCGTACACTTATTTTAAAATAGCCTATAAAAGAAAAGGCGATATCTATAGAATCAAAACTGTTTTTATTGAAAAATAAGGGGGTAAAAATGAAAGAAAAAGATGCATGCTGGGAATGCGGTGTAAAAATGATTAACAAGAAGGTAGATTACTCCCTCTACGGGATACGAATTGGAAAATTCCCCGCATTCGTTTGCCAAAAATGCGGTGAAACGTACTTTAGTGAAGAAACATCAAAAAAGATGACAGAGATTACAAAGAAGGAGGGACTTTGGGGTTTAGGGGCAAAAACGAAGATAGGACAAGCAGGCTCCACATTAGATATACGACTTAACAAAAGGATAATAGATTTTATGCAGCTGAAAAGAGGAGGGGAGGTGAATATTTACCCTGAAAGTAAGAATAAACTGATTATAGAAGTTTGATAGGGGCAGGAATCGAATTTAAACTAGGGGGAGGACATAATCATTTATAAGCGGTTTTGAATCAATCCCCCGCCACAATCTCACTATCCCATCTATCCTGCGGGTTATCATCGCGCTTTATGAGGAATCTGTCCATAAAGAGATAATCGATGCCCGTCCCCATCATGCATTTGTAGGCATCGTACGGGGTGCAGACGATCGGCTCTCCGCGGATGTTGAACGAGGTGTTTATCAAGATGGGGATCCCAGAAAGCCTTCCAAACTCCTTGATGAGGTCGTAGAACCTCGGGTTCTGGAAGCTCCTTACGGTCTGGAGCCTTCCTGAGCCATCCACATGGGTGACGGCAGGCATCTTCTTCTGCCATTCTTTCTTTATCGGATACACCATCAGCATGAAATCGGCCGGCTCGGGGATGGGCATGTCGCAGTCAAAGAATTTTGGGGCGTCATCGATGCAGACAACCGGGGCAAAGGGCCTGAAGCGCTCACGGTGCTTCACTTTAACGTTGAGGATCTCTTTCATCTTGGGATTGCAGGGGTTTGAGAGGATGCTCCTTGCCCCTAACGCCCTTGGGCCCCATTCCATCCCCCCCTGGAACCAGCCGATAACGCGGTTATTGAAGATGAGATCTGCCGCTGTTCCGATGAGCTCTTTTTCATCTTTGCATTCACGGTACCTGATGGCATTCCCGTCAAGGAATTTTTTAATCTCTGCTGCTGAAAAAGACGGGCCAAGACAGGCATCCTGGAACCGGAACGAGCGCTTGTTCCCCAATAAAGAGTGATAGATATACGAAGCGACACCCAGGCTTGTGCCGCCGTCGCCGGCATCCGGCTGAATCCAGAGCCGCTTGAATCTGGTGTTTCTCAATATTTTTCCGTTAAAGACGCTGTTGAGGGCTACCCCGCCTGCAACTACCAGGTTTTCCGACTTTGTTTCGCGGTGAAGGTAATCGAGGATTTTCAAAAGGACTTCTTCCGTGACCAGCTGGACTGCTGCGGCAATATCCTGGTGGCGCTGGGTGACTTGTTCCGATGGCTTTCTCACCGGGCCGTCCAACAGGCGGATAAGTTTTTGAGAGGGCATCCTGTCTTTATAGGTGTAGGAAAAATAGCCCATATCAAATCGGAAGCTGCCATCTTCCCTGAGGTCAAGGATGCTTCGCAATCTCTTGTAGTAAGGATTCTGGACTTTATCCATGGTCCCATAAGCAGCCAGGCCCATTGTTTTGTATTCCCCATTATTTACCGTAAATCCGAGGTACGCAGTTATTGTGGAATAAAGAAGCCCAAGGGAATGGGGAAAGCGGATTTCTTTCATCAGCTCGATGTCGTTGCCTGTCCCCTTCCCGATCGCTGTCGTCGTCCATTCCCCCACGCCGTCAACGGTGAGGATGGCAGCATCTTCAAAGGGGCTGACGAGAAATGAGCTGGCTGCATGGGCAAGGTGATGCTCGACAAAAATAACGCCTTCTGTGTATCCCAGCTTTTTCCTGATAATCTTGGGAACCCTTAATTTTTCATTGAGCCAGGAAGGGATTGAGCTGAGAAATGTTTTCAGGCTCCAGGGAAAGCTCTCGAGATGCTGGGAAAGCAGCCGCTCAAACTTGAGGAATGGCTTTTCGTAAAAGCCGATATGGCCGATATCCTTGATGGTGATGTTCTGGCTCTTCAGGCAAAAATTAACAGCGTTGATGGGAAATGAGATGTCGTGCTTTTTCCGCGTAAACCTCTCTTCTGCGGCTGCCGCGACGATAGCTCCATCTTTGAGGAGCGCTGCAGATGCGTCATGGTAATAACAGCTGATGCCGAGGATGTACATGTTAGAACTGCCTGTAGTGGCCCTTTAACGGCCTTGTTTTGAGGCCCAAGGGAGACCAGTAAGAGCCTTTGGCTGAGGGCTTTGTGTCAAGGAAGCGCTTTCCGACAAGCTTTGCGATGATGGAAGTAATGCCGACGCCAACAAGATAGACGATGAGAAGGAGTGAACTGTTGATGATAGCGGAGATAAGCATCCCAAATGATTTCATCCCTGAGCCCATGCCAGCAAAGAATCTTTTTGCATTTATCATTGCAAGAGCCTCTTGATTGAGCAGCCGATAAGAGAAATAATTCCCGTGATTGCCATGATTTTAAGGAAAGGGGAACTTGCCGGAAGCTTTCCTGAGAAACCCAGGATGAGGAAAAGAACGGAAGTAAAGATAAGATATGAAAGAGAAAATCCAAAAAATTTTCCCATGATTTCAACGCGGCTTGAGGAATGAAATTGCATACGCTGGCAAATGGATGGCGGTTTATAAAGGTTGTTTTGTTGGGTTATGGCCAATGTATGCGCAATAAAGATACGGTTAGCATCAATTCGCCAATAAAAATCCCAGCAGCAGCGAGCTGCGGGGTAGAACCCATTTCGAGGAATCAACAAGCATGGCCGGTGTTGTTGTTTCCTTGCTCACTTTATTTGAGATGCCATTCAACAGTTTGTTTTCATAATGTTTAAAAACAGTATTCCAACCCCAAACAGGAACGGGGGTGCGAGATGGCTGAAATATCTATTCCAGTTCGAAGCCGTAGAGAACCGGGTTTCCTTGGGGAGACTATTGAGATTAGGGGAACTCCGGCAAGCAGGACAAGAATCAATAATGTCGGAGCGGCTTTGCAAGAGGTCGTTTTGCAGGGAATAAGCATTATTGAAGGCCCTAATAGTGAAGACGAGAGAGTAAATCCCCCATCGGCTGGCTGGCTCAATTCTTTCCTTCTTTATCCAAACAGGACAGAAGGCGGCAGGTCTGCTGTTCCCGGTCTTAAGCTTCCTTTAAATGAGGAAAGGGTGGCTGGAAGAAGAAATAATCTCCATGGGGTTCCTTGGGCTTACATGACAGCTTGGTCACCCACAACCCATCACACGTACGATGAGGGCTCCTATGTGCGATTTACCACCGAGGTTAATAGTAAAAATGCAGG
>JACPII010000013.1 GCA_016188175.1 Candidatus Woesearchaeota archaeon | reverse complement strand
CTGGAGGCTTCGAACACTGCGGTGATATTCTTCTTCTGCAGCCCCCCAAATAAGGTCTTGATTCCGTCCTTAGAGGTCTCTACTTTAATGACCCTCACAGGATTTCCCTGCTCATCCTTTATGGTGCCGGTGATGGACTCGGTATGCATATCCAACCCAGCGAATAATTGCATTTGCTCCATGTTAAACACCTCCTTGTGTTGTAATGGTAACCTGACGGGGAGAGTATCACTACTCCAGAATAGAAATATTTAAATAGCAGGGTATTTCCATTGATTGTATGGGGGGTTGGAAACTCAGCTTTTTTTTCACCGATGTTCTCTTATTGGTGGTATTTATCGGGCTCAGCAGGACGATATTCAAGCTTTCGGGCTTTGGATTCATCGTGGAATTGCTTGCCCTCTTCGCATTCTTGGGTATCGCATTCTTATCGTTGATTCCGGCATATGAGGACGCCAACTCTGGATGGGGATTCCTGTCATTGGTGTTCTTCTTTGTGCTTGTCGACCTCTTCCTTATCTGGCTGCGCACCAACCTGTTCACCAAGACCCAATTATTGACTGCATTTGCGGCAAGCTTGGGCCTCTTCATTGCAATCGTAAAGCTCAAGCCCAAAAGGCATGAGAGCACCGAAGGAGAAGATAAGCCAGTTTCTCCCTCGGTTAAGACGGAGTTCTACCCGGGGAAATATGTTGCAAGTTCCACGGGGACGGTGTTCCATAAGGCAACCTGCGAATGGGCAAAGAAAATCCAGAAGAAAAAGCAGGTTTGGTTTGGCACTGAAGAAGAGGCAAAAAAGAGTTACAAGCCCCACTCGTGCCTCAATTGATGATGAAATGCTCATTCGCCGGTTTGATCTAATCAATCACTATCGTCCGGAACCGCTTCCACCCCATTCCAGTTTACTGCCGCCATCACCCCCCGCCTCAATCAAAAAAATCGGACCACCAGCGGCATTACCGCTCATCCTCTTTTTTCCACAGTGAGATTCCGACAAGGATTGCCCCGATGGTGATTGCAGCGTCGGCAGCATTGAACACCGGCCATATCCTAAAGTCCAGGAAATCGACCACATGCCCGAGCATGATCCTGTCGATGATATTTCCGGCCGCTCCGCCAAAGATGAAAGAAGTTCCCATCGTTAAAAAGCCGTTCTTGAGGATGCTTTTCAGGAAAAACAGGATGGAGGCAACAACTATCAGGGAGATGAATAACAGCATCCCGTTATTGTTTTGGAATAGCCCAAATCCGGCTCCGGTGTTCCGCACAAGGGTCAGATGAAAATACCCCTCAACAACGGGGATGCCTCCCGGGGGGATCAACGAAGACGCAGCTTTCTTTGTTATTTGGTCGATTGAAGCGATGAATGCTGCAACAAGAAAGAACACAACAATCCCGGCCTTAGGGATTTTTCCCAAATTACCAGTTCCTGCGCCTGTCTTCGGTTTCGCCATGAGCAATCCGCTCTATATTAGCAAGGCGTTGGTTGATGCTTTCGAGAGTATAACGGATGGAATCAAGTTTTGCAGAAACAACTTCCAGATCCTTCCCATAGAGTTCAGCCTGAGCCTGCTGAGGCTGCTGGATTCCCATTCCACCGAAGGGCTGCTGCATCGGGACGGGCTGTCCAGGCGGCTGATTGAATCCTGCATCAAAGCCCCCGGATTGCTTCGGAAAGCTTCCAAACCCGTGTGCACCGCCCTGCTGGCCCATATCGCTCCCGAAACCCATGTCTCTCCCCATCCCCTGCTTGCTGAAGGGATCGGGCTCGTTCCCAAAACTATCACCGCCCAAGCCAGCGCCAAAAGGATCACCCATGCCAGCGTCCTTTCCTAAGCCAAGGTCTTTTCCAAAATCACCGCCAAGGCTTAAATCATCCTTCTTCTTCCAGAATGCAATCTTGTCAAAAAATCCCACTTCTGCTACCTCTTTTTTATCGTTTCTTTGTATTTGTTTAGCATCCTCAGGTCGAAACGCTCTCATTTTAACCTTGAGTCCGTCGCGGGGGGACGACCCCTACGGGGACGCAGGACTCTTATGTCCAACGTCGGGCGTTTCGAAGATGCTAAACAAATACGTTTCTTTTACCCCCTGTATGGTCTCATTCACTTCAACGACCACAAACGAGGTTATGGTGTCCTTCCCTTGTTCGACCAATCCTCTTCCTTTTTCTTGTATATAATCCTTTCCTTTTTCCACAATGCCAAGCTCGGGAAGGAGAAAATTTGCCAGAAGCACAAGAAAAAGGCCGGCAACCCCGACAACAAATGCCAGCTTGATCGCTTTTCTAACCAAAGTCAGCACTACAACAAGGATGATAACACCGATAACCAGCGCAAGGATTCCGAAGAGTGCCATAAGGGCAGCTAAAGGCTTTAGGTTTATATAATTTGTTTAGCGAAAGGGAAAAGAAAGCATGATAAACATTTCTAAGGGCTGCCCCCCAGGCCCTGATAGATTCCAATACAGAAAATGGCAATTCACTTTAAAGCGCTTGCAAGTAGGGTACTCACATCAATTTTTGCAACGGGATTGGGGATAGTATTGCAGGCAACGACCGTTGCGCCTGCCTTCTGCAGCTTCCCCAGGGCGCCCTCAGCAAATATCCCATGGACGCAGATGCAGGTTATTGCCTTCGCACCGAGCCCCTTGAGGAGCTTGATCGTCTCAAGGATCGTGTGTCCGGTGCTGATGATATCGTCAACGATCACCACATGGCTCCGGCCAAGGTCGATTTTTTTGTTCAATGCAACCTTTACCTTTCGGGAGCTATACCTCGTTTTCCTCAGCGTTGCGCTTTCACAGCCGATGAGTTTTGCAGTCGCTTCAGCCCACCGATAGCTTTCAAAGTCCGGCCCAAAGATTACTGCATTGCGGATATATTTCTTGATATAAGCTGCAATAAGGGGGTTTGCCGTCGATAACGATGACGGGATCCTAAAGATGTGCTTGAGTGATTTTTCCCGGTGCAGGTGGGGGTCCATGATAGCAATTGCATCAAAGCTCTGGTCCACGTACCTTGCGATGACTTCCAGGCTTACACATTCTCCCGAATAGAACCGGTCATCCTGGCGGAGGTAAGGGAAGTAAGGCGCAACCAACGCAACCTTTTTTGCCCCCAGTTCTTTTGCTGTCATCGCTGCAAAAAACACCTCAACAAGGCAGTCATTGACACACCCATAGAAGCTTTGCACCAGGACAACTTCTTTTCCCCTGACGCTTACCGGAAAACTGAGGTGGGTCTCGCTGTCCGGAAACTTCTCGACCGCCAATGCAGCATAGGGCTTTTTAGCCGAAAGCGCAATTTTCTTCGCCAGATGGATGCCGTGGCTGCAGCCGATGATGACCATATCCTTTTTTCCGGCCTTGCCCTTTAAATAAGTTACGAGGCCCGCCGGCAGAAAGTAAAAAGCGAGGAAAAAAAGTCCCAGTTTATCTCATAAGAGTAATGTTCAGTACCAAATTCTCCCAAAAAAAAGACCAAGCTGGTATCACTCAAGAGTAAAAACAAAATAGAAACATTTATAAACCGATTTGCAATTCCAACCGTATGGCATTACGGCAGGAACTTTTGCTCCGTCTCAAGGAAGACTTCCAATTGAATATCTATGAAGTTAAGATTTGGACGGTCCTATTGGAAAAAGGGATCGCCACTGCGGGAGAGCTTGCTGACCTCAGCGGAGTTCCCAGAAGCAGGTGCTATGACGTTCTGGAAAGCCTTGAAAAGAAGGGCTTCATCATCATGAAGATTGGCAAGCCGATCAAATACCTCTCGGTCCAGCCTGAAGAGATCATTTCCAGGGTGAAAAAGAACATCGAGGATGACACCCAGCTCAGCCTGAAGATGTTCGAAGAGGTAAGAAGCACCGACGTCTTTAAAGATATCCAGCTCCTGTACAGCACCGGCATCGAAAAAGTGGACAGTACCGAGTTGAGCACCTCTGTTATAGGGAGAGATAATGTCCTCGCATTTATGAAAGGTTTAATAGAGCAGGCCGATAAAAGCATCCTTATAACGACAACCCAGGATGGGTTCTCAAGAAAATTAGCTATCATCAACAAGGCCATGAAAAAGTCAGGAAAGAAATCCATGAAGATCAAGCTCATCGCCCCTCATGACGAGAAGGCAATAAAGAAGTCCACGGGAAAGATCGAGTTTATCAACAAAGACGCAGGTTCAAGGATGATCATCATCGACAATAAGGAGCTTCTCTTTATGCTGCAGGACGGAAATAATGATAAGGACCATGACTGCGGTGTTTGGGTCAAGTCAGAATTCTTTGCAAAAGCCGTCGCAGCCCTTGTTGAGCACCAGGTTCGCTGAACAGGAAAAACCTCCCCGAAATAAAAGCACGATGGTATTGCCCCATTCTTCCCCTTACGGGCGCTGGAGCCTTACCCATTGGTCATAATGCTGCTTAATTCTCAGTCTCCGGCTATAGTCCTGGAAAATTTTATTGGCTTCTCCGCTAATAGTGGAAAACTCCTTACTCCCGGCTGCATAAGATTTCTCATCTATGAGATGCAGTCCTTTTGAGTAATTACGCCTGACAACACGCTGTATTTCCCCATCGGGGAAGTCTGCAAGAAAAACAAGCTGCCACTCCTCCATATTTTTTTCCAGTCCGCAAACCCTCAAAATAAGGGGCGGCGTACCCTTAAGAGGGTAACCGCTCCAAAATGCCCCAACGCCCTTCCCCGATTGAGAATCGTAGCAAGCCTTCACAGAGGTAACGACATTTCCCAGGAGGTTATGGTTTTCGGGCATATGGGGGTCTCGGGAGGAAATGTAAAACCCCCTTTGGCTTACCTCACTGGATAGCCCATCCTCCTCGAAAAATTTAACCCCAAAGAGATGATAAGCATTGACAACCCCCTCCTTCGTGGCCGAAAAGGAAACGGGTTTACTCCCAAAAGAAAAATCCCCTTCAAGGCTTATAATCTGGTATCTTGCTTCGTTGATGCTATGCCCAATCGCCCACTTCCCGACAAAAAACTTAACACCATCAAATGTTGGAAACGAAAAATCCGCGAAAGAAGTCCCTATCGTTCCAAAAGGAGTACCGGCAGCTTCCGGGCTATACATAAAAAAAATGTGGCCCCCCACGCCCTTCGGTTCCAGAGGATATATGGCCAATCCCTTCGCCGGAAACCAAGGCTGGAGCAATGCAGCTGCAGCTGAAAAAAAGTCTCTGCAATCGCCGGCCATTTCCTTTTTCCCAAGGATTCTGGCCAATGGCATAAACCCTGATCCCCTGTCGGGATAAAGAAGCTCGCTATGAGTGCAATATTTCAAATTCCCCAAAAGCCAACGCTGCACAGTCAAGGGATCATGGCCGCAATCCTTGACGAGGGAATCGATAGTTTCCCTGGATGCAACTTCTGGAGGAACGCCTCCCACTATGTTTGAAGCGATCCCCTGATCCAGAGGAGGCGGTACCTCCATCGCGGAAGCATTCTGTCTCGCCTTTTCTGCCCGTAGCAATTCAGAAACAACGGCTGTCAACGGCCCCTTGATTCCCTGAAGGGCAGCCTGAACAACTTCACTAACTCTGGATTGGAAACCATTATCTTCGGGCATTCTCAAAGGGGACGCACCTTTCTTTAAATCAATTTATATGCCATAAACCGCATTTCCTAGACCTATAATCTCAAAAAGTTGATGATATTGACAAAACATCTTTGTCCAAAACAAAACATTAAAATAGCCGATCCCCTCTTTTTCCAGGCATGGAACAGGAGATGCATGGCCTTATCGCAAAAGGAATACGCTCGGTTTACCCCCATGCAACAATTGTCAGGCAGCAGTATTTCAGCCAGGGATTGATGAATAAGACCATCCTGCTTACCTTGAAAAATCCACCCCAAGAAGTTATTTTCAGGTTCTATCCAAAAGAGCATTGGAAGGCAAAGAAAGAGGAATTCGTGTACGGGCTGATAAAAAGGAAGACAACCGTTCCAGTCCCCACGTGCCTTGGCTCAGGAAAAAATTACCTCATCCTGTCAAAGGTTGAAGGAGCAGGGCTGCACGTGGGCAACACCCATTTGGTTGCTCAAGCCGGGGAAGTTCTTGCAAAGATCCACAGTATCCGCTTCCCGGCTTTCGGATGGATTGTGGGTACGGCGGTTAAGCCGGCGTTCAAAGCATGGTATGATTTCTTATTGTTCGACACCAAAGAAAAGTGCAAAAAGATTCCAGCAAAAAGAGGGACAGCAGAACTAAAAAAGACGGTCCTGAATATTCTCAAAGAGTCCAGGCGCCTTCTTTCCGATGTCCGGAACCCAAGCCTGGTGCACAAAGATTACCATGTGCCCCACATCCTTGCCAAAGGGAACACTATCAAAGGGATAATTGACTTTGAGTGGGCCATTGCAGGGGATCCCTGTTTAGACATCACGAAAGCATGCCTGTGGATGTTTCCCAGCGATCCAGCCATGGAAAAAATATTTCTGAGAGGCTATCGGCGCACAAAAACTCTCGGAAAAGAGTTTGATGCCCGGCGCCCGCTGTATAAGGTTTTGACCCTCTTTTCCGCCCTCTCCCTCGCATACGAGCGGAACCACCAGGGATGGATCAAAAAAAATACAAAAGCGCTGCAAAAGGTGATACACGATGAATATAACCAAGACCGTATTTGAGTATGTCGACCAGCATCCGAGCATTAAGGACTGTGTCACGAAGGGCGTGATCAATTACTCCGCTTTGTCCCGCTTCATTGCCCAGGATTTAGGCTTAGACGCAAAAAAACACTTTGATGCCGTCGTCATCGCATGCCGGAGATATTACGCGAAGGTGAAAAACAAAGAGCCGATGGAAACAAGGATAAAGAAGCTTCTCGCTGCGAGCAGGGTTGAGGTAAAAAACAAGATTGTCGTTGCCGTGGTAGAGAAGGACCTGTATTACGCCAACCTCATTGAGCTGCACCGTGAGGTCAAGGCAAAAGCAGAAGTGTTCCACATCATCGAGGGCAGTTCTACGATGACGATAATCACCACAGCAGGCTTCCTCGAGCACATCAAAAGGTTCTTCAAGCAGAAAATCATAAAAATTACCGAGAACCTTGCAGAGCTGAACCTCAAGAGCTCCCGGGAGCTTGAGCAGATCCCTGGAGTGATGGCTTACCTCACGTCATTGCTTGCAGGAAACGGAATCAATATCATCGAAACGATGTCCACCTGGACAGACACCCTTTTTGTGATAGACGAGAAAGACGTGCCGAAGGCGATGCAGGTGCTGAGGTTTTAGGCTGAAAACGCTCAGGGAGAAAATGTATTTGTTTAGCATCCTCAGGTCGAAACGCCCTTGAGTCCCCATCGAGTCCATCGCGAGGCCGCCCTCCGTTGCGAAGCAAGCGGAACGCTGGATTCTCTCCTTCCCGAACGGACAGGAACGCTGGATTCTCTCCGTTGCGAAGCAACCGGAACACTACACTCACCCTTACGGGGACGCAGGACTCGCTTATCTTACGTCGGGCGTTTCGAAGATGCTAAACAAATACGAGAATATCAATCCAGCAAATGCCCCAATTTCTCTTTTTTTGTCCGGAGGTAATCTTTTGCCTGGGGATGCTCAGGAGACCGCAACGGGATTCTCTCGGCTATGTTGATCCCATGCCCCTCAAGCCCCTGGATCTTCTCAGGATTGTTCGTCAGCAACCGGATCGAAGAAACTCCCAAATCTTTTAAGATGCTCGCAGCAACCTCATAATCCCTTTGGTCGGGTGCAAAGCCAAGATGCTTGTTCGCCTCAACAGTGTCCATTCCCTTGTCCTGGAGTGCGTATGCCTTTATTTTGTTTGCCAACCCTATTCCTCTCCCCTCCTGCTGAAGATAGATGATCAACCCGCCTTCCCGTGCAACTGCCTTCATCGCCCCTTCCAGCTGGCCCCTGCAGTCGCATTTCACCGAATGGAAAACATCCCCGGTGAGGCACTGGGAATGTATCCTGACCAAAACGTCGTCTTTCTGGAGGTTTCCTGCCTGAAGGACGGCATGGTCTTTTCCATCGCTCCCTTCATAGACGGTGATGGAAAATTCCCCAAACGCAGTCGGGAGTTTAGCAGTCGCTGATTTTTTCACGCTGGCCATACTTATGAAGAGTCGCCTATAATTTTTAAAGCTATACCTTTTTCATTGTTTATCTCATCAATTCAGAAAAATCGGTTTTGACCTTGTCTTTTTTTCCCTGCACGATAATGTCCTCAAACAGGGGAACTTTGACGGGTATTGCAAACTTGGTGAATGTCGAGCTGATGATCGCTTCCCCTTTGTCCAACGACGCTATGTTCCGGTCATCATCGCTCAGGTCCTGGGCTGCGCTTTGCATGATCGCTTCCCGTTCAGGCTTCATCTCAATCCCAAGGATTATTTTTGTGTTCATATTTGCTAAAATATCCCTCGGAATCAATGAGGGCAGTTGGGTAATGGCGACAAGCCCAACCTGAAACTTTCTCCCTTCCCGGGCAACCGTCGAGAATATGTTCGGGCCCCGTTCCAGGACGTCTTTGCCAAGGACGCGGGGCGCTTCCTCAAGGACAATCGCTGCAACCGGCAGCGAAGAAAGATTTCCCTTTCCCTTCGCAGACCGATAGAAATGGAACAGCTCCGTTGCAACAAGGGTGCCCACTAAAAGCTCAACAGCACCGGAGAAAGGGGAGGTGTCAACGATAACAATTTTACCCTGGCTGACCTCTTTCACCATGTCGGTAATGATAGTAGCTCCCGCAGTAATGTCAAAAATGCCGTCGCAGAAGAGCTGGTTGCTCTCAAAAGACAGGTCAAGGAGGGCCATCACCCTTCTTTTGACAACAGCGACCGTCCCTTCGTGATAATCGTCCGGAAGAGGCTTATCCAAAACAATCGCTTCGATCCAGTCCTTTCCGTATTTTTTATAATATCCCGCTAATGCCTGCTGCTGGGCATCGGACCAGTCCACTACACCATAAAAATGCTGCGGCTTAAGCAATTCGAGATTGATTTTAAGTGTGCTGGCCCCGGGAGGCGGGTTTGATGGGGTATAATAGGCGAGCCTCTCTTTCTGGGGATGGTCCTTAAGCCCGTGCTTAGACCTCCCATAATATTCATCGTGGGGGTCTAATACCAGCATCCCGGCATAATCCTTCCCGAGAGCATCCCACAGCATTCCCGCCATAAGGTTTGACTTTCCTTTTCCCGTCGCTGCCGCGATAAGGACATGGTGGCAGAGCATGTCTTTCCCGTTGAGATAGATAGGCATATTGACTTCCTTGCTTCCGCTTCGCAGGCTGCCAAGAAATAGGGGATTTTTTGGAGTAGTGAGAAATGAAAGATCTTCAGCTGCTAACGCCCGGACAGGGGAGAAGAACCCCGGCAATGACTTTGCCAATATTGCCCGGCCTCCCTTGAGAGTTATCAGGTTCTTTAAGATGGCAAGATGATAATTTCTCAGATGAGGGTCAAAAAAAGAGATGTCTTCATTCTCTTCAAGATGCATTCCCGAAATGAGCTCAAGGTTTTGCTGGGAAAGCTGGCTTGCATAAGTAAGGTCGATAGCCTGCAGCAGCGCTTTTTCCCCGTCTCCGCAATGACAAGTTCGCCAAGCTCAATCGGGCTGTCCGATTTCTGCCTGACGATGACCTTCCCAAACTCCCCCCCGATAACAACTCCCTTTTTCACGGAAAACGTAAAATGCAGTGATTATATAAAGATTTGGCTTGTGTGATAATAGAATAAAAAAGTGAGTGTATGCCTGCCCCAAATAATAGGAAGAAAAAAAATTAAAAAAGACTTTTGCATTTGTCTAATCAAGCAATCATAAGAGAAAAAATATTTTTCCCCATCAAACATGGATCAGCAGCTGCGACATTAGGAGGGACGAAAGACTAATGAGTGCGGCATTTTATCAAGGCCTACGGTTCTTGCCACATCAGGAATTCCATCATGTTGGATGCAGGTATCTAATATGGGTTCTCGCTCACTAAGAATACGATCACCTGTAGGAAAGGACAAAGCCTGGGCTATTTCTCTCCACCTCAAGATTTCATAACCGTTGGCTTCAACAGGGATTGCTCTTGGATTGCCTGGCAATGTAAAGCAGGGCAGCCTTTCTGCAAGATATGCAAACAACGCCCATTGGTTTGGAGGGCCGGTAAGGGTTGATGGAGTAACCCTAAATCCATAATTATCTGCAGCAGCAAACATTTCAACAAATTCAACCAGCCCAAGCTTTTCAAACTTTGGAACGATTAGGACATCGGGGGCTTGTCTCCCACCGATTCTCTCAGACAACCGCTTAATATCCGATACAGAGGCAACAGACTCGTCCCAGCTGATTCGGATACCGGGGCTAATACCTGCGTACATCGTATCAAAGCCATTTGGCTCCTCACCAACTTTAGATGGCTGTTCCAGGAAAAGCAATTTCTCCAAATACCCGGCATGGGCAAGCCTTTCTAATACCCTTCCACAGCTCTCTGGAGAGTGGGCTTGATTTGCATCGAGGATAAAATAAGGGCGATGAGGCAAATGATTCCCCAGAATATCTAAAATAAAAGCAATCTCTTCCTCCAACCCCTTCGTACCAATTTTAAATTTAACGACCGGGCGTTTGCCATACTTTTCCTGAAGTTCGAGAACCTTCTCAGGGGTTGCTTTCCCATCAATAGTTAGCGCTGGAGTTACTACCCGCCTATCAACCTCATAAAAGAATGGTGAATCACCCCGAAACACATCCTCAGAAAGGTATATTGATAGATCCCTCCCGGCGGCTCTTGAGTCGCTAGCAACCAGTGCCCCCATCAGGGGAGCAAATGCCATCCCCTTAATAAGTGGTGGAACTTTCATTTGGGTCCATTGATAGTCCGGAACCCACCGTATATTATGCTGAANNNNTACCTCTCCCAAACATATCTTGTCGCTTCTATGATTAATTGTTGCACATCCTCAATCCCATTTTCCAAAGACCTATCCTTAAACCCGCCCCATAGGGGGCTTGAAACAGTCCAACCCTCACCCCCCGGATTAATCTGCGTAAAATAATAAGGTATCTTATCAATGCTGAGCCCAGGACCAAGAACAAGAGGCCCATTTGAGCGAAGGTCGAAACGCTTAATTGATAGGTCACTATCCCGATAAAGGTTAGGGCTTTCCATTTTAGAAGGTAAGTTATCTACCAATATTTAAGGATATGGAGACTGGGATTATTATATACGAAAATATAAACCCTAAACCGCCCCCCTCCGTGCCTCAATCTTCCTAAACCGCCCCCCTCCGTGCCTCAATCTTTATCAAATCCTCAATCTCATGGTCGCTCACTGCGCAGCCCTGCAGCTTTACCGCCCACAAGACGCTTTCCAGCAGCGTCCTTCGGGGATGGGAAATGTGGGTAACATACTCCCCTAGCAGCCCAAGCTCAAACCCGATGGCAACGAGCTCAACGCTGCGGATAACTTTTAATCCTCCCGCTAATTTCGTAAACTCCATAAGGTTCTTTCGGTCAACATCAATCCTCGTATGAAGCTTGCTTTTCAGCATCTTAACCAGACGAAGGGGGTTTTCGACTAAAAGGCGGGTAGTTCTTTCATCGATGACGACGCATTCCGCCCCCTTGAGCAATGCGCCAGCAAGCGTGTTTATCTCTGCAAACTGGACAATCGTAATCGGCTGCCCCCTTGCGATAAAGCACCCATTGGCAAGCTCAAGAAGGTGTTCCGTGTTTTTGGCAAGCTGAGGATCGTCAAACATCCCGATGATTCCCGATTCGATGGTTCGGACAACCTGCAATGCCTCAAACTTGAATTTTTTGGTCTCTAAAGGCTTTTCGATCAATTCATACCGGACACCTTTCGTAATAAAGAAACTCCCGTCATAATGCTCTTTAAGCTTCCCCAGCAGATGCAAAAGATTGGTTGTAGTTAAGCTGATGATAGGCCCGGTATCAAAAAAAAGCGACTTCATCGGAACATGCTCCGGGCATAATTGAGCCTTTTCCTGACATAGCCGAACAGGTCGTGCTCCGCGACCTTTGTCTTCCCAAGATAATTGAGCATTTCCCACTGAGAAGTTCCCGCCAGCTCAGACGCCCTTCCGACAGAGATGCCGTGGTCATGCATCTTCGTTGCTTTCTTGATGGAGGCATGATAGATGACTTCGCCCACATAGAGGTTCAGCTTGGAATCAGCCTTTTTGATGATAGAAAAGATGCTTTTAATCGCCTCCCGATAATCGTCATCTTTTCTTTGCTCCAGAGCAGCCGCCCCTTTTTCCAGAAAATCCACGCACCCCTCGAGGGGAAATGATTCCCGCGAGCGCTCAATGATCTTTGACAGTGCATATACCAGTATCGCAAGGCTGATGCTGTCCTCATCCTGGAATATAGTTGCGCAGTGGATGATGTGGTTGCTCAGCTCCTTCAGCCTGCCCGCTTCGGACTGGTCCTGCTGCAGAAGCGCAATGGTTTGATGGATCACCTGGAGAATATCCCTTCTGACGATGTCTTGCATAACTAACCTTTGGGAAAGAATGTATTTAAAGGTTGTGCCGCCAGGACGCTCGGGTTGCCATCAAGCTCAGCTTGGCTGTGTTGGCCAAATGCTGACATCCCCGATGGGGTCATCCCCCTGTCAGCTCAAAGTCATTGTCATTGAGCTTCGCAAATAGGATGGCAACCTTCAACTTTTCAATGCGACCGCCGCCAGAAAAAATAAAAACACAAAGTATTTAAACTCTGTTTTGAAGCCTTTTTCGAGGAATTTTCAGCAATGGTCATGGACATTATTCGGGCATTTATCAACAAAGTTCTGAGGAATATCTTCCGCAGGAAAAAGCAGCTTAAGCTCGGCCTCTATGGGCCGCCCAACGGAGGAAAAACGACCCTTGCCAACAGGATTTGCCAGGATTGGCTTGGAGAAGATATGGGGACCGTAAGCCCTATCGCCCATGAAACCAGAGAGATACAGATCAAGGAACAGGTAACGGTAAAATCCAAAGGAAAGGAATTAACGTTTAATCTCGTCGATACTCCCGGGATCGCCACGAAGATCGATTTTGAGGAGTTCATCAAGGCTGGGCTTAAGGAAAAAGAGGCAAAAGCCCGCGCAAAAGAAGCGACGAAAGGGGTCATTGACTCTATCCGGTGGCTTGACGAAGTTGACACCGTCGTGGTGGTATTAGACGCAACTAAAGACCCCTTCAGCCAGGTCAATATCACGATTATCGGAAACCTCGAGGCAAGAAAGATACCCGTGCTTATCATCGCGAACAAGGTTGACCTGAAAAAAGCAAAGATCAAAGCTATCCAGAATGCATTTCCTCAATATGAGGTCATCGGCATATCCGCAAAATACGGAAAGAATATCGACAAATTTTACGAGGGCCTGTTTGCTTTGGTCAAGTGAAGAGCATTGAACATTTGCCGCTGGAGAGATAGAGATATCATGGCGCAGCTTTAAGAAGCGCACAATGGACAAGAGCTGCACAAAAAGGAATTGAGAGAAAAAAGGTATTTGTTTAGCATCCTCAGGTCGAAACGCCTTTGAGTTTACCTTGAGTCCGTCGCGGGGAGATGCCCCCTACGGGGACGCAGGACTTGGGATTTTTACGTCGAGCGTTTCGAAGATGCTAAACAAATACAAAAAAAGAGGTACTAACATGTCAGTAACCCTGCAATTCGTGCCCTACAGTGAGATAGAGCACTTGGGCCCTGCACGCCGGGTAAATAAGCTGTTGGATCTTGCCAAGCAGAACAAGATTGTCCTGCTCGAAGGAAGGCTCAAAAAAGAGGAGGAAGCTGACCTCATCGCAATAACGATGGAGAAGATCAACGATGAGTTCAAAGGCATTGAGCTTGCCGTCGTCAATCCTCCAAAGAAAGAAGAAGGTGTTCTGAACACCCTTCGCGAGGGATTTATCAGCGTGGTATTGGGTGACCGGCAAGGGTTCACCATCATCGGCCCGGCAACCGTCGTGAAGCAGATCAAGAAAGACCCTAACAGGATCGAGCTTCTGATGCGGGAAGCCCAGCCAAAAAAAGCAAAGAAGAGGTAACATGCCACACCAATGTGTGCGGTGCAACACCTTTTACGAGGACGGCGCTCAGGAGATTCTCAAAGGCTGCAAGTGCGGCGGCAGGCTGTTCTTTTTTGTCAAGAAAGAGAAGCTTGCCGAGGCAGAAAAGCTCGCCAACCAGATAAAGCTTTCTGAAGAAGAAAAGAACCAGATCGAAAGGGACGTTTTTGAGCTTGTCGGGAGCGACCTCGAGAAAGATGAGCCTGTTGTCCTTGATTTAGAGACCATCCGCGTGAAAAAGCCGGGCCAATACGAGCTTGACCTTGTCCATCTGTTCAAAGGAGACCCCCTCATCTTCCGCCTTGAGGAAGGGAAATACCTCATCGACCTGGCGGAGAGTTTTAAGAGGACGAAAAAGAACAGAAAGAAGTAGGTTTTTGATAAGCACCCGTCCGTCCAATAGGGCGTAGGTATCCGAAGTTCCATCGTAAACTTTCCAGAGCTGGTTAAATGAATTGTAGGTTCTGAAAAGGCGATCAACCTCAGAGTAGATGAGGTTGCCGTTTTTGTCATAGATTAAGTTCAGAGTATCTGCATGAGCAACTGGCAGCGAAACTACTAAAAAAGCTATGAAAATACTAGTTAATTGATAGTAAATTCTATTTCTCACGTCACCACAACCCCCTGCACATTATCTTGAAACGAAGAAGAATTTATTGAAGCATTCGTTGCATAAACTCCAGCTTGCGAATAATTATGCTGTATCAGAATTATAAGGGAAGATGAATTTGAGAGGTTAAATGGCAAAGAAGATGTAAAGTTCTCGTAGCCTGTGTCATATCCCCATGAAGAAGTTTTGGCCCCAGAGAAGCTTTTTGCAATCATCTCCGAGACAGTATTATTAACAGATTGTGTTAAGACCTGCAGTGATAGCATACCCACCATATCCAGATAAAAATATTCAGGATATTGGGAAGAGAACAGCCCGGAAGAAGCCCTTGGATTTGGCTCTTTCCTTCCGTCAGAAGTATAGTTTGTCTCAATAATGACCATCAAGGATTTGTTTTGTTCCAAAGATGTACTGTTGCTAATAAATGGGTCGCTGATGTTCCAGCTTACCGTCACGTTGCCTGGCCAGTATTGGTAAAGATCAAATGCCATTATTTTTCTTGTGTCGTTGAAATCATAACGTAAATAATTTCCAAATTCGAGGGCATTAATAACTAAATTATCGAGATAAGTATCTTTTATATCGGAAGAAGTTACCGTAATATTGATTTGCTGAGCGCCATCGTCAGAGAAGTTTATTGCTTGTGTTACAGTGGCTATTTGTGAATTGTTCAGTGAAACGCTACCAGAAAAGCTTTGATTATCGCTTTTCAGTGCCCAAGCTGCAGTTAATGGATGATAATAGTTGTTGAGGTTAAAATTTACCTCAAAGCTGTTGGCGTCTATCTCTTTTAAAGAAACGTTTTCTATCTTTAATCCCTTAATCTCAAAATCCAATGTTTTGTTGCCGTAGCTGTCTGGTGAAATGACAAAGCAGGTTACTGTTTTTATCCCAGCACTGCTGAAGTTATAGGAAATGTTGATGGCATACTCTGAATTACCAGATAGAGTTAAAGCTGAAGATGACTTATTTCCTGTTGAGCAGTTCCAGTTGACATTGGAAATGTTTTGGTTAATATTGTTTTCAAGAGTTAAATTAAGGGTTGCCAGTGAGATGTTTAATGAGTTGAGAGTTAATGACTTAATTGTAATGCCAAACTGATCTTTAGCTGCTGTGGTGTCGGTATCGGTAGAAATGTTAAGGGTATAGTTTCCGGCGTTGGTGTAATTATTCTGCACCAACACCATTATTGGATTGCTGGAAATATTGATTGATATACTCGAATTAAACCTTACAGTTCCAAAATCAACGCTAAAGTTGTTGTTGGTTTGGTTAGACAGCTTTTCATTGACTAAGAAAAATTCAAAAGTCCTGTTCCTTGAGTCAGTATCTAATGAGGCCGGGGCGTAAACGCCAACTCCTGCACTTCCTTCTATGATTTGTGAAGGGGCATGAGGAATGCTGCCATGATAAAGAAGCCTTTTTGTTGCGTTCCTGCTGTTAATTTTCAGGATGTTGCCTAAGGAATCATATTCGTATTGGTACAAGTCCTGGTTGATGGTGACGTTGGTTAGTCTGTCTAAGTGGTCATAGCCCATACGATAATCTTTAATGCCAACAGAATCGTTTATGGAGAGGATGTTGCCGACGCTGTCGTACGTGTAAAGGAGGTTTTGCACGGAGCCGGTGATTATCTGCTGTAAGCGGTTGTTTGCATCAAGATAGGAAAATCTGGAAATGAGATTGTTGTTGTAGGTTCTGTTGAGGAGGCTTGAAAAAGCACTGTATGAGGCATTCGATATGAAGCCGGGTATTGCCTTAATTCTTGCTTGCTTGTTGTAGAGGTAGTCCAAATCTGTGCTTAATACGCCTTGGCTTACTAATCTGTCGGCAGAATCATAGAAGTATTGCTTGACGAACGTCTGGTTGTCAATATTTCTGATTTCTTTGATTGCCCTTAATTTATCGTCATATTCATATTGAACAGAGCCGTTGGGGAAGGTGATGTTGGTTAAGGTACCGAAGTATTCTTGGTCGTAGGTGTAGGTGAAATTAGTTGAGTTGGAGGATTTGTTGAGGGGTCTGTTGAGGGGGTCGTAGTCCAAGATTATTGAAAAATTGGAGTCAGTGTATGTTATGTCTCGTGCAAAGGTATTGAGGGTAAACAAAATAAGTATCAGACTTGAAATAAGCAAATGGCTCAGTGTTTTTTTACCTAACCATGAGCCAACAAAATAATGTAGATTGAGCCATCTTCTGGATGGTAATCCTTCATAGTCAATTTGTGGAATTGCGGTTTCCATCTTTAGTTTTGTTTAAGTTTTACCAAATATTAAACCTACAACAAATCCTGTAATAACTATTGAAATAAAAATAAAAAACGATATAACAAATAACCTGTAGGGAAACCTTAATTTTTTCTTAAAAAAAAGAATCTTTTTATCATTACAATCCTGATTACTATACAAATATTTTATTCCACGCCTAAAATTTCTAAACCAATTTTTTTCTCTTCCCCTAACATATCGACCATAAATCTCTCCCCATCGCTTCCTTTTTTTATTATAAAGATATAAGTTTAATCGTATCCCATAAAAGACCATATAAACACCAATAAGGAACCCAATTATCCAAATTAGAATCCCAATCAATATAATGCCGAGCAGTGTTTTATCTCCAATGTCAAATCCTTCCAATAATTCATTAATCATTTCCCTTTCCCTCTTTTGCCTAAACCTTTAAAGAAATTAATAACTTTTTTCGCAGCCTCCTTCACTTTTTCTGATGTTTTTTTAATAAGATCCTTTATATTCTGGTTAAGAGTTCCCTTTGTACCAACTCCACTATTTACATTTGTATTAGTCTGGCTCCCAGCTAGGTTTGTGTTTCCAGCTTCTAGGTTCCCTTTGGTCAGCGATATTTTTGGTGTGGAAATAGCCTTTGTGGTAGTTCCATACGTAAATCCTGATGCTTTTCCCCCTACCCCAACACTTAATGAGTAAGTTGGTTTTGATGTGTCCGCTGAGCCAAAATCATCCAGCGGGAAACTTAACCCGGACCCGAGAGTATGAATTGGGCTGATTAGACCTTCATAGCCAGAAGAAATATCTCTTCCCTCAATTTCTTTAATAACTTTTGCATGGGGCGTAAACGAAAGGTCTGCAGAAAAGCTCCCGCCGGGAGCTCCAATAAGGGCACCCGGTCCAACAGTTCCGTAAAGGCCAAATTGAATTCCCATATCCGTAGGATCATAGCTAATAACAATGCCACCACCGATAGTCCCAGCTATTGGATATAAAGAGCCAATACCCCCACTTAAACTTCCACCAATTTGCAGTGCCCACAATCCAAACGGGTCAATATATCGGTATGGGTTGTTTATAACATAAGAATACCTATTCAAACTTTGAGGATTATAAATAAACTGAACTGTCGGGTCAGGAGTAATGAATTTGCCTATTCCTGGTTTATAATAACGGGCTCCAAAGTAAATTTGGTCAGTTAATTCGTCTTCGAAATGCCCAGTATACAGCTTAAAATCCTCCGCCTCCCCGCCAAGATAAACCTCACCATAAGGAGTATAACTCGTATTTTCTATCGGCACACCATTTTGGTCAGTGATTAACGTCGTGCTACCTAAATGATCCGGGTGATAAAACCATTTTGTACCATCTGGATTCTTCCTTGCAATTAAAGTGTCTCCTTGGTAGACGTAAAGATAATCATAAGTGCCGGAAGAATTAACGATTCTCAGAAGCTCTTTAAATGGCGTATAGATGGTTGTGTTGGCAACATCAAATCTCTTTAT
Organism: Candidatus Woesearchaeota archaeon; assembly: GCA_016188175.1. Taxonomy (GTDB): domain Archaea; phylum Nanobdellota; class Nanobdellia; order Woesearchaeales; family JACPBV01; genus JACPII01. The sequence goes on along the minus strand of JACPII010000013.1, from coordinate 2,621 downwards.
CTTGATTCTTTCGCCATAGGGATCGTAAGTATACTCCTCAAGAATAGGAGCACTAGAGTTTGAGCCGTTTCTTACTCTTGTGAGTTGCTGTAATTCGTTATACTCACGGTAATATCCGTCTCCTGTAACAAGGTTTCCACCGCCCTCAGTTCTCTGTGAAACAAGATTTCCAGCAGCATCGTACTCATACGTTACAATGCCTATATCCGGGTCTTCCAGCTTAACCTTCCTCCCCAAAGAGTCATAGGTAAACTTAAACTCGTTTCCGGCGTTATCAGTAATCTTAATCAGATTATCATTCACATCATACTCGTAAGACGTGTTATAAGATTCAGGCCTTCCCCATGCCCATGGGTTGATGTTGTGCTCTATAACATTAACAATTCTTCCATAACCATCTAAGATATATTCATGGAAATGGCCATTTTCATCATAATCTTTGATAAGCCATTTGTTGAAGCTGGTTTCCTTTGTTGTATTATCTGGGTTAGTAACTTTAATTACTCTATCGAGGGCGTCATAGGTATAGGATGTTTTATTTGTTGTGTTTGAAGGTGTGCTTAATGAAGCTGAGAAGTTTTCAAAGTAGGGGTTTTGCTCTGACGAAACTCTGTTGAGGTTGTCATAAAAGATATTTTTCGTTACTGTTTGATTGTCTTCTATCAATGCTTTAAGTTGCACAACATTCCCAAACCCATCGTAAAAGAAGTAATTGTCAACGTAATTATTTGCTGTCTCTCTTTGGGAAACCTTAATGGATTCCGGCGCAGTGCCGTCCATTGAGTAATTGTATTCTTTTGTTGGCAAGTCGGAGGTATCGTAGGGAAGTATTTCCTTGCTTATCCTGCCAAAAACATCATAAACAAATGAGGTTTTTATGTTATTCTTTTCTTCCCACAGCTTGTTGCCAGTGCCCAAATCATATTCAAAGTCAGTCCTGTGCCCCAAGGGGTTGGTAATTCTGTCGGCAAAGGTAAAGGTAGTATCCCGCAACCCAAAAGCATATTTGGTTTTATAGCCAAGAGCATTAGTCTCGACAATTACATTTCCATAAGAATCATACTCATACTCTGTTGTTTTATCTTCGCCATGGGAGTTCCATTCAATAACCGAAGTTAATGCACCTTTGGTTGGCGCTTCACCAAAGTTCAAATTGTCATAAAAATATCTCGTTTCCCTTGCTTTGGTTGAATTATCAGAGCTGTAAAGCTGGTGCAAAATCGGCTTATCCAAAATGTTAGCAGAGGGATTGTAGGCATAGAGATACGTTTCGTACCTTTCATCCCCCGTTTTGGCAGCATCCCCAAGGCCGTTCTTATGGGCCAAATTCCCATAGCCGTCATAGGCAAACGTAGTATTGGTAATTTCAGCCGTTGCAGAGCCATCAAAGAGGGATGTAACAGAGGAAATCAGAAAGGTCTGGTAGGAATGGTTCAAAGACCAGTTAAAGCTGTTCTCCTGCCTTAAAAAGAGGATGTTGGAGCTGTTATATGCCTCTGTCCTGAATTCCCTGCCCTTTAGAGGCATTTCCTGGTGGAAATAATGGCTTATTTTTGTCCGGTCGGGCTTTGTCTCATTTACTAAAGAAAAGCCGGAAAAGGAGCTTTCGTTATGGTCAAATTTGCTGCCGAAGTTAGGGGTTGACATGGTCTTTAGGGGAATCCATATAATGAAGGTACAGGCCCCATAGCCCGTACATAATAAAAAATTGGAAATTGAGCACAAAGAGTCCAACAAAATCATAGCCCACAACCATATAACCTGATGAGTAATCTAAAATGATTCCTTCTAAAAATTCGAGTGTAAAAATAATTCCTCCGAATACCAGAAAAAATGTCTTTGGTGTGCTAAACGGCCTTATTATTCGATAAAAGGCATGGACGAGAAAAATCCCTGTCAGTACTGAAATTGGCAGGGAAAGTGAGAAAATAGAAGAGAGTCGTTCAGCATAAACTGAATACAAAGAAGAAAGAACAGAAATGAGCAAAGAGACAAAAGCCAACTTGACTAATTTCGCCTTTTCAAAACCAGAGTAAAGGATAGAAAGGTATCCAAAAAGGATGAATGTCTCGCTTAGAAGTGATGAAAGTGCGCCAAAAATCATGCCCAATAGATACAGGATGGGGTTCTGTATATGGGAGATTACAAAACCACTTGATGCTACAGAAAGAATGCTCAGTAAGATTAAAATGTGAAAAATGTACCTGCGCATATCCTCTTCGGATGCCGAGCTGTTCTTTTTATATAGATATATGAAGAGGAGAAGATAAAAAGAAAACCAGGACGTCAGATGCTTCTCAAACGAAGGGGGGTAAGAAACATTCAACAATTTCCCAATCGTCAAAACAACAGGCAGAAAAACGAAGAGAGAAATAAAGGGTAAAAATTTTTTTTGGACCTTAAACAGAGATAATCCCAGTTTTTTAAACTGATGCTTCCAATTTCCTGATGTTCCATTAGTCGTTTTCATTTCTTCTTTGCTGGTGCCTTAGTACTGTATGTTTTATATTGCTTGTTTTTCTTTTCCCAGCTTTTTCGCTCCTTTTCATTTTCGAATACTTGATATCTTAATACTGTTTTACCGCTAGTCTCACGACCGTATACCCCCATAACGCCGGTGA
>JACPII010000032.1 GCA_016188175.1 Candidatus Woesearchaeota archaeon | reverse complement strand
TTGCTCCCAAAACATTTAAATACGCCCTCTCGCTCTTTTAGGCATTAGAGCCCATATGAAGAATATTGACCTCAGCACAACTCTTTGCGGTGTGAAGCTGAGAAATCCATTGGTTCTTGCCTCGGGGATTGTTGATACGACTGCTTCTTCGCTCGTTTATGCTATCGAGAACGGTGCGGGGGCTGCTATAACCAAATCAATCTCGCCTGAGCCGAGAAAAGGGCACAAAGAGCCGATTGTCGTTGCCGTAGGGAACAATTCCATGATCAATGCGGTCGGGCTTTCCAATCCCGGGATCGATGCGGCCCTCCAGGAGATAACAGATGCCAAAAAGAGGACGAAGGAGCCAATCATAGCGAACATTTTTGCTTCGACGGTCAAAGAATTTGGGGAGAGCGCAAGGAGGATAGGCGAAGCGAAGCCGGACCTTATCGAAGTCAATGTATCGTGCCCCAATGTAGACGATGAGTTTGGAAAGCCGTTTAGCTGCGACCCTGACCTTGCTGCACATGTTACAAGAGAGGTTAAGCAAAAAACGAAAATTCCGATCCTTGTCAAACTCTCACCGAACGTCTCGAACATCGCAGCGATCGCCAAAGCGGTCGAGGCTGCCGGAGCAGACGGGATAACCCTTATCAATACCGTCGGCGGGATGGTCATTGATGTGGAAAGCGCGACTCCTGTGCTTTCCAACAAAGTGGGCGGATGGTCGGGGGCTGCGATAAAACCTGTTGCCGTCAAGGCAATCTATGAATGCTACCGGGCCGTAAAGATTCCCATCCTGGGGATGGGAGGCGTCATGACGGGCAAAGATGCAGTTGAGCTTCTCATGGCAGGAGCCGTTGCCATAGGTATTGGGACGGCAATCTACTACCGGGGCATGGGGGCATTTACCTTGATACAAGGCGAGATGCGGGAGTTTATGAAATCCCACCACTATAAATCCATCAAAGATATCATAGGAAAAGCCCATTCCCGGATCGATGAGTATGAGGACCTGATAACTTAAGATGGAAAACAAGCCAATGCTTCCGGTCATGATGAAGGTTGTGAAAATTGTTGATGAAGCCAGAGGCATAAAATCTTTTTATTTCAGGCACCGGCTGGACAGCATCCCGGGGCAGTTCGTCATGGCATGGATACCCCGCGTGGGGGAAAAGCCGATGTCCATCGCAGGCGATGATGGGAAAGAATTTTTCCTGACGGTCAGTGCAGTCGGATATTTTTCGAACGCCAAGAGCAGGCTTAAGGTAGGCCAAACTATAGGGATACGGGGGCCGCTGGGAACATGTTTCTCTCTCAAGGGCAAGGAAATTGCGCTCGTTGCAGGGGGGTACGGGGCAGGGCCGATGGCATCCCTGGCGGAAAAGGCGATCAACCAAGGCTATTCGCCGAAAAAAATACACTATCTCGCTGGTGCAAGGACAAAAGAATTGCTGCTGTTTGAACAGAGGATGAAAAGAATAGGTGTTGATGTGCAGGTTTCCACCAATGACGGGAGCAAAGGGACGAAAGGGATGGTCACGGATGTTCTAAACGAACTGATCAAAAGAAGGCGTAAAGCCAACAAACCACTTGATATGGTCTACTGCTGCGGCCCCGAAATGATGGAGAAGGCAGTTTTTGATATTGCCGTCAGGGAGAAGATTGACTGCCAGATTTCTGTCGAACGATACATGAAATGCGGGATCGGAATATGCGGAAGCTGCTGTGTTGACCCCACCGGATGGAGGATGTGCGTCGAGGGGCCTGTTTTGGATAAAAAAGCCATTTCAAAGATTTCTGAGTTTGGGGTTTATCACCGGGATGCGACGGGAAGGAAAACATTTTTTTAGCCGAAACATTTATAAACTATAACAGGTTATACCCAACTATGGCAACAACCATCCAGGTCAGCCAGGAACTCCAGCAGGAATTGGTCAAGCGCAAGCTTTCAGAAAGAGAGACTTATGAAGAGGTTATTTGGGATTTATTGGAAGACAACATGGAATTAAGCAAAGAGACGAAAAAAGATATTGAAGAGTCCAGGGCGCAAATCAAAGCCGGCAAATTTAAAACGCTTGAGCAGGTTAAAAACGAGCTGGGATTCTGATGTCTGCGAAAATGCCACCTAATTTTTGGGGCACAGCAATCAGGTGATTTCTTGTGTATCGTGCCATATTTTCCGAAAAAGCTGAAAAACAGCTTAGGAAACTGCCGAAGGAAATCCAGGGAAGGATCCTTAATTCGCTCGAAAGAATTTCTATAAGGCCAGAATCATATCTTGAGCGGATGGTTGGCAATCCATTTTATAAGCTCCGGGTTGGAGATTATCGTGTTATTGTAGAGATTGAACATGAAAAACTAATTATTCTGGTCATCAAAGTTGGTCATCGAAAAAATGTTTATGAAAAATTTTTTGGTTCCTAAGGATTCCTCTCCTCCGATTCGTTAATGAAAAGCTTCACCAATATTCACCAATGCCTGCCCAACTTCCACAATATCGTCCATCCCGATCCTTGGGCATGCTGTATTGACCCATGCTTCGATGAAAGGATAGTTCTCCAGCAATTTCAGGTCAATGGTGTTGTCGATGAAGATAAAAGCTTTCTTTCCTTTCTTTTCGAGATTTTCTTTCAGCTTTAACGCAAGGTTAAGGTATTGCTGTCCCGGCTTTATCGTCACTAAGATGCCGATGGAATTGGCAGCCAAATATCTGGTGAAGTTGGCGTTCGCCTTTTTGGCCTGCTGCTCGATTTCTTTTTTTCCGATAATGCTCATCCTTTCAGCAATGGGGTCCCAGATGATGATGTCCTTAACCGATGATTTTTCTTTCTGTGCTAACAACAAAGCTTTTGGGTGGAACAATCCATCGCCTATATAGAGGATTGCATCAGCACCTGAGATTATATCATCCTGAAAAGAGTCATGGTAGGCATCGCAGCCGAGGATCTGGGCGGTGGCATCGGTTCTTTTGGCTTTTGTGGAAAGTGGTTTAACTCCAATATTTTGTAATTGTTCGTTCACCTTATCAAGCTTCAAAAACTGGACGGAAGCAAACAGCGCTATTGATTTTATCTTTTCTTTTTTGAGAAATCCGATTACCTCATTCCCTAACATAATCTCTTTTTGGACGGAAGCAAACAGCGCTATTGATTTTATCTTTTCTTTTTTGAGAAATCCGATTACCTCATTCCCTAACATAATCTCTTTTTCCCATCTGCCGTCAATGAAAAGGGTTTGGACCATGGTGATGTTTGTCTAGATGGACTGAATAAATGACGGGTTCTAGTAATGTTGCCGGAATGCGTGACACATTGCGATCATCAACTGGTGAAATCGAAGAACGGATGGTTTTTCCCGAACAATCCTTTAATACTAGGTCAAACCCCTCAAGGGCATTATCCAAAGAAAACTCAGAATCTTCAAGGAATTCATGGAAACCGAGGTTTACTTGCAATTCTTTTCCATCATAAGCCGCGATGAGGAACCAACCAAGGTGTTTTGAGGCATATAATGAATATCCTGAACGGAGTAAGTGACCATAGTAAACCACTTGTTGGAGAATGCCCCCTTTACCAATGGTCTTCCTCCCGGCAAACGACTCATACAACAGGCCTACATCCAACTGAAGATTACAATCGTCTGCAACGGCGGAAGGCGGGGTTACATACCTTTGGCGGGGTGCGCCTTTGTTTACCCGTCGAGAAAAAGGAGTAATGAACCTCGACCAGAGCCCGGCATCCATCTTACCATCCCCCCATCGATTTATGGTATTTATTATGCCCGATCGCAACCAACAAATCAATCCCTAACGTTTCCAATCCCAAAGGCAGATCACACGCCCCAAAGCATGAAGAGAACCAGATAAATGCTTTTGCAGAAGTGTTTTTCTCGATGGCTTCGACTATTTCGGCAGCTTTTGGCTTTAAGCCATCCGGCAATTGCACAAGAACTCTTTTCTTGCTGCCTTTTTTTATCTCTTCAATGATGCGGGGAAGCTCGAGATCGAACATGGATCCTCGGGAATAGAGCGGCAGTTAAAAGGCTTTTGGGAGCAAGATGGAGGAAATTGGCCGTTAAACAGCAAATGAAAAACAAAACCTTTAAATAGAAGTGTAAACTAATAGTTGATAGATATCAACCAAATGGAGACAAAACTCACAGCTTCCGAAAGTGTAATGCTCGCTCTGTTAAAAGAGCCATTAGAGACACACACAGCAACTTCATTAGCTAAATCTCTCGGCATGACAAGGCAAGGCTTGTGGAAGGTCATCCACAAGCTAACCGGCGAAAAACTAGTAACTGTCAAGGTGATTGGGCAGGCCAGAAACAGCATAACCACCATTCACCTCAATTGGCCTAATCCAGTGACAGAAAAAGCCCTTTCGTTGTTGTTGACAAAAGAATCGGTCAATCGTGAGCGCTGGATGGTTAATTTTGCAGAGCTTGGGAAACATGCAACCTTTCTCATCCTCTTCGGCAGCATTTTGCACAGCCCTCGGGATGCTCAGGACATCGATATTATTGCAGTTGTCTCCAAAAAGGGATTTAAGGTGCTTGAGGAGGCCCTAGCTAAAGTCCAGCAAACACAGCTTAAAAAAATACACCTGATAGATGTCACTAAAGAAGAATTTTCCCACGAATTGAAAAGCAATAATAACGCTTATGCTGGTGCGGTCAAAAAAGGAATTGTGCTTTCCGGGCAGGAAAATTTCATCTACTTCATGAAGGAGTTTCAACGATGAATGAAGATGAGATCGGGAAAATCCTGAGAGGTTGCTTTACAAGCTCTGAACGAGATGAAAAAAGAGGCATGAAGCATAAAGGCCTGCTCAAGGTGAAGCCTGACGATAAAAATGCCCAGAGGTACATCCAGAAGGCCAAAATGGAGCTGGAGCTATGTGAGATATACAGGGAAAAAGGGATTGATTACAAGATTGCTGAAGAATGGTTTTACGTGCTTTACTATTGTGCCTTGGCAATCCTCGCAAAATTTGGGGTGGAAACCAGAAGCCAAAGATATACTGCCCTCTTTCTAAGATATGTTAAGGGAAACGGCCTGATTGAATACGAAGACGACTTTATCAGGAGAATCACCGTTTACAGGGAGAAAGGCGAGAAATCCGATGTTGACGAGCGGGAAGCGTCAAGATACAGCTCTTCCATCACAAATGAAAGCGTTAAGGCAAGATATGGGGAGATGACCGATATCTGCAAAAAAGCTATCTTTCAGGCTGAAGAAATTGTCTTTTCCGGGAGAGATTTTAAAGTTCCCGAAGAATTGGTTTCATAAATTGAGCCACTTGCTGTCTGGCCAAACTTCTTCCTAAAAGCAGTGTGGCAGTTAAAAGGCTTTTCTTTTGGATTCTTTGTGCACTAACCATAATACAAAAACAGCATACACCGCAGCAAAAAGGCAATACATCGACGGGAAAACCATCCGGAGTGAAGGAGCAAGCCCAAAAAGGATCAATGCAGGGACTATGGCAAGGATAGTTGGAGACAATAACTGCCAATAAAGATATCTTTTATCTTTCTCCTTGTCTTTTATTGCAAAAATCACCAACAATAGCGCAGCGAGAAACACATAGGACAGATAATAAAACCAATAAGCTCCTGAACTTGATGTAAGTTCAGGCCAGGGGAAGAATATATGTCTGATAAAAACAAATACCCTGTTGCAGCTTCCATCATAAAAGAAAGGGCTTGCCGTCAATGCGAGAATAGAAAAGCCAATTGCCGGCAAATACCACAAAATAGGGTTTACTTTGATTCTCGCAGATTTTGTGATAAAATGCAAACCAAGGGGTGGAAGGAAGGTATAAACAAGAAATCCCCCAATGGCCCAAAAAGGTTTGTTGCCGGAGGCACAAAAAGAATATTCGGTAAGCTGGTAGGCACCAAGGAGAGTTAAAAACAACGCAATAAAATATTTTTCCGGCCTTCGTCTCATCTTCATCAGGACGAAAGCTGCAGTGAGAAATTCAAACAGCGCTGTCCCGAGGGAGATGGATGGCGAAAAGCACATGCAAGCTGCGGTATAGCCCCGCCATTAAAATCTTTTCGCAAATGGTATGGGGGCCTCATGGCCTTTCACAATGCCAAAGGTTCAGTAAATCATTCTACATATCAACTCTCTTTCTTCCTTTTTGGCTTGTTATTTGATGAAGTGCTTAATCCAGGCGTTAAACCAAACTCTTCTATAAATGTGTCCCTGATCCTTTCCATTTCTCTAGGCCGGCCATTATAAGGATCAAAGAACAAAACATGAGCCACTGCTTCAGGGGGAATGACCCTCTGGCTGGAATTTTTTGCATATTTAAGGTTACCTGGCCTTCTTCCGGCATAGCAGGTTGTAGTATCGGATATGTCAAGGTGGGAAAGGCAACGGGCTACATTGGACTCATCAAGAAGGTTAAACAGCCACCTTATTGTTGAAGCTGGCCGGGAAAGGTAAGGGCGGAATTTTCCATAAAGTGTTTTTGCATCTGGTAAGCAAGGTAAATTGATTATGGGCCATTCCTTTGCCAAATCATCCGGCTCTGTTTCGATCTGAAATGTAAACCTATCCCGTAAAGCCACTCTTGCCTGGTGTGCAATTTGCCTGATTAAATTTGGATCTGGATGGTTAGGGTCTAACCTTCCAGCTAATCCCGCGTCTTTTAGGTCGATAAATTGCCAACTTTCAGGCTCACCAACCAGCTCTTTTTCCAAAGCTGTTAAGATTTGATTCCCGCGTTTATTAGTAACGATTGCCTCCCTGATTTTTAAGTCGTCAGGGTCAGTCCCGGTAAGGCCTAGTAGCCTATGATAAAGGCATAAAGGAATCGTATCAAGCATGCCAAGATATGGATCCTCCACCCCTATAATGACATAACCCCAGGGCTTCTCCGTGCTTCCGTTCTTTGCAGCAGCCCAGAAATCAATGCGTTTGCGGATAAGTTCTTTCTTTTTCCTGGTAAGATGAACAAATTTCGTTTGATGGCTATATTCATGTAGAAACTTTTCTGCCAAATCATGACACCCCCTGGACAATGACGGAATTCGTTTTTTATAGAGCGGGCCGCCATGGGCTATCTCCCTCAACGAGTGTTCACGCATCCCCAGAGGCAATTCCAACTCGGAATTGACCCTTTGTCTGCTCTTTTCTTCATATACCTGCCTGGCAACAGCAATCTGGATTAAAGGGTTACCGGCAAGATTCATGTAATCGCCCATAACTTTGGGAATTCAGGCTCGTTTTTAAGCATAACTGTAGGATTAGCAAATCCTGACTCCAGCTAAAAGCTCTGTATAGCCGCCAACTGACAAAAAAGCTTATATAAAGTGATAAATAAAGATTATTCATGGATAGGGCTGGCTTGATAAAAAAGTACATACTCAATTTTAATGAATTGGAGTCTGAGGTTC
>JACPII010000106.1 GCA_016188175.1 Candidatus Woesearchaeota archaeon | reverse complement strand
ATATTTGAGCTATTTGATATGTCTTTTGCTTACAAAGAAATGCCTTGCATTTCTTGTACCAAAAATTGCATGCAATTTTTTCGTATTAGGAAATAACCTTACAATCATTTTAAAACATACGAAAATTAAGGTTGTTTCCTATAGAAAAGGGATGGGAACGCGGGAATTTGAATCCCGGACAACTACGTCTTCAGCGTATTGAGCTGCAAAAAACATGCATGTGCTCTCCTTAGCCGAAGCTGCTAAGCTTTCCTTCACAGGCTGAGCTACGTTCCCAACAAAAAAAAGAATCCCGAAATAGTTTATAAATGTGTTGTTTGGAAAAATTAAGCATGGAGAAAAAAGTCAATGAGGATTACCGATACCCTAATGCTTCCCATCAGATGTGGCCATTCTTAAGGAATCCCTTTCTCCCTTCGCTCTTCAGGGGAAAAGTGCTTATGGTGTTTAGCTGGTGAAACATGGACATTTCTCCAGATATGCCAGACCCAAAATATGAGTGCCGCAGCAAAAACCCACGCTAAGGTGAAAATGGCCTCTTGCGCAAAAGAAACTCCCAAGAAGGCCAAAAGGATAAGAACGACAACAACCACGGGCAGCAGGCATGCAGGGCACATGCCCCTCGTGTTTCTAAAAAGGGAAAAACAAAACTGAAAAGAATTTATTTCTTGCGGGGATTTTAAAAAGAACGTTTTCTTAAGAAACGGGAAAAGGGTCGGTCTCAAAGGACCTCTTCCTCATTGATGGACAGGTCGGCGTCTTCACCGCGCTCTTCCTCGCCATTTCCACCGCCATCCTCGTCATCATCTCCCGCCTTGGCGCCAGGAGTTTTTTGAGTTGCACTCGCAGCCGATGGCGGACTTGAAGTTCCTTTTCCAACAACCTCCAGGGTTCCAAACCTTCCCGTAGAAAGCTGTTTTTCCCCCTGCCATTCGGAGACAAACCCGTTGCTGATCTTAACCGTAGTGCCGACATCAACCTGGTCGATTTGATCGTTCCAGAGCGTCAGGGTCACATCGCCGGTATCATCATGGATCGTTGCATTGCAGACTCTCCCCTTTTTGCCGAATTTTTCAAACTCGCGCACATCACCCTTTTTGATGACTTCTGCCACAAGCTCAACCTTTCCTTGTTTCACCAGGAGGTCTTTTATTGCCATAGAAGCTGAGAATTAGCAGATAGTTAAAAAGATTGCGATTTACTGCACTTCTTTCCCGCAATGGGAAAACTCCCCCCCTCCGATGAGGCTGTGGATTGCCGATACCAGGGCCTTTCTCTCAACCCGTATCTGTTTCGTGGTATCCCTGTTCCGAATCGTGGCACTGCCATCCTTCAGGGTGTCAAAATCTATAGTTACGCAGAGAGGGATCCCAATTTCATCTGCGCGGGCATACCTCCTGCCAATGCTCCCGCTCGTGTCAAAAAAGCAGGAAAATTCGTTCTTCAGCAGCCCAAACACGGTTTTAGCCTCTTCTTCAACCTTGTTCACCAGAGGGAACACCCCAACAGCAAAAGGCGCAAGCTTGGGCAGGAGCCCCAAAACAATATTCCCCCGTTTTTGGTCATCATGGTATCCTTCAGCCAGCAGCGCCAAAAAAACCCTGTCCATGCCGAACGTCGGCTCGATGACTCTCGGGATTATTTTTGACTTGGATGCCTCATCATATATTTCGAGCTTCTCCTTGCTTTCTTTCATGTGCTGGGTTAGGTCGAATTGGCCCCTGTCCGCATTTCCTGCAAATTCCTTCCAGCCAAAAGGATAGAGGTACTCAATATCGAATGTTGCAGAGGAATAGTGGGAAAGTTCAGTCTGGACGTGCTCCCGCACCCGCAGATGTGCAGGTGAGATCCCCAGTGATTGCAGCCATAGGAGCTGCTGCCCAAGCCAGTAACCGTGCCACTCGCTCAATTTCTTTCCCTGCACCATCTTCCCGACAGTTGTGCTGATGGTTTGGTCTTTTCCGGCAGCCTGCAGCTCACGGTCAAGAAGCTGGAGGGGAACCTCGAACGCATCCTGTGTTTCCAGGGGGCATCGCCCCTCTTGGGGATGGATAAAAAACTCAAATTCAGCGATAGTGAACTCCCTGGACCGGAACAAAAAATCCCGGGGCGCAATCTCATTCCGGAAGCACCTTCCGACCTGTGCGATGCCGAAAGGGATCTTTTGCCTCGCCGTTTCGACGATGAGCTTAAAGTCGGTAAACATCCCCTGCGCTGTCTCCCCCCGCATATAGGCAGTATTGGCGCTTTCTTGCGATGGCCCGACATTCGTCGCAAAGAGCAGGTTGAACTTCTGCAATGGCTCAAATGCTCCCTTGCAGGCGGGGCAGCTCAGCTTATGTTTAGTGATGAGATTTCCAAGCTCTTCGACGGAAAGCCCCTCGGCTTTCACTTTTGCTTTCTCCTCGGCAAGATGGTCTGCCCGGAACGTCGTTTTGCATCTGCTGCATCGCACAAGGACATCGGTAAAGCTGTCGACATGCCCGGATGCCTTCCAAATCCTGGGATGAGAAATGACGCTTGACTCAATCCCCACCATATCTTCGCGGCCCCGGACAAAGAATTTCCACCAGTGCTGCTTCAGATTGTTGAACAGCTCGACACCGAGAGGCCCATAATCAAAAAACCCGGACAGGCCCCCATAGACCTCGCTGCTTTGATACACAAATCCTTTTCTTTTGCAGAACGTTGCGATATCCCCTATGCTCAGCATACAAGCATTGATTCTTGATTTCTTTTTAAAAGTATTGACCATCAGGATAATAAAACAAAAAACCGGAGGCTCGATTGCAGGTTAACTCGTAAATATTGATAAAATAAGAAAAAGGGGCAAATTGAATTACTGACGGCAACTGAAGCGTCGCGACGGTTTTTAGATTGGTTTTGACGGTTTTGTATAAGAACTTGCAATCGAGCCAAGCCTGAGATACCTTTAAATATCCCCCTCCCAAAGAAGACCATATGAAAAAGAGGTTTGTAAGATTCATCCCGTTAATTCTTCTTATTATTGCAGCCCTTATCCTTTCAGGTTGTGCAAAGCCATCAGGCGACGAACAGCCGGCAGCATCGGATGGGCAGCAGGAACAGCCCCTCTGCACCGAGCGCACCATCTGCAAGGACCCCATCACCAGGGCCCTGAGAAACGCTGATTGCTCCTTCGAGCAGGAAACACCCTGTCCAGCAGGCTGTGAAAATGGAGAATGCAAGCCAGAACAAACTTCGACTCCCCCTCAAGCCGAACCCATCCCCCCGGCAGCTGCTGAAGAAAAACCAGATGTACCATCAGCAAAACCAGCCCTGAACATCACGAAAAAAACACCCACTCCAACATCTCAGTTATGCGAAAATAAGTGGACATGCCTCGACAGCCAACGATACGGTTACCAATCGAGCAATTGTGAATTCTCTCAGGTGAAATCATGCCCCGGCGGATGCAGCGATGGAATTTGCGACCCCAACGCACCCCCGCAGGAAACGAAGATAGTGTGGGTATTGAAAAAGCAGGGCCAAAAGAATTTTGACAACATCGGAGACCGCTACATCGATTTTAGCACCGATGAAATCCTTGAAAAGGATGTCTTTGACCAGGATGTTAAGATCAGGCTTTTTGCCCAGGGGAGCATGTACAATTTTTTCAAGGTCGACAGCCCAAGGACAAATACTTGGGTTCTCCCGAAGCCAGTCCAGGATGCAACGTATGACGACTGCCTTGCACAGATCTCGCAGGCGACAAACATCCTTGAGCTCCGCACCGGCCAGACCGTCTGCATCAAGACAAACGAAGGGGATTATGCTTTGGTTGGTGGCTCTTGGACGGGCTTTCCTTCTGAGAAGACCATCTTGTTCTGGAGATTGTACGGCAAATAGGGCATGCCATACCCCAGTAATGCAAACGCCACCAGGTAATTCTCTGACCATTCTAAAGAACCACCAGCCATAGACGGGTGGGATTCATTGCGTTCAACGATAACCCCCATTGACGGGTGGTTCTTAGTGCTCAGAAATTTTTCACCTGACGGGTGGTTCTTAGTGCTCAGAAATTTTTCACCTGCGATGACACAAAGGGCTTTCAGCCACCAGTCACAGACTGTTGCCGAGCGAAGCGAGCGCAACTAGGAAACTATAGTTTCCGTTGGTGGAAAATTTCCGACATTGTAACCACCATTTAATAGTCAAAAAACCACAATATTTATATAGGGGTACGATTTTATAATACCACTATAAAGTGATAAAGAATAGGGGGCTAATGGAAGGTGGCAAAGAAAAAGATAAGCGTAACGTTGGAGCCGGAAACGTACCTGGCCCTAAGGCAGCACATCCTCAGGAATAGGCTGCATTCCAAAAGCCAGGCCGTCGATGATGCCATCTCAAGGATCTCATCTATCCTCCAGTCGGGGAGGAACCCATGAAGATTAAGCTTTCTCTCTCCCTCCACAAGAAAAGCTTAGACGCCATATCTGAGCTTATAGAGGATGGAACATTCCGAAACAGGAGCCATGCTGTCGAATTCGCTATCCGGCACCTGGACGAGCAGGAATTTGGGGGTGAGCGGCATGGCTCATGACGACCTTGAGCACAGGCTGACCCCTTCTTTCGCTGAAAAGCCCCATGAAGAGTCGAAACTTGAAGAAAAAGTCAAGGAGGAAGAAAAAAAGCAGCAGGACAAAGGGGCAGCAAAACCAGCATCCGACTGGAAGATGAGTACGATGATTTGGGACGGGATAAAATATGCCCCCCTGGCAGGCCTTGCCTATCTCATCGGCGGTGGAGCCAGCTTATTGACCCCTATCGGTTTGGGAGTCGGAAAATTCATCACCAACTGGAAGAAAAAGACAAAAACCACCTGGGCAGACATGCGAAAGACCCTCGCTGTCGGGAACTTCGGGGGAGCGTTTGCCTATTGGGCGTACGCCCTTCCTGACTTTATCATCGGTTCGCCGGTAAGCCTGCTCGGAAAGATTGCGAAGACCGTCCTCTTCAACCCTTTCTGCATATTCCCCTGGCTTGCATGGTACAGGAAGACAGATTATATCGTTAATAAACACGGCGGCTGGAATTACATGAAGGGCTTCTTCAACGGAAAGATGATTCCGTATGCAAAGGAAGCCTACCATAACGACCTGAAGAAAAAATTGCTGCCGTCATCCCTCGAGATATTCTTGACCATCTCCCCCATCCACTTTTACAGCATGAACTATGTGAAAGACCCCACCTACCGGGTTGGCATTGGAACGATCAATGATGTCATCCTCTCCCTCATTGTCGGAGAGGAAGGATTGCTCCGGACCATCTCCAACAAGCTCGGGTTTGGAAAAAAGAAGGAAGAGGAGAAACAGCCGGGGCCGATGCCTGGCCATTACATGCCGAGCTTTGAGGAGTATGCACGGGCCCATCAGGCAAGAAACAAAAAACGCCCCGTTCCCGAGCAAGAGTACAGGATGGCTGCCTAA
This sequence comes from Candidatus Woesearchaeota archaeon, assembly GCA_016188175.1. Lineage (GTDB taxonomy): Archaea > Nanobdellota > Nanobdellia > Woesearchaeales > JACPBV01 > JACPII01. The sequence continues at coordinate 12,212 of JACPII010000106.1, read as the reverse complement.
GAGTTTAAGTTAAGAACTTTTTCTACCAGTTTTATCACTCAACTATTTCTCCATCCACCCCATCTCTTCCTTATCGAGCTCAAGCTGCTCCGCAATCGCAGCCCCCATCTTTTTGTTGTGCTTGAAGATTTTCCGGTAAAACCCGACATAAGGGACCATCGCTTTCTTCGAGCTATGGCAGCATTGCCCCAATGCAGAAGCGACTGACTCTTTTTTCAGCGCTTTCTGCCTGCCCCACCATATCTTCAGGAGCCTTCCCGTGGGCTTATAGCGGGCCATCTTATGGTACTTCTGCCTCTTGGCAAGCGCAACGCCGCCGGTCAACAGCGCATTGATATACACTAAAAAGCGCCAGTGCTGCCACCGCCTGATTCTCCGCCGGAAAACATCTGCCTTGCTCAACGAATCAAACGCCCCGGCAACATCCTCCGGGTTGTCATATTCAAAAGGGATATTTTCCTCGAGCCAGAGGATTTGCTCATCGGTATCCTCGGAAACATGGTCAAATGCAGGAAGCGCAACCGAAAGGTCGGTCGATTTAAGTATTCTCACCAATGCTTCCGGCATGGTGTCTTGCTGTTCGCGCTCCTCCAGCAGTTCAAGGCTCTGAGAAGCCACCTCCCGGGTAACGGCCGTCAACGATTGCAGGTCATTGATAGCTGCCCTGCAGTCCCCGCCGGCACGCCTCGCGACGGATTTGAGCGCCTCAGTATCAAAAGGGATGGATTCTGCCCTGCAGATCTTCGCAAGAACTTTGGCGATAGAAGAATAGCTCAGGGGGGCAATTTCAACCATCTCGCATGCCTTCCGTATTTTTTGCAGCTTGTGCTCCCAGGGATTTTCCGCCGTGAGGATAACCGGATAGTAGGGCTTCTCCAAAAGTGCTGCGACTGCCTGCACCCCGCCGCGGTCCTCATTCCCTGCGATTCCATCAATCTCGTCGATAAGTATCAGCTTTCCGCGCTGGAACAAGCTTTGCTGCTGGAGGGCATTTCCTGCCTTTCCCTGGATTTGCTCAGCATCCCTAAAATCAGAAGCGCTCATCTCGACGATATCGAGGTTAAACTCATGCGCAGCCGCAAAGGCGATGGCTGTCTTTCCCGTTCCCGGAGGCCCATACAATAAAAAACTGCCCCCTCCGGGTTTCCATCTTTTCAATGCTGCCTGTAGTCGTTCAACTGCTTTTTCCTGGCCCTCGATCTCGGAAAGCCGTCGGGGAACATACATAAAAGAGAACGGGGCGAACGTCATATCCCATCGCCCGCATTGTTTCCATGCTCATCGCCGCTCCCCTCTTTTGCTTCCCCATTTCTTGGCGATGAAGCACCTAAAGGATGGCTCCTGAAATATTCATCGAAGTGATCTTTCAACGATGCAACTGCCTCAGGCTTCGCTTCCGGGCCCAGCCGGTAATAACTCTTCCGAGTTTCTTCGCCCCATGAGAATTTTCCCCGCTCCTTTGTAATTTTATGGAGCTGGAATTCACCCAGCTCAGCCCCCTTCTTGAGATGGTAATACACAACCCGCATCGTGACGGGGTTGAACAATTCCCGATAATGCCGATAAAGGTCATAGCCATACCCTTCTCTGAGGATATGGAGCATATTGACGAGATTCTGCCTTACTTTGCTTTTTGTTGGTCTTCCCCTTGCCATTGAACTCCTCAACGCCGGCACCATGACAAATTGATTATTTGACATTCCTATCATCTGTAACAAGGATGGGAATAAATGCATCAGGACACTATGTTGATTTTGTTTCGTTTGCTTGCAGGTTTTCCGCTGAAACATCTTTGGATCCGGCAGCCACCGCCTTATCTTCTTTTGGTCCTTCCTTCCTTGATTCATTCCCAGCTTCTTTCGTTGATCCTTTCTTCACTTCTTTTTTAACCCCCTTCTTCCCAGCCTTTGCTAGATGCCTGACCTGCGCTTTAGTGAAGTTCACGGGGTTTTTAAATTTTCCACAAATATCCAGCGGGCAGGCAACCCCCAGGTCCTTGTAATACATTGCATTGGAACAATTGGGCGGAAAAACTTTTTTATTGTTCGCTTTATGGTAGCGGAGCTGGCCGACAAGGACGACGTCCCGCAGCGGCTCAGGATTCACCTTGTTCCACTCCTGAAGGCGCCGCTCGATTGCGTCATAATCCCAGCCGACACTTCGGAGGAAATTCAAAAGGATGAATACTGCTCGTTTCCTCCCATCCCTCAGGCCCAAAAGGATCTTCTTGATGCAGGGGGGGAAAAATTGCTCGGGAATCGCTTCCCCGACCTCCTCGGATTTTCCCTCATACGGCACCGTGCTTTTTTTCTCCTCAAGCTGAAGCACATAGTCAAATGCCTGAAGCAAAAGGCCGTATGCTTCCATCGGCTTTGCACGCTTCCGGTCAAGAAAGACAAATTTCGAGACATGGACATTTTTCTGCAAAGCGGTTGCAGGCTCAAAAGAGAGAACATGTTCCGGGTTGAGCGGCACAGAGACCATCCCCGTCTTTTCATTGAACGAGTAGGGCATCCGGAACAGGTGCCGCGGCGAGATGAGCAAAGTATCGATGCCGATGACCGAAAAGGGGTCGAACTTGCTGTTTTTTACTATCTCTCCAAAAGGTTTTCCCGTCATCTTCAAAATCCCGTCGATGCCAAACCGCTCAAGGTACGCCTGCTGGAGCTGCTTCGAGATAAAATCTTTCAGATACAGTGCAACAGCGCGCGGCCCTTCGGGGAACCACTGGCAGATTTCCCGGTCATGGACCTTTTCCGGAAATGCCTCGAAAGGAACGCCGATATGGAATCCTGAGCCTCCGGAAAACTTGCAGGACACCGCATGCACCCCGTGGTGCTGGATCGCCTGGATGAGCAGATGGCCTGCAATTTTGTTAAGCTCCACAAACTTTGAGTCGATATCAAGCACTAAGTCCCATCCCATCCGGAGCTTTTCCATATCTCCCTTATGGGCCGACGGCCGTAACTGCAAGGGATTCTTCCACCGCTCTTCTGAGGCATGGAAAGAAGTCGCTCCCTGCTGGGCAAATTCGACAACATCCCTTGGAAATTGGAGGACATCAGGCCTTTTCCCAAATCCCTTATCCCCAAACTTGACCGCAATCTCCCGGTTTGCAGCGCATTCCACCAATGCCTGCCGGACATCTTCCCGCCGATAGTGCTGAAACGTCTGCATTGCATCCATGATAATCCCCCAGAATTAAAGATTGGACATATTATAAAATTGTTTGCTTTTACCATGGGAATCGGAAAGGGAGTTTGTAGCCGGGGCGTTCCTTTAGGCACAATAATAGTAAAGCCCAATGATACAATATTAGGTATCCGCAAAAAAAACCGACGGCCCCGGAATCACAATACATAAAAATCACTCTTCTTCCCGTTCATAAAATGCCTCCTCCCCGTACTCCGGAACAGGCGGTAAAGAACATGAGAACATGGCCGATCCCTAACGGAAAAAAGGGCAGCCGGGGCAGCAGCCATAAAGCCGAACTCCAGCAGCTCCTTGCCCGCTATGGGGAAGAGGACCACTTGATCATCGTCGAAGGAAACGAGGACAAAAACTCGCTCAACCGGCTTGGATTGGCCAACATAATGGTGCTGAACAAAAAGCCCCTCTTCAAGATTGTCGAAGACATCATTAAGGAAAAACAGAAAGTTCTTATCCTGACCGACCTCGACAAAAAAGGAAAAGAGCTTTATGGGAAGCTCAACCACCACCTTCAGCAGCATGGGGTAAAGGTAGATAACACCCTGCGCAACTTCCTCTTTAAGAATACCCAATTAAGGCAGATTGAAGGGATGTGGAGATATCTTACCAGGTAAGGCAGAAAGGAAAAGAGGCAATGAAAAGATGCTCATCAAAACGCTCAAGGCAGCAAAAAAAGTGATTGTGGGGATCATAGGGGGAACTATCGTCCTATTAGGGGCCATCCTCCTCTTCACCCCGGGCCCCGCAGCCGTGGTTATTTTTTTAGGGCTTGGAGTTCTCGGAAGTGAATTCATCTGGGCAAAGCTGCTTCTGGAAAGGTTGAAGCAGAAGGCAAAGGACGGCATAGAGCTCTACAAGAAGTTCAGGAACAGAAAGAAAACATGACCACCTAGAAGATCTTCAAGATTCCGCTGCTTAGTGGTTCATTCAATTTTAAGATTGTACCCCCCTCACCATCGTCGATAGAGAAGTGGTCAACTTTAGCCCCCAAGACAAAATTCTTAAATCGTTCAAATTCTTCCCGGGTGATGGTCTCCATTTTTCCGTCATCCGTCCTATAAAAGAAAGAAACACGTTCTTCTTTCCCAGATATAACAGCCGAGGAATGGCCCTGGGCTGAATCAAATGGGCCTCCAAATGTAATTCCTTTCAATTCTTCTTGTTCATAGCGCATTAAAAATTCCTGCCTGTCCACTCTGATAGAAATAGCATCCTCCCATCTCACTTTACTGATGCCGTTATCTGATGCATCTCCCTTAAGCTGTAACGTGAAAGAATAGGAATGTTTTTCCCTGACATCCAGCATAATACCTCCCGGATTTTTAAAATAATTACTGGCCCTGTTAAGATATTGAAGGGTGCTTTCAACTTGCTCAATCTTGTTAACCAGTTCAGTATACCTTCCCCGTGTGCCGCTATTCAGCTCAGCCCGCACTTCGCTTATAGCCGTCTTGGTCAGTTCAATCCTTTTCATTGCTTGATCGTGGATGTAAAGGTCAGCACGCGTATTTTTCCTCTCCGCAATCCCTTCTCCCCGTTCAGAAATAACGGGGGTAAATTCCGCCAGCTTTGATTCAACTAAAGAAAGCATATCCTCAAGGTCCCTTGGCTTTTCATTGGCTTGTTGGAACCTTTCAATGCTGTCGAACCTTTTCCATATTTCTCCTTTCAAAGAACGATAGTCCGCTCCCCTTTCCAGCGGAGGAAAATCACCTGACTGCTCGTAGGGTAAGGCCCGCCGGTCGTATTCGGCAAGAAGCCTTTGTTTAAGCTCTTCATCATTTTTTAAGATGGGCTCGGGTTTTGGAGCGCAGCCTAAATACAGGGAAAGTATAGATGCAAGGATAAACTCCAATGGTTTTAGGCTAAACCGCATATTTAAGGGGGAGTTGATGCCAGCTTAAAAACATTGACCATCAACTATTTAAACTTCAATTTTCTCCCACGCGGTATGGCCGCATTTAACCAATTCAAGACTGCAATCCTGCTTGGCCTTCTTTCAGCCCTCCTGCTCTGGATAGGCTCGTTTTGGGGCCAAAATGGGCTTATTACTGCGTTGTTTTTCGCAGCAATAATGAACCTCGGGTCTTTTTACTTCTCGGACAAGATTGTCCTTGCCCTTTACCGGGCAAAGGTAATCGCGGAAAAAGACAACCCGAAGCTGTACCATATCGTAAAAGAAGTCACTCAAAAAGCAGGGCTTCCCATGCCGAAAGTGTGCATCATCCCTGCCCACCATGCAAATGCATTTGCCGTCGGAAGGAATCCGAAGAATTCAGCCGTTGCCTGCACCCTCGGCATCCTGGAGCTTCTCGATGAAGAAGAGCTCAAGGGAGTTATCGCCCATGAAGTTGCCCATATCAAAAACCGCGATACGTTGATTGCTGCAATTGCCGCAACCATCGCCAGTGTCATTTCCTTTATCGCGATGATGGCGCGCTATGCAGCTATTTTTGGCGGGGGGAGGGACAATGAGCGGAAAGGGAACCCACTTGAGCTTATCGTCCTCGCGATTGTCACCCCCCTGATAGCAACATTGATCCAGCTCGCCATCTCCCGTTCCCGCGAGTTCATTGCCGATGAGACCGGGGCACGCCTCGTCAGAAACCCCAACGGCCTTGCGCTTGCCCTCCAAAAACTGGAAAAAAGCACCCATGCCCATCCTTTCGGCATCTCGGCAGTTACCGAATCGACGGCGCACCTGTTCATTTCATCACCCTTCTCGGCAAGGGGCTTCCTCACGTTATTCTCAACACACCCCCGAACGGAAGAAAGAGTGAAACGCCTTAAAGCGATAAGGATTTAATCCAAACGCTGAGGGGAAACATCAGAGTTTGTATTCCCCGTCAACGATCTCTTTTATTTTTTTCGCCTTCACATCCCCGATATTCTCAACTTCTTTGAGCTCATCCACGCTCGCATTCACAAAATTTTTTACCGTAACAAACTTCCTGAGCAGCGGCCGTGCAAGTCCAGTCCCCACGCCGGGAAATGAAGACACCACATATTCCTGAAGGTCGGTCAGGCCCATTTCCTTCTTTTCTTGGTGAGCAGAAAAAGATTCGCTTTTCCCCCCCTGCTCCCTTTTTGCGATGATGAAAAGCACGGATGCAGTTTCCTTTGCATTCTTCGTGAACAGCATAGGTATCCCATAATCGATGAGGATCGTCGCCAGCATCCCCTGCAAGGCATGGGGATGGACATTCCTGACGCTGTACAGATCCTGCTCGCCCTCAATCACCACCAAGGGCTTGAGATATTGTTCCTTCAGCCTGCGCAACTGCCCAAGCAGCCTCCCGTCGATAAGGCTGTTGACAAAATCTTCCGTCGTTTTGAGCTCGACTCCGACCCGGGAGCTTAGAAGATAATCAGCGTACTCCAGGGTTTCCAGCTGGATGCGCACATTCATATCGATAAGGTCTTTGATTACCCTTGATCCTTTTTCGCGATGGTCGACGATGACTATAAGTTTGGTTTGGTTCTCTCTCGGGGCTTCCTGGTTCGTGCCATTCTCCCTCCGGCTAAAGGTTCCTAAGGGGAGGGTTGAGGCCGCAGGGCCAAGATGCATCTTCTTTTTCAGCATCTCCAATGTCCTGAACATCCGTTTTTCTTTGTGGTGGGCGCTCCACCGGTATCCGACATCCCGGGTATCGAGAGTCATCAGGATTACCACTCGGCCTTCTTCCTGCCTGCCTGTCCTTCCCCTTCGCTGGATAGTCCGTATCGCAGAAGGGATAGGCTCGAAGAAAACGACAAGGTCAACGCTCGGAATATCGAGCCCCTCTTCACCGATAGAAGTGGACACAAGAACATTAAACCCGCCGCCGGCAAAACGCTCGACAATCTCTTTCTGCTCCTTTTGCGTCAAGCCCGTTTCCCCTTTTTTCATCTGCCCGACGAAAAGCATTGCCTTGACTCCGGCGATAGTATTGACCTCGTCAACGATCTCAACTGCATTCTCACGGTATTGGTTGAACACCATCACTTTGGCTTGGGCATTGAGCTCAAACACCTTCCCAATAAGGTTTTTAAGTTCCACAAGCTTCGGATGCTGGATATTTCCTTGAAACAGATTCTCTGCCTTCATAACCGCCATGCGAAAATTAAGGTCCCGGCTTATGTTCTTGATTGCTTTTGTTTTTCCAGAGACAGCCTCCTGCTGCAATTTATGGAAATAGCCGTGGAGCGCTTTAATCCCCTGCGTCTCAAGAAGCTCCAGAGCATGCTGCACCTTCATGATTTCAGCCAGCACCGAAATTGCATTCCACGCAACAAAGCCGCCTTCACCTGAAGAAGCCATCCCCCGCACATGGGCCTGGAGCCCCAGCAGGTCAGTCTTGCTGACAAACCCAAAATCCTCTTCTCTCCGTTTTAAGATTCCCCATTCAAGCAGTTTCTTCATCCGGTCGTGCAGGAACGCCTTCAGGTATTTCTGGACTTCTTTGAAGCTCTCCGGCAGGGAAACCTTCACCCAGTCGATATGAACATCCTGGACATATCCTGCAACATCCGGGTCATCCTCAGTCCTCACCTCGATGTCCTCGATAGAAAGGTTTTTGCACACTTCCTCGATCTTTTCCAGCTCCGAGCCGGGAGATGCAGTCAGCCCGATGACCCTCGGAAATTGCGCGCGTTTGCAGTATTGCTGCGCAAGCCAGACATAAGAATAATCGCCGACGGCCCGATGGGCTTCATCAAATCCCAGGAGAGAAACTTTCTCCAGATCGATCCGATTGCTGATGACATCATTCTCCAATCCCTGCGGAGTCGAAAAGAGGATGTTGCAGGATTTCCAGAGCTCAGCCCTTTTTTCCGGTGCAACCTCCCCGGTAAAGATGCCCATGCTCCCTGAGCCGATCTCAAAATATTTTTCAAACACCGCAAAGTACTGGTCGATCAGCGGCTTTGTCGGCCCGACAAGCAGCACCTTGCTTTGGGGATACAGCTTCAGCCGATGCGCAGCAAGCATTAAAAAAATGTTCGTCTTCCCCAGCCCCGTCGGAAGGACGACGAGGGTGTTCTTTGCTGCACAGGTCGCGAGAATGGTCTGCTGATACAGCCGGGGAGTGAAGTTTTTAATCATGGCAACCAGGAATTCTGGAAAGAGAATTTTGTTTAAATAGGTTGTGAATAACCCTTGTTCTTTACTCCAATAAGTGTATACGTGCCTTGAGATGGGACTAACTCCACTTCCCGCTTAGAGTTTTCTATACTCCACCAAGTGCATACGTGCCCAACGGCGAATATTCCCTGCGCCTAGTAATCATGCCCCGCCGCAAGAATCTTATACGGCATCTTTCTCACCAGAGCTAAGCTTTTCTCCATCGCCTCAGCATCAGAGAACGGAAAATCAACCCTGCCATAGCCGTGTGCAAACAAAGTATCTCCCGAAAAGAGTATCTCCTCCTTTCCATACCACAGGCAGACGCTCCCGGGAGAGTGCCCGGGCGTTGCAATCACTTTAAGCCCCAGCATATCCTTCAAAGGTTTTAACTTTGGAGAAAACTCTCTAGCGCTCGAAGCATCAAGGATAGTGAACATTTTATTTTGCCCAAGAGCCTGAATCTCCCCTGATGAAGCGAAAAAATCAGCTTTTGGAAACAAGTCAAAATTTCCAATGTGGTCAAAGTGCAGGTGAGTAAACACCACTTTAGCGACTTTGTTTAAGGGGGCAAGAGAACGTATTGCATTCCTCACTTCTTCTTTCGCCGAACACGGCCCCGTATCGATGACTACCCACTCCCGCAGCTTGAGCAGATAGACATTGCTGTCCACATTCAATTTCCAGACGTTTGGAGCAATGTTTTCCATACCTTGCCTATGGATAATAATCTCCAGAGCCATACGCCCTAATACGGCTTCGTGATATACCCTTTCTCATGCCCATACCACCCCAAATAGGCGCTGAGGATAAAAAGGATGCTTAAGATTTTCCAGCTTCCAAACCGGGCGCCGCTGATAAACCCGATAAAAAAGCCGATGACGACAACGACAAAGGGAAGAAGCGTCTTATGCTGGCGGAAAAAAATCAGCCTCCCCGCCATCGCCCCCATCACCACAGCCATGATATAGGTAAATGCTGCAGACGGCAGGCTCAGGGAGATTAAGAACGCAACGACTAGGAAAACGGTAAACAGGAACTCCGGATAGTTATTGGATACAAAATCGCTCATTTTTTGAACTTGGGCGCCCACCCGCCTCCATACGGCCCGCGCCAGATCTTTCTCTCGATCCCCAGATAATAGACGAACCAGATTACAACCGCAGCGATAAACGAGATGATCGCCAGAAGAACAGGATGGATGTCAGTCAGCATCAGGAAGCTTGCGACAAGCGTGAGGGCGAGCAGGAAAATATACACCAGCCGGGAGCCATAGAAAAGTTTGATTCCGGTAAGCGGAGGGACAGGCAGCATGTCAAAGATGATAAAGAGGACTAAAAAATACACCATCTTGCCAAGAACCTCATTCTCAGTCCCGGAAATTTTCACCAGCAATGCAAGCAGGAATGCTGCAAGGGTCCCCGCATAGCTGATCAGCCCGAGGATATAATAATCCATCCCATAACGGTGGAATCCGAGGCGGTGCCCCGCAAGATGATTGACCATTATTCCTCCGGGAAGCAAAAACCAGAGCGCGCCGCGGGACACAAAAACGAGCGTAATCCCGGTTAAGATTCCCATCCACCACAGCCGATATTCCACCTGGTAGCCATGGTATATCCCGACAAGCCGCTGGGCAGCGGTGATGATGAATAATGAAAACCCCACAAGAAGAAATGAAGTCCCCCAGTTCTCAAGCCCTACTCCGATGTCAAAAACACCGATCCCCCATTCCCGGAACGAGATGATAAAAGAAAGGAGGATGGTGCAGAGCAGTAGATCCCTAAGTTCACCGCGCTTATAAGGGAAATAGGTTTTGACCCGGTAAAGGTAATCTGCCAACGGTAGCATAATGTTTTCACCGGCCTTAATGTTTATAAGACTTTCGCAACAGGTCAAAAATCCCATCAACATGCCCCGCCCCAACTAATGCAAGGATATTAACGTCGGGGTGGTTTTCCATGATAGCATGAAGCTTTCCCCCCATCACGCGGTTGCGCTGGACAATTAATTCCTCATGCAGGGTTGGATATCGGACTCTGACCAGGTCAACCATCTTTTTGACTATTTCATTCTCGGGAACCTTCCGAAGGTCGAACAGGAACTCTTTTTCCTTAAAAAAGACAGCCTTGAAGATGTCGATGAAGAATCTCCCCTTTTCTTTCCAGGTCAGCCTTTGGGAAATCCTTTTCAGAGTGATGTTTAACGGCTGGTCAAGCAGGGCTATTTTTGCCCCATGTTGTTTTGCCAATAATATCCCTTTTTTCATCTCATCGCCGGGGGCAACTCCAACAACCTCCCCGAGCTTTCTCTCGGCCCACGCCCCAAGGACGGCGAAAAGAAATCCCTTGACCCCGAAGTGCCTGATATCCCTTAACCGGGGAGAGCCTTTGCGGCCATGCTGAAGCGCCAAAAACCGCTCTTTGTCCAGTTCCAGCGCAACAATTGCAGGTTGAAAAGTCTCGACAGCCCGCTCTACCTCAACGATGCTCTGCCGGGCAATGTGGGATGTCCCCAGCAAGATAAGGTTGTGAAACTGCTTCGTGCTCATGGGCTTTGTCCGTAGTTTTGTCATGGGGGGCATCTTCCTGCCCCGCTTTAGAAAAGAAAACCGCTAACTTTATATACCTTAACTTTTCTTAAGGAGGATAATACCATTCCAAAAGAGTAACGGAATAGGCTGCGGAGGGGAATCATGCTAAAGATGAAACGGGTTTCTGAAACATACGAGATGAGGGTTTTTACCGACACCGGCGATTATTTTGGCGATGTTGAAGAGTGCATCGTTGCAGGCAACAAGGTATTCGGATGGAGGGTTCGGGCCACGAAAAACTCATTCTTGGTCAAAGTGCTGGGCAGCGCCAAGGGAGTTATTGTGCCCCATCAGCTCGTTAAGTCTGTCGGCGACATTATGATTATCAACAAGGCAGCTGTTCCGTCCTATGGGGGAGAGGGCGAGCCCGCTGGCCAGGAGTAAAGAGATTCCCATTTGCACTTTTTTCTCCACGCGGCTGTGATCCAACGGCTAAGATACTTCGGTATAGCAAATACAGCCTTCCCATCTCGGGGAATCAGGCTGGTATCCGGGTTCGAATCCCGGCAGCCGCATTATTAAAAAAGGAATGAAAAATTGGGTCGGGAATGTATTATCGCCCCTTACGAGTACATAGAAAGGAGTTGACGGTTGAACAATAGCCAGTTAGGTGCTTTGCCTTAGGTGAAACACAGATGTACAATCGTAGAGAAGAGATAAGGAAGTTTATTGCGGCTGCGAGGAAAGGCCAGGACTGGTGGGCTCTTGCCTATTTACTTTCTGAGGTTAGCATGGAAAAAAATCCAGTAGATGGATTTGAAAAGCTGCGGAAGAGCAAAGCATATCCTGCCCGGTTGAAAGACTCCTATAAACAAATAAAAAAGCGGGTGCAGTACTGGGATGCCCTCGTGAAAAAGGAAGGGGATCGTGCATTTGCTGACATAAGCGAGAAAGGATGGCACCTTGATAATAAAGAACTGCTCAAGCTTCTTGAGCTTGAAGCAAAAAGGCAGGGGATTAATCTTTGATTCCTCGAAATGGGTTCATACCCCGCAGCTTGTTGCCGAGGCGAAGCCGAGCGCAACTAAGAAAATCCGAAGATTTTCTGTTGTTGCGGCTGGGATTTTCTATTTTGAGATTTTCCATCCATCATTCTTTCTCGGTATTGTTTCCAATAGCTCTTTCTTGGCGAGTTTTATGCATTGAAGAAATCCACCATAGGGAATTACCTTGAGGATGACACAACTTAACCCAAAAACACTAGTTTTATAAATTCTCCAATCCTATGGATCAGTATGGCAGCCATTTTCTTCAGGGAGCTGGGAAGAAAGATCCCTCACCTGTTAGTCCTTGCAACGGTTGGCCTGT
>JACPII010000025.1 GCA_016188175.1 Candidatus Woesearchaeota archaeon | reverse complement strand
AATAGCTTTGGGCTGGCCTGTGATGGATAATGAAAATTTGGTTTGCGGGGAAAACAAGCGAGCATGAAACCTATCATTGAGCTTGAGGACGTTTGGAAAATCTATCCCATGGGGGCGGTGAGTGTTCCCGCGCTCCAGGGCATCTCGCTCAAAGTTGGGGAAGGGCAGTTTCTTGCCCTTATGGGGGCTTCGGGAAGCGGAAAATCAACGGCGATGAACCTGGTGGGATGCCTCGATATCCCGAGCAGGGGGAATGTGTTTTTGCAGGGCAGGAATATCGCTTCGCTCTCCGAATCACATCTTGCGCAAATAAGGGGGAAAGTGATCGGATTCATATTCCAGCAATTCAACCTTATTCCGACGTTAAGCGCGCTGGAGAATGTTGGGCTGCCGATGCTGTTCCAGGGGCATTCCCGGGATGAGCGGGAAAAGAGGGCGTTAGAGCTGCTGCAAAGGGTCGGCCTGGAGGAGAGGGCATTCCACAGGCCATCGGAACTAAGCGGAGGCCAACAGCAGAGAGTTGCGATCGCGAGGGCATTGGCAAACGACCCCAAAGTAATACTCGCCGATGAGCCGACGGGAAACCTTGACTCAGCGACGGGAAAGCAGGTCATCGCGATGCTCAAAGAGCTGCACCGCAAGGAGCATAAGACGATCGTTATGGTCACTCATGACAAGGAAATAGCAAAGCATGCCGACAGGATTGTCAGGCTGCAGGATGGAAAAATTGCAGGATAATAGCTGCATCAAGGATAACATTCGAGCTAAACAATAATGTAATAGGTTAGTCGGCTGAAGCGACTTAACCAAGAAACCAAGAAACCCAACAACAACAATGGGCTCGACGGTCAAATCCTCGCTACGCTCGGATTTGCCCTGCTCGGTCACCCCGGAGGGGGCAAGTCCCCCGACCTCGCCTCGCCATTGTTGTTGGGTTTCCCGACAGGATAAATAGAAACAACAGAAATTGCCAATCGCAATCTCTGGGCTTTAGCCCAGAGTAAGATGGCCATTTCTGAGCAGCTCAAAAACACGCCCTGCCTACGGAGAAACGCCTTTGCGTTTCTGGTATCCCTCTGGGACTTTAGGGCGGGGTGTTTTTGACAGGTCAAAACCTAAACTTCAGGCTCCTGACTAATTACGCAATAATAATACATTTAAATACGGTTAAACATTGGAGGATGGCACTATGGGAAGTAAAAAATCAACATCCATTTCAAAATACCACGGCACAGGGATGGGAATCATTATCCTTGCTGCTCTTTTTTCTTTTTCTCTCTCTGCCATCCTGCCTGCGGCGGTTTTTGGAGGAACGGGCCTCGCCTCGAACTTCAAGATTGAAGTTACTATGGTCAATCATGAGCCAGACCCTGCGGAGCCGGGTCGTTATGTAACTGTCCGGTTTAAGGTTGAGAATGACGGCAGGGAGAATGCAGAGGATATCATCCTCGAACTGCTTCCGGAGTATCCCTTCTCGCTCGACCCCGGAGAGAGTCCAGTCAAGAAAATCGGGTCTGTCTATGGGAAGCAGATCGGGAAGATCGGCGTAATTGTCGATTATCGCCTGAGGGTCGATGAGCGGGCCGGTGAGGGCGATACAGACCTTGAGCTGAAATATAAAATCAATGACGGGGTATGGATATTGCTTGAGCCCTTCACGGTTGAGATCAAGCCATCGAGCGCCATCCTTCGGGCGGTGCGCGCATTTACCCTCCCCGATGTGCTGGAACAGGGGCGCAAAGGGACGCTGCATATAGACCTTGAGAACCTTGCATTGTCCTTTATCAAAGACGTGAAGGTGAAGGTGAAGCTTGACGGGCTTCCCCTGGCAACGGTCGGGTCAACGAACGAGAAAGTGGTAAAGCTCATCGGGGCAGGAAACGTTTCCCGCGTATCCTTTGATGTTGTTCCCCAGCCAGAGGCTGCATCCGGCCTCTATAATGTGCCTCTTGAAATTTCGTTCCTTGACAGGCTGGGAACAAGCTACAAGAAAAATGAGAGTGTCGGCGTTATGGTGGGGGAGCAGCCTGAGCTGTTAGTGTCGCTTGAATCTTCGGCGGCCTATACCCGGGGCCAGGCGGGAAAAATATCTGTAAAGTTCGTCAACAAGGGAATCACCGATATAAAATTTTTACAGGCAGCCTTAAGCGAGTCAAAGGAGTACCGGGTGCTTTCGTCGCCGAATGTCTATGTCGGCAATATCGATTCGGATGATTATGAAACCGCTGAATATACCATCGCCCTGGGCAAAGTTTCGGGCGATGAGGTTTTATTGCCGGTAACTGTCCAGTACCGGGATGCAACCAACAGGGAATACCAGAAAACCGTCCAGGTTTCCCTTCCGCTGTTTTCTGAAGACGATGCAAAGAAATTAGGGATCCAGCAGAAAGGAAGCGGGGCTTGGGTGTTGGTTGTTGTTGTATTGGCCGGGGGACTGGCGTACTGGTATTTTCGCGCTAAGAGGAGACGGAAGAGGGCTGCTCTGTAGCATTTTCGTCTTGGATCCATCATCCGCATATTCCATCCATCATCCTTAATGGGATTTATCATGCCGGCGTGCGGTAAGGGAACGGCTCAACATCACTGAACGATGTTGAGGGCGCCGGCAAATACTCAGGCGTTTACTTTTTGGGGGTTGAGGGTTGTGCTGTCCGACTATATCCGTTTTTCATTTCTGCATCTTAAAGGGAGGAAGCTCCGCAGCTATCTGACGACGCTGGGGATATTTATCGGGATTGCGGCTGTCGTCTCGTTCATCGCCCTGGGTGAGGGATTGAGGGAAGCGGTTTTGTCCCAATTCGGATTTCTTGGAGCAGACCTTGTCCGGGTAAACACGGGAAGCGATTTTGGGCCTCCCGGGGGAACGGTTGTCGAGAAGCCGTTGACGAAGTCAGATGTAGATGAACTGGGAAGGATGCTTTCTGTCAGGAGCGCGATGGGGCGGGTTGTACGGTCAACGACAATGGAATTCAATAAAAAATCTGCTGCAGCGATGATTACGACGATGCCTGACGGCATTGCAAGGAAAGAGCTCGAAGAGGTTATCCATTATGTTGCGGAAAAAGGCAGGCTGCTCGAGGACGGCGACAAATCCTCTGTTGTTGTCGGGGCTTCTCTTGCGGACAAGGATACGTTTGGGAAAGCCATCGTTCCCGGGGCTAAAGTCACTATCAATGATAAGATTTTCACGGTGGCGGGGGTGCTTGAGAAAAAAGGCAGCTTTATCCTTGATGGGGCGGTGCTGATGAATGAGCAGCCTGCGAGGGAGCTCCTCAAGGTGCCGGTGTCGTCGTATGACCTCATTGCATTACGGGCGCGCTCAAGGGGCGAAGTTGATGAAGTGAAATCCTCAGCAGAAAAGCTCCTTAGGAGACGGAGAGGCGTCAAGGAAGGGGAAGAAGACTTTTCTGTGGTGACCGCGGCTTCCGCTATTTCCGGAATAAGCGATGTTTTGCTGGGTGTCAACATTTTTGTCTGGATCATCGCAGGGATATCAGTCGTTGTCGGAGGCATCGGGATCCTCAACACGATGTACACTGCAGTAATGGAAAGAACCAGGGAGATCGGAGTGTTAAAATCAATCGGCGCTACTAAATTCCATATTTTTTTGCTGTTCTTTGCCGAAGCCGGCTTTTTAGGGCTTGTCGGCGGCTTATTAGGCGTCGGGGCCGGAATGTTATTGACAACGGGGATGGTCGCTGTTGGAAAGGCAGTTTTAGGGAGCGGGCTCATACGGGCGGAATTCTCTTTTTGGCTGATTATCGGTTCGTTGGCGAGCTCGTTTTTTCTTGGTGCGTTGTTTGGGGTTTCTCCTGCGCTCCGCGCCGCGAACAAGCAGCCCGTCGAATCGCTGAGGTTTGCCGGATGAAACAGGAATTATTCTTTTATGCATTCCGGAACATCTTGCTGAGGAAGATGAGGAGCTTTTTATCAGCCATCTCCATCCTAATCGGCATCATGGCTATCTTTACCCTTGTTAGCTTTGGGCAGGGGGTCCAGGATTTTCTTGGGGATACGGCGAAGAAGATGGGGACGGATAAGCTCGTTATCCAGCCCAAGGGGTTTGGGCCTCCGGGGACGAGCACGGTGGCGTTTTCCGACGATGAAATCACCCTGCTGAGGAAGATGGGCGGTGTTGATGGCGCTGCCGGGCTCTTGCTTGTGCAGGGCGAGGTTAAGAAAGAGGAGAACACAAAGCCTATTTTTCCGTTCGTTTCAGGAATCCCCATGGGCCCTGAGAGGAGGATTGTCGAGGAAGTTTATACATTGGACATCAACAAAGGGAGGGGGCTGGCAAAAGGGGATAAGCTGAAAGCTGTCCTTGGCTACAACTACCTCTTCGAGAATAAGGTGTTTCCCCGCCCAGCCGCTTTAGGGGATAAAATCATTGTCAATGGGGTAAAGGTTGAGGTGGTTGGGTTCTATGGCTCGCTAGGGAATCCTGAGGATGACCGGAACGTCTATGTGACGGAGGATGGATTTCATGCAATTTTCGGGGAGCGTGATTTCTCGTTTGTCATGGTTCGCGTTGAGCGTGGAGCGCCTCTGGAGCAATTGTCTGAGCGTGCTGCCGAGCAGCTACGAAGGCATAGGGGCCAGAAAGAGGGGCAGGAGGATTTCTTTGTCCAGACCTTTGAGGAAATACTCCAGACATTCTCTGCCGTGATCGGGGTGCTGAATGGAATTTTAGTTATCATCGCCTTTATTTCCCTCCTTATCGCTGCAATCAACATCATGAACACGATGTACACTTCTGTCCTTGAGAGGACGAAGGAGATCGGAATCCTCAAATCAGTCGGATCAGGAAATAATGCGCTGGTGTGGATGTTCGTGATGGAGTCCGGGATGCTCGGGGCTGCCGGCGGCCTTCTGGGAATAATCGCCGGCTTTATCATCTCGTCGTTTGGGGGGTTTCTTGCAAGGCACTATGGGCTGGGGTTTTTGCAGCCTGTGTTTCCGCTCTGGCTTGTGTTGTTCTGCATGGTGTTTTCCATCGGATTAGGATGCATTGCCGGATTGCTTCCTGCCTATCAGGCTTCAAAGCAGGCGCCCGTTGAGGCGCTGAGGTATGAGTGAAATTGTTCGGTCAAGAGACTTAATTGTTCTTGGCCTTTCGGAGAAAGTTTTTGTTTCTATAATCAGGAACTTGATATTTTCATAAGAATTTGTGAGATTCTCTGGAATGTGCAATAGGACCCTAAATCTTAATTAGGTACGCTCTCGATTATCTGCCTATATTCTGGATGTTCGCCAATATTCGCATCGATAAACTCACGGCTATGCCTCACCCTTAAAGACCTATCTTCATACTTAAAAAACGGGCAAACCTCGAGCAAAACACGTTTAGCCTTAAGCTCCGCTACCGAGGTAGGTTCGCACTTTCCGCCCTTGTACAGAAATAATTCTGCCTTCTCAGGCGGTATCCCAATCCCCCTTTCATAGCCCACCTTTAAAAAACCAACATCCTCATTTCCGGTCATTAACGCCAGCACCCCATCACCTAATGAAGCATCCCTTGAAATGATATGCCACGGAAAATAAACGTCCTTTCCCGTATTCTGAAAACCGCTTCCATCCCTTCCTATCGGGCCAAGTATAACATTCAGCATGTTATCTCCATATATTTTTTTCAATGCAGCTGTAAGGTCAAAAATCCGCTGAGACCACATCTCTAACCTGTAAGGCTGACCATCCTGAGCCATATTCCAATAAGGAAGCCCATCACGGACATGTTGTTCGTGCAATCTCCTGACATCGACAAGCCAGTTATCTCCCTCATCTGCGTATCTATAAAATTCTGCGAATGGTGATCTAAGTTTTTGGTCCAAGAACTTTTCAGGCGGAGGCCCAAGAATCTCGCAAAAACATCTTACAGCCATCCTCATTGCTCCCTGGCTGTTCTTGACATTTGCGCTTATTCCCGGTAAATTATGGGCCTTGGGAGCCGATATTCTTACATAAAAAGTCCCTTCATCCCCGACAGGACGGCAAAGCGGGATTTTGGGGTGAACAATGCCATCTATTTCGACGGTGTTAAAATAACCAGAATCTTCTGGCCATGTCAAATCAATCAACTGTAAATTTTTAAAAGGCTTCATCATTTCATAAATGCCCCATTCTGCGAAAGTATTTCCCTGGGGGCGGTTAACTCCATCTACCACATAACCCCCTTCTGCCAATTGAGACACAACATCCAGAATACCGGGGAAGGCCAGAAAGTTTGTTGCCATCCCTCTCAACTCATCCCTGATAGGCTCATTATCCTTTCTTGGCTCACCCACTGTATTTATCTTAAGAATCGGCTTTCTGCCCCGAAACGTTTTATCGCCAAACACTAAATTAGCAAGCCACTGCCCTTCTTGGCGATTGGCTTCGGGGTCATACATGTGTTGTTTATCTACATTAGACTCAACAATAACTGCAACATTTTCTCTTTCAAGAAGCTCAGATAATTCTCCCATAAATCTACCCACACCATTAAACTGTTTAAACTTGGTAATGGAGCATAATAAGGGTATATATTCTTTATGGTAGTTTGGGTGTATCGGGCTTTCCACAGATAGGGGTCCGATATTCTTAACGCCAATTCCCCGGCAAAAGTGGCAAACATTTATATAATCGGACAACAGTTTTGATATTGAGGAAGAGGTGGTATCATGCTTTCCAGAGTTGCGCCATTGAAACAGAGTTTTTTTGCAGCTTCCATCATCGGGCTGCTTATCTCCGGTTTCTACCTTTACGGGAAGAGCAAGAGCTGGGGTTTTACGTTCATGCTGCTCTTTGGGCTGATGTTCATCGCTTCTTTCATCTCGATGACCTATTCGCCGGTAATGCCCGAGTTAGAGAAGAAAAGATAGGCAAAGCATCAAAGCTCAGGCTAAATCCAAATGACCGCAACAAAGATTAATTCATTTAACAATTTATTTTTGTGAACCTTGCAAGGCATGAGAATGGCAAACAATATCCCCGTTACCATGAAGCTTTCCGGGAATGGGTACAAAAAATTAAGGGGAGTCATGAAGAAATTAGGTTTTAACAATGAAGATCTCTTCCTGAAGTATTGTGTTTTAAGGACTATCAGGCCAAAGGTTTCTAGTGAAACAAAAAAAGAGATTGACTGGGAGGTCAGGAAGATTCAGGCGGCAAGAACTGGGAGGTAAGCTCCATAACCGTGCCTTTTGAGAAATGTTGTTTTTTACGAAATAACGTATTGCGCTTTTTCTGTATACTATCCTGGAAATTCCAGCATTCAGTAATTAGATTCTCTGTAGTTTTTTGGGCTTTCTTCAATATCTTTGGTGACTGCGGCAGGGTTGGGAGTCAGGCGGTCGAATAGTTCAATGGCGTAATAAAAGACCGGGAAAAAGAGGATGGCGGCAATGACGTGGTTCCACGTGAGGGGGATGGCGTTGTAGAAGATTGGGACAAACATCACGAAAACGTATGTCACTTCGCGGATCCTTGCAACTTTCTTTATGATCTCGTTGCCTCTCCATCCGAGGAAAACAATCGTGAAGCCGTAGAGGAAAATTCCCCCGATGATGGCAAACCGGGCAATGATGTTTGCGGTGCCTTTCACGAGCCCTGCTGCAATCAGCCTGACGGTCTGCCTTGTGCAGTCGATGCTTCCCCAGAGGACAATGACGGCGTTGGTGAGGGCATTTCCCATCGAGGTTCCTATCTTTTCCTGGAAGAATTCAGCAAAGAACCAGGAGACCCATACGGGGACAAGGAGCCAGAGCATATCCGTCGAGCGGAAGGGGGTGATGAAAATAGTCGTTAGCCAGTCTTTCAGCAGCGCCCAGAAGAACAGCAGCGCTTCGATGTACCATGCCATAGCCTGGCTTTATCTCTACCTTTTTTATAAACTTTGTTGTTCAGGTCTTTTACTGCCCCACACCCTGTTTAATTAGTCTATGGTTTGCAATCTTATCCTCTTATTGAATAACTCTAAAACAAGAAAACATCCCTCAAAACTCAAACATCTTCTTCTCAATGTGCAGGGCTGTCGGGGCTTCTCCTCCGTGCCATGTATATCTAGGCCGGACTTTCATCGCGAACATGCGCTCGTTGTTATCGTCGAAGATGACTGCGGAGCCTTTTGAGCGGGGCAGGACGTTCAGCTGCTTGTCAAGTCCTTCCCGCATGTAGCTCTGCATCAGGGCGCCTAAAGCCTGGACGTCTGCGGTTGCCGTCAACCGGTGAGAGATGACGATGTCTGACTGAGTCATGACATCAGAATGGATCTTTCCCGGCTGCTGGGTTGCGAGGATGAGGCTGATGCCGGGCTGCCTGCCTTCCCGAAGGATGGTGATAAGGGGATGTGACGCCGGAGTCTGGCCTTCGTTGGGAAGGAACTCGTGCGCTTCATCGATAACCAGCCAGACAAGCGGCTCTTTCTGGACTTTCTCTGCTTTTTCCGCAAGAAAATGGGTCGTTTCTTTTATGGATTGAACTTCCTCCTCTTTTCGTGCAATCATCCTCTGGACGAATAACTTTTCGGCGACAAGGCCGATCACGAGGGCGCGCAATCCCTGGGTTCCTGCTGCGGTGATGTAACAGCTGACGTCAAGGACGGTAACCTGGCCGCCTTTCACGAGTTCGTGCAAGGGAGTGCCTTGTTTGCTGAAGACGCCCCATTTCTTTGCGGCAACGAACCGATTAACGACTGCCTGCCGTATTTCCGGCGGGGTTGAGGCGTCCTTTTCCAGCTCGCTGATGATATCATCAAGCCCAAAATCTTTCATGGTTTCGAGCATCCGGCTGATAATTGTTTCAATAAGGACACCCTGGTAGCTCGTCATCGCAATATCAAACGTAAGGCACCAATCGGAAGAGTCGAGCTCAGATGGCTTGATGGAAAACGGCTTATCGGTCGGAATCCCCTTGTCTTTCTGCTGCTGGAAAAATCCTTCGGGAGTATAGACCATGACGTTGAGGCCGTGGGGCTCACCCATCACCCATTCCTGCAGAAGGTCTGATTCTTTTTCATTCGGATATTTCATCGTCCAATAGATGCCCATGGTATCGAGCATGACGACGGCGACGTTTTCTTTTATTTCCGGGGGGAGATCAGAGATCCCTTCGGCAACGACACCCATAGTGTAGCTGTTATGGACAAATACATCGTTGGCGACAAAGTTATGGATTTCAGGAACACCTATATCAAAAACCTCAAAGGAGCCTTCCACCTCCTCAACTCCCGTTATGAAATCCCAAAAGATATCGCTTTGGGCAATCCTTTGGAGCGCTTCCTGGTTGTCGATGAGCCCAATCTGGAGCAATTTTTCCCTCGAAGGCGCATATCTAGTACTTTCTCTCAGAGCTTTAGGGTGCTTATATCCAAGTTCCATCCCTATCAAGGCCCAATTCTCCGGTTTGTACGAATCCCATATCTCAATAGGGATGGTGTCAACATTCGGGTTCCTTTTTTTTGGCGTTTCCCTCAAGGCAAGCTGCTGCCTTATTTCCTTTTTCCCAAAAAAACCAATCTCCTGGAGGAATGTGTATGCCTCATATTCGTTGATGATCATCTCCCAAGATGTATGCTGCTTGTACCTCTTTATTCGAACCTTCCCTAAAATGCCAAACCTGCTAAGGAGGCTCTGAACCTGCTGGACAAGCAATCGGGAAGCTGAGCTGTAGGAAATCTGCCAAAAGGAAGAATGGCTGGTTTTTTTCCTGTATAGTGAGCCATCACAACTGATTAACCTGCTTAAGAACAGGGCGAGCTTATTTTTTGGAAGCCTGCATATGCTCTGCGGTATTTTTTTTGTGGCAGCCAAAGAGGGATAGAGACCTTCATGCTCAAGGAACCTTCGCAACGAGTTTTTTTTGTCGAAGATTATTTCTTCGAGGAACCTTCCTTCACTGTCCCGATGGCCAGTTTCTACATTTCTCTTCATCGAAGGGTCGCTTATCCGGACGCTAAACGTCCCATGAGGCTTCATCACCAGCTTTTCGTCGAAAGCTTTGACGCTTTGCTGAAAATCATTTTGTATCGTTTCGTCGCTGTTTGTAAAAAGGATGAAGTGGTTGTCCAGGTGGCCTTCAGCAATAAGGTATGCAAGGAGCTTAACCTGCTCCTCCGGCATGTCATATTCTCCAAATGAAGGTTGAATCCTGGGTGTTGCAATCCTTGATCCCAGAGGCAAGTCCCGTACGGCGAACCATCCCTGGAGCGTTAAGAGAGGATGTTCAGGGGTGAGCATCAACTCTTTTCCTGAGCGAAGTGTTATTTTCAGGAGCCTTTTGACCTGCCTTCTGAAAAATCCATGTTTTGGGTTTGTTGTTATCTTCAAATCGTCCCCTAAGGAGAGTATGTCGGAGTCCATTCGCTCCAAATCCTTAATGGGGACAAGAGAGCCGTCAGCTAGCGTAATCAACGTGTCTCCCTGGAGGCATTTTCCCGACCCCCTCTTGCCGCAGATAAATGCCACATGGCTTCTGGTCACGTCCATAAAAATCTTGCTGGAGAGAGAGGTTGTCTGCCCCATCTTGACATAATGCTTTCCAAGAAAAACAGCTCCTTTCGTTCCAAGCTTTTGCTTCTCGGCCTCGCTTCTTCCTATCACGATGTCATACATACAGGGAGCAATGGCTTCTCCATACATAAAGGTAATGTGAAACTCTTGGGTGGTGAAGATTCTCAGAAATGTTTATATAGGGACATCTTTTATTGCCCCAAAAGGGGTTCTGATAGGTGAATAGCAGGCATTCGCGGCTTGCTGTGTTGGGTGTAGGTGTAACTTCGTTCGCCACACAAGGAGGGTTCCCTATGAAAAAATCAACAACAAAGAAAATAATAACAGGCGGTGTTCTTTTGATTGTTCTTGCGGCAATCATCTTCGTCGGAATCCGCTTATCTTCAAAAAAGGCGCCGGAGGCTGGAGAACAGGCGGTTGCAGCGATGGTCAATGGGGAGCCTCTGTATGCCCGGGAGGTTGAAAGCAAATATGAACGGCTGCCACCCCAAGTGAAGCCGCTTATCACCCCAGAGGCATTTTTGAATGAGACGATCAACGCGCTGCTGCTTGTGCAGGAAGCAAAGCGCCAGGGCATTTCTGTCCCTGACGAAGAAATCAGCCGGGCGATGGATGAGCTTGAGTCACAGGCGCCTTCTCAGGAAGAGTTTGAAAAGTTAGTTGTCCAGCAGGGATTCACTCTCGATGAGGTCCGGGGGCAGCTTCATGACCAACTTCTGGTGAACAAATTATTAAACCAGAGCATCATGTCGCAGCTGGATATTTCCGATTCGCGGATCGAGGATTATTATAAAGCAAACAGCGGGGAATTCACCGCTTCAGGTGACCGTATCTTCGTCAGCCATATCCTTGCCGGCAGCAAAGAGGCTGCTTCCGACGTTCTCCAGCGCCTCAAAAAAGGCGGCGATTTTAAAAAACTTGCAAAGGAGTTATCACTGGATAAATCATCGGGGGAACGCGGCGGGTTTTTAGGGCTTCTTCCTAAAGGAGTATCATTCCCTGATTTTGAAGCTGCCGCATTTGCCCTAGAGGAAGGAGAGCTTTCTGAACCTGTTGAAACGCCGTTTGGGTTCCACATCATCAGAAGAGAGAAGGACACCTTGAGCGTTGCCGATGCCCGCGAGCAGGTTGAGCAGACCCTCAAGCTTGAGATGATGAATACGGCGTTAAAGACCTACCTTTCCCAGCTCCGCGCGAATGCCCATATTGAAATCATCGGGGAAGGCGAGAAAGCCCCTGAACAAGCACCCATAACTCCGGAGGCCATCAAAACACCGGAAGCGATCACTTTCATAGATACGGGAAAAGACATTTGCAAGAAGGGGGGGTTGCCTGCCATTTACTTCTTTTCAAAATCAACCTGCGGGGCATGCAGGGAATTAGAAGGGCCGTTCCGGGAAGCGCTTGCATCATTTGAAGGCAAGGCAGCTGCCTACCGGTGGGAGCTTGATACGGGAGACAATCTCCTCTCCGATGATGCTGAAAAAGGAATACCTGGCGATGCTCTTGCGGCATTTAAGGAGGGAAACCCAAAATTGCAAGTGCCCTTTTTTAATTTCGGATGCCGATATACGCGGGTTGGAAAGGCTTATAAAGCCGGGGCTGACGAACTGGCTGAGTTTACTAAAATACTGACGCTGGTTGTTGAAAGCAATGGATAAAAAAGAGCAAATTGAAAAGCTTGAGCAGGAGCTGCGGTTTCTCCAGGAAAGCCTGGAGGCAGCAGTCGTTTCAAAGGATGAGTTTGAACGGGGAAGGAAAAGGATCGAGTCCCGTCTGGAAATACTGCGGAATGAGCCCGATGAGCCGGAATCACAGGAATCCGATAGGGAAGAAGGAACTGAATCTCTTAAAGGCAGAACGGCAGAAGGTGCCAGGGAAGACGCTTCCGGGCAGGAGCAATCACCCGAAGAAGACCGGGGCGAGGGGTTTCGGGATATTGAAGGGCCAGATAAGACTTCTGAGCAAGAGCCCGATGAAGGACGTTCTGAGCACGAGCCCTCTGATGATGAACAAATTGATGAGAAGACAACTGATGAGGAACAATCCACTGAACGGAAACAGCCAAAGGCAGAAGCACGGGAGCTGCGAAGGAAGCCTAAGAAAAAAGTGAAGATAACTCATCCTGTCAAATCTCCAGAAAGCAGGAAACGGGCTGTTGATTTGGACGCCCCTAAGGAAGAAAAGCCCGAGATCAGGGATGAGATTGTCGAAACATATACAACAGGACAAAGCAGTGGAGCCGGAAAGGGCCTTGTTGTCATCATCATCCTTGCACTCGCTATTTTTGGCGGGTGGTGGTTAATGAAAGGCGGTGATAAGGAACAAAATTCTGGTTTAGGCATTGCATCAGACGGGGGAGACCTAGCTTCAGCATCTCAACCATCAGAGATGGAGAATCCGGTCTTATCTGTTTTGTGTTCTTCCGACACTGATTGTATGGATAGCGGCAAAGGGGATAGCTGCAGGAATCCGGGGACATCAGAAGCCCTGTGCGAGACGAGAGACGAATCTGTAAAAGTTACCATCCTTTCCGACTCTTCCTGCGCGTTTTGCGAAACCGCAAGGATGCGCGGTGTTCTCAAAGAACTTTTCCCCATGGCCTCGTTTGAGGAAATCTCTTCCCGGGATGGGCAGGAGCTTATCGGAAGATTAGGGATTGTCAGCCTTCCCGCCTATGTTATCGGCGCTGAAGTCGAGCAGGCGAAAAGTTTTTCTGAATTCAAGCGGGCGTTGGAAAAGAAGGATGGGTATTATGTCGTTTCTGCAAAAGCCTCAGGAGCTCCGTATTTCTTCAGGAGGAATGCGGTTCCCTTTGAACTTGATGTCTTCCTCAAAAGCGATACCCGGGCAAGGGTTTTGGCGAATGCCCAGCCCGTCCTTGACCTCTTCAAAGGAAAAATCCTCTTTGAGGAGCATGTTGTTGACGGGGGCAGCGGGCAAACCGGCGTCAATGACTTTTCCATCTCTTCTTTTCCGACCTTTATCATCAACAACCAGATGAAGTTCAGCGGCATCCAATCGCCGGAGACGCTGAAGGAAAAGTTTTGCGCATTGAATACGCTGCCTGAGTGCTCGCAGGAGCTTACGGAGAGTATACAATAATCAGGTTCAGAGGCTAATCCCTCATTATTGTGGGCGGCCATATGCTTTCTTTATCCGTTCGACGCCGTTATATCCCTTAATCAGCCTTGCTACAGAACGTCCGGTGAGATGCTCCCACGTTGTTCCTGCTGCAATGGCATCTCGAATCTGTGTTGAGGAGACTGTTCCTTTCCGCCTGAACCTTTTGATCTTGACCTTCTTTCGGATAAGGCTGATGATTGCTGCCTTGTCGGTATACAAAACGTCAAAGGGGCTGCAGGATGCAAAAATGTTTCTTATTGCTGAAGAAAAAGACGTTCCATCCGGGACGGCAATCACTTTTACCCTTTTGGGGCTTAGCTTTTCTTCCCTTAGGTAAACTTCCATCATGGCTTTCCTTTCATTGCCGCCAAATGGGTTTCTTTTTGTATCCCTGAACTCTGCGCTTCCTATAGCGATAATCAATCGGCCTACTTCTTTGAGAATTTTATTTATCAGCTGCACATGCCCTTTGTGGGGGGGATTAAACCTCCCCCAATACAGCCCGGTTATTCCTGCGTTTTTCATTCTTTTTTCCATTCCTATCTCTTTTTCCGATGGACAGGCTTTTCAAAGAATGCGAGGGCATTGGCAATCCGGCTGTGGTATTTCAGGAGGCGAGGTGTTCTTGCGAAGAATCGCACGAACCTCAATCCGGATCTTGCGCGGGAGACCTTTGCGAATTCCTCAGCCTCGCGAATTATCCTCGATGCCCCCTTTTCTAGCTTCTCAGCTTCGGTGACTATTTTCGATGCCCCCCGTTCGAGCTCCAAGCCCTCATGGAGGATTTTTTGCCCCGATTCAAGGGACTCGGTAAAGAAAAGGTTGTAGACCCCTTCAAAGGTGCGGAAGAACAGAACAAAAGGAAATACTGCCAAGATGTCGAGCCAGTATTTTTTCAGGAAGAAGGGGATTGATTGCGCGCGCCTGTATTTAAACCAGAGGTCAACGATAAACACGACAACAACAACGAGGTCTGCCCCCTTTGTCCAGGGCTCAAGATGGTATTGCTCAAGGGTTGAGTGGAAGAAAAGCTCAACAACGAGGAGGAAAAGCAGCAATACAACCATCCATGGGATGAGGCGGTCGACAAGAACCTCAAGCCTTGCCGAAAAAGGATGCTGGGCTTTTGGCATGGACTGGGTTTTTGTTTTATGGTTTATTAACTTTTGTGTCATGGTGAAAAATGTCCTTTACAAAGCATCAACAAAAGCTCTCGACAGCCCCCGACCATAGACGTGGCGTAATTCCGCCCCAAAAGAAGAAATATATTTAAAGAATCTGCCAGCTAACAATCCAATAATGAATACCATCGGTAGATTTTCCCTTTTTGTGTTGTTTAGCCTTCTGGCAACAAGCTTTACCTCTGCAATGGAGTGCGGCTCTGTGCCGACCGATGGGTGCACCGTTACCGTGAGGACTACGTTCACTCCAGGCACCTATTTTTTGCCAAACGGAATTACCATCAAGAAATCGGGAATCACCCTCGACTGCAACCAGGCAACCCTTTTGGGCGGGGGAAATAAGACGGGAATAAAAGTTAAGGGTGGCTTCCAAAAAAAAGTTGAGCGAAGCACAATAAAAAACTGCATCGTGAAGAACTACGGTGATGGGATTCACCTCGCCGATGGCGACGGGAAGACGCAGTATAACAACATCACCGATAACTATTTGATAAACAACACCAATGACATTTTTATCAATACTTGGGTTAGGCGCAATACTATCTGGAAGAATATAATCCATTCAAGAATCTATTATCAGTATTCAAATGAAAATAATTACTGCGTGGGTGGTGTCGGAAATGATTATATCGGTGACGCGACAGGGACGACGTGCGAGGGATTTTATCCCTACAATGGGATGGGAATCCTCAGCGATATCAACCTTTTGCCAGGCACCTATTATCTTCCCTCTGGGATGACTGTATGGACTGATGGAATAACAATTGAATGCAATAATTCAACTCTCATTGGGAAGGGAGCTTCTGATGGTATCAAGCTTCTCGGATATTCTGGGTGGGGGGCGAACTACAACACTGTCAGAAACTGCAATATTGAGAATTACAGCAATGGGATACATGCCTATTCCTACAGCAGCGGGGCATCATTCAACAATATAACAAAAAATAGCTTCCGCAACAACAACAGGGATGTTTACATCAGTTCGGGAAATAACTACAACAGGGTGTGGGACAACACCATCACCAGCTCAGTATATTACACCTCCATCTCGACCCATATTTACTGCGTTGACGGGGTCGGAAATAATTATATTGGGAACGCAACTGGGCCAACGTGCGGCGGGATGTATCTCTATGATGGCCTTGTCCTTTTCTCAAGCCCTGTCGTCCTTCCGGGAGTTTATAAAATCCCAAAAGGGATCTATTTTTTTGACGATAACCTGACCCTGGACTGCAGCAATGCCGCGCTCATAGGGAATGGCACCGGCAATGGCATCACTGTTGACAGCGACCAGGCTAATAGAGTAAAAATCACCAATTGCGACATCCGGAATTATTCAAATGGAATATTCATGGGCGATTACCCATGGTATAACACCATTACCAAAAATACCTTTTCCGATAATTCCAATGATATCTTCCTGAAACAGCGATGGAACACGGGGCAGTTAAATGTCGGCTTCAATAAGATTTGGGATAACCTAATCACCAGCAGGATTTACTACCTGTTCTCAGATGATAACCAGTACTGCATCAACGGCACTGGAAATGCATACATAGGCAATGCGACAGGACCAACCTGCGATGGCTTTTACCCCTATGACCGATTAAAAGTTAATTCAAATATCAAGCTTCTTAACAGGACCTTTAAGCTTCCCAATGGGATTGAGCTCTTCCGCAACAGAACGCTTGACTGCAACAATGCAACCCTTTTGGGAAGCGGCCGGGGCACCGGTGTCATTTTCAATTATTCCAGCTATGCGAAGCTGACTAACTGTCATATCGGCAATTACTCAGATGGAACTTTGCTGCATACAGAATCTACCCTCGGGCCGCTCACCCGCAATACCATAACAGGCAATAGCTTTTTCAACAATACCAACGACATCCTCGTCAAGTATGCAAGCAATAATACCATTGTCAACAATACCATTCTCAGCAGAATATATTACCCCTACTATCTCTCCAACATCTTCTGCTCGGAGGGATACGGCAACCGTTATGTAGATAATGCGACAGGACCAACCTGCGAAGGAATTTTCCTTTACGATGGGTTGATAATAGAAACAGATGTGGCTGCTATACCCCGGACATATTTGTTGCCTAATGGCGTTAGGGTATGGGGAAAAGGTGCCCATCTCAACTGCCAGAATGCGGAGATTGTCGGAGTTGGGAATTGGACTGGCATTTTAGTCCAAGGCTACTATCCCCGCCCAAGCAAGAATGGGGTAAGCAATTGTATCGTCTCAAACTTTTCAAGGGGCATCGTTGTCCAAGGTGGACGGCTTAACCCAAATAATGATAATAACACTCTCATTACCAATACGGTCTTCAACAATTCGTTTGGCATCTACATTGAAACAGACACAATAAACACGACAATAGCAGGCAACCTTGTGATTAATAACACCTATGGGGCATATATTGATGGCCCCTCAAAAAACAGCCGGGTGAGAAAAAACACTATAACGGGAAATAGCTTTGGAATATATACTCAAGAACAGAGAATCCTCTTCGAGGAAAACAATATTTTTGGCAACAGCATCTATAACCTTTACAATAAGCAGGAGTTGAGCCTTAACGCAACACACAATTGGTGGAATTCTCTTAACCCTGCTGAGATTGACTCTGCCATTTATGACGATGAAGAGTCAGGGGGAATAAGCGGGGAGGTCAACTTTAGCAGCTGGCTGCTGGATGCTGTTGGCACATGCAGCAACGGATACAGGGATGAAGGGGAGGGCGATATTGACTGCGGGGGAAGCTGCAGGGTATGCAATAAAGAGCAGACATGCAATGCAGACAGCGACTGCACAACAAAATTCTGCAACGGGAATGGGATATGTGCTGCTCCAAGCTGCTACGACAACGAAAAGAACGGCGCTGAGGAAGGGATTGACTGCGGATGGGCATGCCTTAATCCCTGTTCAACCTGCTATGGCGTTAAGGTTAATGGTGACGAAGAAAAAAAGATTGATGTGGTCTTTGTGGGAAGCGGGTTTCCTGATGCTGACACCCTGCTGCGGGTTGTTGAAGAATTCATTGATTACAATGGGACGCAAAGCGGGCTGATGTCGGAAGAGCCTTTTGCTTCTCAGAGGAATAGGTTTAACTTTTGGGCCGTAACCGTTTTGGAGAATTTCTCGGCTGAAGAAAAGCAGTATGAAACTCAGGCAAAATCATTGGCTTCTGCCAGCTGCCCCCAGATGGATCAGATGGTTTTGCTCTCTGTCCAGCCACGCTTTATCCCCCACGCTTATGCAAGGCCACTTTCCAGCCGGGGGGGGAAATATGCTTTCCTTATGGCTGGATGCGAATATCTGGGGACCTGCAACTTTCCCTTAGACATTGCAAATCCTGCAAAGAACCAAGGCCCTGATGACTGCAAGGGAGCCGGGACAAAGCCGCAATGTTCCCTGTATGGCGGCGGCAAGGCGGAGCTTCGGCGAACTTTGCTGCATGAATTTGGGCATTCATTCGGCGGATTGAATGACGAATATGAATTTGG
Source organism: Candidatus Woesearchaeota archaeon (assembly GCA_016188175.1). Classification (GTDB taxonomy): domain Archaea; phylum Nanobdellota; class Nanobdellia; order Woesearchaeales; family JACPBV01; genus JACPII01. Next base: position 19,252 of record JACPII010000025.1, on the reverse strand, counting down.
AGCTTCAACTATTTACCTGCCGTTTGGCGTGCCCAACTGCGATGATAGCGGCTGCGGAAAATGGGCCGGCATTAATGATACGGCCTGCATCCAGACCTGCGGATACACCAATTGGTATCGTGCCTACAGCAATACTATCATGAGAAACCAGTATGATGCCCGTGCAACCTACGGCGAGGTAAACCGGAGAGAGCTTGAGAGAGATATCAATGAGTCGGCAAACGATTTCTTTGCTCTTCAATCCCTAGGAGATGAGCCTTATAACCTCAGCTTTCTCCTTACTGCAAACTACAGTGCGGGGAATGTTTCTCTCTCTAATGTCGCTCTCGTTTCAGGAAAGCCATCAACAGCAAGCGAACAAAATGGGACTTACTCAATACGAATCTATTCATTTGAAAACAAGACATTGGATGAGATTAAATTTAGCTTTTCTCTTGAATCAATCTATGCGCCCCCATCTGAATGGTTTGATGCAAACGGAAGCCAAAACCTGGCGGGCAATGAGTCCGGCATTGTGGAATCTAATATCACCATGGAAATCATTTCCCTGCCCTATTTTCCTGGCGTTCAGATGATTGGGCTGTATGGCTCCAACGGATCTTTAATTGGAGAGGAGAATGTTTCTTCTTATCATGACCTTGATCGTGATAAGATTCCTTCCCTGGCTGACAATTGCCCCCTGGTAAAAAATAATGGGCAAGATGACTCTAACAACAATGGGATTGGAGATGCCTGCCAGGTCCCCCTGGCCAAAGGCTGGAGCTTCATTTCATTTCCCTCGCTGCCCGCAAATGCAACGGTCCTCGGAGGGCTGGAAGGCATGCCGGTGAATTGGGCAAGGCCCCCCTTTTCTTTTTCCCATGGCAGTTGGATAAAGCTTTCCAACAGTTCTCCCATAAACGGCACATTTGGTTTTTTCGTCCATGCCCTTAAAGATGGAAATTTCTCATTCGCCGGGATGCCTTATAGTCTGCCTCAAAATATTTCTCTTGAAAAGGGCTGGAATATGGTTTCCTATCCTTCAGGAAGAAGCGGGAATATCAATGAATTCATTGAAAATCTTTCCATTTCCCGAGTCTACTCGCTCCAGGGCAACCAATGGCTTTCTTATCGGAAAGGAAGGGTAGATAACCAAAACACCTTGAAAAGTTTTACCCCCGGGTTCGGCTACTGGGTGTATGCGGACGAGGAAACGCAATGGATCGTTGAATAATGAAATAGGCTAAACACTGCAATAAATCCATCCCTTCGCCCGATTCTTTTTCTTAAAGAGAACTAACCGTAATCATGGTGATGGGCGTCTCTTCCCGCTTGACTCTCGATTCCATCCCTATCAGGAAATGGATGTTCGAGTGCTCAGCCGCTTTGACGAGGTCACGGTCAATGATGCCATCAAAGACGATAGCGTGGACTCCTGAGGTAAGCGACCTGAGGGTTGTCTGAAGCTCTGAGATGGGAACCTTGCCCAATATGCTGAGATGGTCGTCAAGGATGTGCGCTCCACGGGTTCCGATAAGGTTTTCCAGCATGGATTTAAAGACGCGCTTTTCCTCATCAGTAGGCATGCGCCCCTGAGGCCGCGGGGGCTGCGCTGGCTGCGGGGGCAACGGCCTTGGAGGCCCGGTTGGGTGCCGCGGGAATGGCCTGGTGAGCTGCCTTCGCTGCTCATTCATCCCATAACGCTCAATCCTGTCGGTCTCTTTATCGAGGTCGGTCTTCACCTGTTCTGTCGAGACTCTTCCGCGGATGGCCTTATGGATCTCTTTCTTGGTTATCTCTTCCACTTCTTTCCCATCTGGAGCAAACGCAACAAAATCAATCTCAGAGACATTGAGCAATTCCTTGATGATAAGCCTCCCTCCCCGGTCGCCGTCGACGAAAGCAGTGACCACTTTCTTCCTTGTCAGCTCGACAATGGTTTCGGGTATCGAGGTGCCGTTGACTGCAATGGCGTTCTTGAACCCATGTTTCAGGAGGTTGAGGACATCTGCCCTTCCTTCTACAACAATAACCTCATCGCTTTCATCAATTGCCGGGCCGGCAGGCAGCCGGTCTTTGCCATACTCTTGGATTTCCATAACCCTTACAGAATAGGCAACCTCATCGGCAAGCTCCTGGGAGTCAGGAACAACGGTGTCCATCATGGTGCGCAGGAGCTCCTTGGCGCGCTCGACGACGAGCTGGCGCTTGGAAACCCTCACGTCCTCGATGGTCTGGACCATGATCTTTGAGTTGCATGGGCCAATGCGCTGGATGATCTCAAGAGCAGCTGCAACGATGACGGTCTCAGCCTTGTCGAGGGAAGAAGGGATAATAATAGTCCCCGAGGTCTTTCCATTTCGGGTGTCGACGTTGACCTCAATCCTTCCGATCCTTCCGCTTCTCTGAAGCTCCCGCAGCTCCAAGTCAGCTCCCAGCAAGCCTTCGGTCTGCCCAAAGATTGCACCAATAACATCGGGCTTGTCCACCACCCCCTCTATCTCGATGGACGAGTGGACAATATATTTTGAAGATACCGGACTTATTTTTCCCATGTTTGCCTCCAAAAATTTAGAACGTGGCTTTTAGGAAAGGCTCCCTAATACCTGCCTTTTCCGCTCTCTTTTCCAACAAGTGGTGAATGAATGAGTATCAAGCCTCGATTCGTTCTAAACTTTATTTTTCTATCGATACCGTGTAATGAATTTCTTATAAAATGACTTCTGGAACTTAATGACCTAATATGATTTGGAGCCCGTGGCACTAACCCCCAAGCTCATCGCTTGCCTTGCGGCGTGGCTCTATTGGGTACTCTCGTGACGGGCTTTTTTAGGACTTTTGGTCCCAGGAAAAGGGAAGACTGCCCTATTATATAAATCTGTATGTTTTTTGTAATAGGTTAGCCGGCTGTAACCAAGAAACCCAACAACAACAATGGTACTGAGAAATTCATTGGAATTTCTGGTACCTCCTCGCTACCGCTTCGGAGGGTTCAACGGTCAAATCCTCGCTACGCTCGGATTTGCCCTGCTCGGTCACCCCGGAGGGGTGAGCGTAGTGTTCCGGTCCTTCGGACGGAGGGCGGCCCCGACCTCGCCTCGCCATTGTTGTTGGGTTTCCCGACCGGATAAGCAGAAATGTCAAAACCAAAACTTCAGCCTTCTGACTAATTACTGTTTTTTTCGCGCTCGGTTACTCTTTTCCTACCCAACACGCTTTTTTTCCATAAGCTGCCAGAATGAGTATAAACCCTAGCAAGGGCCCCTTGCGGGACCTTTGCTAGGGAAAAAGAGGTGATCTTGAGGTTTTTTTGTTTTGTGGAACCCAGAGAAAGCCCATTTTTCATGGGCTTTTTTGGGAAGGAGGTATTTTACCGATTACAATCATATTAGCCTTTTTGCAGGGTTTTACCCTACTATATCCACCCCTTCATTATGTTACTATTTTGAAGTAGAGCAACTATTTAAATCTTTCTGTTCTGATACCATTTTAAAGTGGTGGTAAAATTAGGCAAACATCAACTTTCGGCTGGGGCGCCCATGCAGGGGCATATTTATATACGGTCTCAGGCTCAAGGTTCCTTATGGCAACGAAGGGCAAAGAATGGATGAAGACGATGCACAATGTGTTCGACGAGTTTACGAACAGGAATCTCTTTTCTCTCATCAGCCGGGGGTATTTTGACGGGATCGAGAGCGCGATCGCCCTTGGAAAGGAGGCAAATGTCTTTACTGCAAGAAAGAAAGACGGGTCCCGGGTGGTTCTGAAGATATACAGGCTGGAAACCTGCGACTTCAATAAGATGCAAAATTACCTGCGTGAGGATCCCCGTTATGCGGGCTTGCGCGGGAAACAGAGAAAAATCATATTTAGGTGGGTTCAGCGGGAATTCAAGAACATCCTCAGGGCGAGAGAAGGGGGGGTAAGGGTTCCCTTACCCATCGCCATCCTGTTCAATATCCTCATCTTGGAGTATATCGGCGACGACATTGGTGTTGCTCCCCGGCTAATCTCATTGGCGCCCCGGAAGAAAGCAGATTTTTTTCAAAAAGTTGCTGGGAACATCAAAAAGCTGTTCAAAGCCGGATTGGTGCATGCTGATCTTTCTCCCTTCAATATCCTCAATCTCCAGGATGAGCCGGTCTTCATCGACCTTTCGCAGGCTTGCCCGTTGAACCATCCCCGGGCAGTGGAGTTCTTGAGGAGAGACATCAAAAATGTTTGCCGGTATTTTTCATCCCTCGGTTTAAACGTTTCCGAGGAAAAATTGTTTAAGGAAGTCGTCTCCTGATCTTTTCTCCTTTTTGGAATTCGTTTAGCATCTTCTAAACGCTCGGCGTAAGGGTCCAAAGTCCTTTGTCCCCGGACGGGTAAGCGTAGTGTTCCGGTTCCTTCGCAACGGAGGGAGAATCCAGCGTCCCTGTCCCTTCGGGAAGGAGAGAATCTAGCGTTCCGGTCCTTTGGATGGAGAACGGCCCCCCGCGACGGACTCAAGATAGACTCAAAGGCGTTTCGACCTTAGGATGCTAAACAAATACATTTTTGGTATCCCCTTAATAGTATATTTTTTATAGGGCTCCGTTTTTCCAGCGTCCATGGATGAATTTCTCTACGATGTGAAGATCCCCAAGGACAGGGTTGCCGTCCTTATAGGGAAGAAGGGCGAAGTGAAAAAGATTATCGAGATTGAGACAAAGACGAAAATAGAGGTGGACAGCAAAGAAGGTGATGTTTTCCTGAAGGGTGAGGATGCGCTTGGCCTGTATACCGCGCGGGAGATCGTGATGGCGGTCGGGAGGGGTTTTCATCCCCACATTGCCCTTACGCTGCTCAAGGGGGATTACCTCTATGAGTCTCTTGACCTTACTGACTATGCCGGGAAGTCAAAGGACCACATGGAGCGCATCAAAGGGCGCATAATCGGGCGCGAGGGGAAATCCAGAAAATTGATTGAGGAGCTCAGCGAAGCATCATTGGCCGTCTATGGAAAGACGGTCAGCATCATCGGCCCTGCTGAAAGTGTAACTATAGCGCGGTCAGCCATCGAGATGCTTCTCAGGGGGAGCACCCACGCCGCAATGTATACCATGCTTGAGAGGCAAAGGCGCGAGTTAAAAGGGCATAAACTTTTCGAAAGTTTTTCTCCCAGGCCAGATGAAGAAAAACGATAGGGGCGAATCTTGCCTGTTTATATAGCGGACGACACAAGTTTTTAGACATGGATATGTCGTTCGCTTACCCCTGCGGGGTACAAAAAACGAAAAACGTTTTTTCGTATTACGAAGAGACAACAAATGTATAATCACTGTTGTCTTTGAGTATAGCTTGGTTTTCTATTTCGTGCGACTCCTTTTGGCGCCAGGGGAATGCTCTGTTCAATTAGATTTATATATCTCCTGTTGTCCGGTCTGAACAATATGGAAACCAAGACTGTTGCGCATCACTTGGCAGAGAAGCAGCGTGAGATCTCTATTTCGCAGTTTTTCGAGAGAAATCGGCATCTGCTGGGTTTCGATAATAAGAAAAAAGCCCTCATGACTACAATCAAAGAGGCCGTTGACAATTCTCTTGATGCCTGCGAGGAAGCAAGGATCCTTCCCGAAGTCATCATCGAAGTCATCGACATGGGAAATGACCGGTTCAGGGTCGTTGTTGAAGACAATGGGCCGGGGATCGTAAAAAAACAGATACCCCCTATATTTGCGCGGCTGCTGTACGGCTCAAAGTTTTTTAAGCTCGCCCAGAGCCGCGGGCAGCAGGGAATCGGGATTTCTGCTGCCGTCCTTTATGCGCAATTAACAACCGGGAAGCCGGCAAAAATAACTTCAAAAATAGGGCCGAAGTATCCTGCGCAGTATTATGAGCTGCACATCGATACCGAAAAGAATTCTCCTGATATCCAAAAAGAGGAAGAGGTTGAGTGGAGCAAGGAGCATGGCACCAAGATCGAGATTGAGCTTGAAGGGAGCTATCAGGCAGGGTTTCAGTCTATAGACCAGTACCTGAAGCAGACGGCAATCGTCAATCCCCATGTCACGATAATCTATACGAATCCGAAGGCGGAGCAGCTTATTTTTGCCCGTGCGACAGACCAGCTCCCGCCGAGGCCTGTTGAGATAAAACCACATCCTTATGGCGTGGAGATCGGCGTCCTGATACGGATGCTCGGAAATACGGAGTGCAGGACCCTGCAATCATTTTTATGCGAGGAATTTTCCCGTGTCGGGCCGGGGACAGCAAAAGAAATCTGCGCAAATGGCTCATTGCTCACGTCCCTGAAGCCCGGCGACATGTCGCGCGAAGCCGCGGAGAAACTCGTCGAGGGCATAAAAAAGACCAAGATCATCGCACCACCGACGGACTGCATCTCGCCGATCGGAGAGGAGCTGCTGGAGAAAGGAATCCGGAAGGAAGTGAATGCTGAATTCTATTGCGCAACGACAAGGCCGCCCGAGGTGTACCGGGGCAACCCGTTCATCGTCGAGGCTGGGCTGGCCTACGGGGGCAGCCTGAGTGCAGAAGAGCCTGTCCAGCTCTTCAGGTTCGCGAACAGGGTCCCTCTGCTTTACCAGCAGGGAGCGTGCGCCGTCACCAAATCGGTGATATCCAACGCATGGAAAAATTATGGGCTGCAGCAGAGCAAGGGAGCGCTGCCTGCCGGCCCGATGGCGCTGTTTGTCCACATCTCCTCGGTGTGGGTTCCTTTTACGTCGGAAAGCAAGGAAGCTATTGCCCATTATCCTGAGATCATCAAGGAGGTGAAGCTTGCCCTGCAGGAGATCGGAAGGAAGCTTTCCATCTATGTCCACAAGAAATTCAGGATACGGGAATTAAGCGAACGGGCAAACCTTTTTGAAAAATATATCCCGGAAGTTGCGGATTCCCTTGCTGTCCTGAGCGGGGAGAAAAAGGAGAAAATCCTTGAGGGATTGCAGAAGATGATAAGCAAGCCAAAGATACAGGAAGAGCTCCAGATCGTGCCCCCGGGAGAAGAGCAGCAATTAAAACTGTCTGAGGTCAGGGAAGATGAAGAGTAAAGCTGAGGGAGCGCTGGAGGAGTTAGGGAAGAAACTGGTCAAAGATATCGAAAAAGGGAAAAACCCCTCTATCGAGTTTTCCCTGCGGGGCTTGAGCAACGTCGTTTATGATGAGAAGACCAGAAAGCTAGCGCTGGGGAGCAAAGAGGCGACGAGGACGTTCTTTAATGTGGGGCATGCAAAGAAGTTTTTACAGACGCTGGAGGTTGCCAAGGTGTCGAAGAACCTGCTTGATGTGGAGAAGCATGCGTCATTAAGGGATGTTTTCTATATGGCGAAAAGGACGATTCCGGACAGCTCTATCAACATCGTCGATGAACAGACAGAGACGGACAAGGCAATCGAGGATCTGGAGCTGATAACTGATTTTTCCAGGGAGCAGCTTCATGTGAATGCCAATAAGATGGGGTCTGTCGCCGGAAAAGTGGTGATCGAGGATAAAGGAGACACCATCGATTGGTCGAAGCTGGGTTCGGGGGGCTGGAGTATCCCGTCCAATGTTGAGGAGATCGAGTTCAAGAAAATCCATGGGAAATTCATCATCTACATGGAGAAGGCGGCGGTATGGGAACGGCTGCATGAAGACAAGGTGTGGGATAAGCTGGATTGCATCATCATGAGCTCGCAGGGCCAGACGACACGCGGCATCAGAAGATTATTGCAGAGGATGAACAAAGAGCTGAAATTGCCGATTTTGGTGCTCTGTGATGGAGACCCTTATGGGTTTTATATCTACAGCGTCATGAAATTTGGGAGCATCAGCCTTGCGCATATGGCTGATGTCCTTGCCGTCCCTGAGGTCAGGTACCTTGGCATTACGACGGATGACATTGTCAAATACGACCTCAAAAAGCATTTCATCAAGATGAATGAGAAAGATATCGCGCGGTTAAAACAGATGGCTGATTATGATTGGTTCAAGAAGAACAAGGCATGGCAGAGGCAGTTCAAGATGATGAAAGAATTCGGGGCGAAAGTGGAAATCCAGGCGTTAAGCTCCCGGGGAATCAGCTTTATTTCTGACGTGTACCTGCCGGAGAAGATAAAGAATAAGGATTGGATTGATTAAATGAATTTTCTTATCGATGCACATACGATAACGATTTACTTGAAGCTCTCTTTTTATCCGAGAGCGGATTGCCTCGTTCTATCCTGCATTCTTGTTTGATATTAAAAAACGGGCGCGGGAGGATTCCCACATAAGGGCAGCCTGCCCTTATCAACCCCCCTGTGCTTCGCTCCGTTCAGCACCGCATTCCCCTTCATAATAAATCTCATAATAATAAACGGGCGTGGGAGGATTTGAACCCCCGACCTTCAGCTGGCTTCAGCGCTTCTGTAGAAGGCTGTCGCTCTCTTTGGCCAAAGATTGGCATCATTTTTAGGGCCAACAACAATGGCGAGCCGAGCCGGGGGTTGCCCCCTCCGGGGTGGCGAGGAGGGCAAAATTTTCAGCAGAAAATTTTGACCGTCGAAGCCATTATTGTTGTTGGGCTTACCTATCAAAACGCCCCTTCAATGCCTAAAGCCTAATTTTGGTATCCAAGCTGAGCTACACGCCCATCGCGAATGTATTTTCTGGAACGTATTTAAAGGTTTGTTTGGCTGTTCCTGCAGGTTTGGGGGCAAGGTTTATAATGGGGGCGGGGTTATTGGGCGATGATGGGAGGCCCAAAGCTATTGCTGACCAAGGATGGTGAGAAATTCTTCATCAAAGACAGCTCCCGCGATTATGACAACCAGTATGGGAGGCTCCTGAAGAAGGATCTGGAGCAAAAACCGGGTACCGTCATCACCTCAAATACGGGGGTCTCTTTTGCCGTCATCGACCCTACGTTTATCGACCGGTTTGAAAAGATCAAGAGGGCGCCCCAGATCATCACTCTCAAGGATATCGGGCTTATCATCGCGGAAACGGGGATCAATCGTGAGTCAAAGGTGGTCGACGGGGGGGCTGGCTCAGGGGCATTGTGCTGCATGCTTGCGAATGTCTGCGGGGAAGTCACCAGCTATGAGATCCGGGATGATTTCTTTGCCGTCGCGAAGAAAAACAAGGAGATGCTCGGGCTCAAGAACCTCCAGGTGAAAAAAGGCGACCTGTACCAAGGGATCGACGAAAAAGATGTTGACGCCATCACGCTCGATTTACCCGAGCCGTGGAAGGTGCTGGCTCATGCGGCCCAATCCCTCAAGATCGGCGGCTGGATAGTTTCCTACAGCCCGACGGTTCCTCAGATGATGGATTTTGTAGGTGGGTTGGTGGGGAACAAAGGGTTTGTGCATATCAAAACGGTCGAGCTCATCCAGAGGGATTGGGATGTTGATGGCAGGAAAGTCAGGCCAAAGACGACGCAGATCGTGCATACCGGTTTCCTGACGTTTGGAAGAAGGGTTTGAGGATTTTAAAGTTTGGAGGAAAAACCTGTTTTCGACTAATTTGCCAACAAATAGGTGTTTGCCAATATGTTTTTAAATCTATGTTCGTTTCTTTTGGTTATGATTGAAACGTCAGTTGTTACTGGAACCGGAAGTTATTTGCCTTCTAAGGTTCTTGAGACTTCTGAGTTTCCTGAGCAGTTGAGAGTTCCTGAGCGTGTTGCCGCTAAAATCGGAGTAAACAAGAGAAGGCAGAGCTATAGCCCTCAAGGATTTGAATGCCGTGATGAAGACATGGGATATTTGGCTGCAATGCTGGCTCTGGAAGCTGCCGAATTGGAGCCAAAATATTTGAATCGCATTGTGGTTATAAGCGCCACTCCCACAAGGCTTTTTACTCCGCTCAAAGAAGAGGCAGCCATCTCCCTCGCCGGAGCCGTCGATCAGGAAGAGTTTGATTCACTGGGTTTAAATGATGGTTATGGCTCTTCGCCGGCCCACATTTTGGCTTCACGTTTAGGGGTAAGCAGAGATTGCTGGGCTTCTTATCATTTTGAGGGATGCGGCAGTTTGGTATGGGGTCTCGATGAGGTGCATCGGATGAGAGAGATTTTTAGAAGAACACTCATTGTGGCGTCAAATACCTCATCTTCTTTTTTTTATTCTATAAATCCAGCGAGCCTCGATGAGAACGACAGGTTGAATGCAAATATTTTCGGTGATGGAGCAGCTGCCCTTGTTGTTCAGACTTGGCCCGTTGTTGATGGGATGGAGAGGGGCATCGTGAGTAGCCAAGGAGATTTTGACTTTTCGGATTCACCAGTAAGCACAACGGTTGTGGACCATTGGAATCCCAATGAGAGTTACCCTGGACAGTTTAAATTTCATGTCGAACACCGGAAGGTTCTCAAAAGTGCGCCTGCCTATATGCAGGGTACCATGGAAAGAATTCTCTCGGAATCCGGATTTACTCTCAAGGATGTTGACCACTTCATTGTCCATCAGGCAAGCATGGCGACTTTAGAAGCTTTATTGAAACTGGCGAGGATTCCACGTGAAAAAGTCCCTATTAATGTTGATAAGTATGGAAATACCTCGGCTGCATCGACGGGAATTATCCTGGACGAGGGCATCCGGTCGGGAAGGATTAAAAAGGGGGATTTGGCAATGGTTCTTGGCGCTGGAGGCGGTTTTCCTGGTTGGCAGTATGGCGGCGTTTTGTTGAGGGTGTGACAAGATTCCTCAACTACCGGCCCCCTAATGACATTATCCAGAGCAAAGCTTAAGTAAACAAGGGCATTTTTGATTCCTATGCTCGGAAAGAATGAAATATTGAAAAGGCTTAAAGAAAACAAGATAACAATAAAAGGATTTGGAGTTAAAAGGCTCTTCCTCATTGGCTCCTATGCAAAAGGCCGAGAGAAAAACGACAGCGATATCGATTTATAGTTGAATTTGATAGGGGAAAGGGCCTGTTTGATGACTATTCCGGGTTGCTTACTCCTTTGAAAGATATTTTCAGGAAGGATATTGATCTGATAAAACCCTCATTAATCAAGCCTGAGCTCAAAGAAGAAATTTTGGGGGGAAAGAAAATTGAAGCGGTCCTATGAGCTTTATCTCAACGACATCCTCCTTTCAATCTCAAGGATATTTGACTATATTACGGGCTTGGAATAATGGTTTAGGGGTTTGATGGCTCGTCATGCCCACGGATTGCCGCATAATATTTTTGACAATATCTCATCAGCGGGCCGCAATATCTTAAAGGATTCCCCTGTTTCTAAGATATAAAAATAACAATATCAACAGAATAATAAAAATTACTATTCTGGGGTCTATCTGGCCTCTTTTTTTCATATTCATCTCCAGGGCACTAACCCTTTTATCCAACTGGTGAAAATGTTCTTTATAATCTAGTGTTTTTCCGATTTCTTCAATCTTTTTTGAGTTGTCGTTAATCTGATTTATATACTTTTTTACTTTAACCCATACAAATGTGTAGATAAAATAAAACACAATAAACACAAAAATGGAAGTTAAAATGATAAATCCGGCAGTATTCGATGATTCTTTGTCAGTTAGTTCAAATGCGAGGGGGATGAGCCCGATTAAAGCCACAAGCAGAGCTGTTAGCATATCTACAGGTATCTTTTTGTTATCCATAAATCCCCCTTATCCAAAAAACACACTCATCACAAACTCATCCTTCCCCCTGTAATAATGGCTTTTTAGGGTGGCTTCGTGCTTTAGGCCGAGCTTTTTGTAAAATACTTGGGCATCCTTGTTGTCGGCGTGGGTCATCAGATAAAGTTTTCTCAGCGTAAACCCGTGCTTTTTGTATTCGTCATTTGCTGCCTTGATGAGGACTTTGAAGAGCGCCTTTCCGATGCCTTTGCCCTGGTATTCGGGGAGGACGGCTATCCTGTCAAGCTCGCATAATCGGTGTTTAGGGAGACCGTGCATCTGCCATGTGGTGATGCCGGCAATCCTTCCATCGTCGTCAGCAACGATAAAGTGATACTGCTTATCCGTCTCATTATTGAAAACTTCGACACCTTCTTCAATGGCCTTGATATTATAAGATTCTTTCAGCACGGTGGCTATGCCGATGGCGTCTTTGGGGGTTGCTGGGCGGTATTGGATCATTTTTTTATCTCCTTTATTCCACGGTCACGCTTTTTGCCAGGTTGACCGGCTTATCGGGGTCTTTTCCATCCAGTACAGCGACGTAGTAGGCAAACAGCTGGAGGGGGACGGCGGCAAGCAGGGGTGTCAGAATATATGAGTTTTCGGGGATGTACAAAACATGGTCTACTTTTTCCTTAATCTCATTGTCTCCTGCTGAAGCAATCGCGATTACGATGCCGCCTCTTGCCTTTACTTCAGCGATGTTGCTCAGGACTTTGGTATATGTCCTCGTATCTTTTGTTGCGATAACCACGACGGGCATCTTTTCATCGATGAGGGCGATCGGCCCATGCTTCATCTCTGCAGCAGGATATCCTTCCGCATGAAGGTAGGAAACCTCTTTTAGCTTTAAGGCCCCCTCGAGGGCGATGGGATAGTTGATCCCTCTTCCGAGGTATAAGGCATTGGTGTGGCGAAAGAAGAGTTCTGCCAATTCCTTGATTGACTCCTGGTTTTCGACAATCTCCTGGACCTGATGGGGAATTTTCCTCAAGTCCCTGATCCGGTTTCTGATTTGGTCCTGGGGAAGTATCCCGCGATGTTCTGCAAGATACACGGTCAGGAGATAAAGCATGGTAAGCTGCGAGGTAAATGCTTTTGTTGAAGCGACTCCAATCTCCGGCCCTGCATGGGTGAAAAGGACTGAGTCTGATTCGCGGGCGATAGTCGACCCCTCTACATTCACGACTGCAATGACCTTTGCGCCCTTTTTCTTTGCCTCCCGGAGGGCGGCGATGGTGTCAGCCGTTTCCCCGCTTTGGGATATTGCTATCACTGCAGTTCCGTCCGGGATGATCGGATCACGATACCGGAATTCAGATGCGTACTCAACCTCCGTGGGGATCTTTGCGAGCTCTTCAAGCATAAACTCCCCGATGAGGCCGGCATGCCAGGATGTCCCGCAAGCAACAATGATCAGCCTCTTTATTTCCATTGGGTTGGGGACTGCCCCCTGGATCTCTTTGTCGAGGAGGATATCCTGTTCGCTCATCCTTTCACCGATGGTTTCGGAAATGGAAAAGGGCTGCTCGAATATCTCCTTGAGCATGAAATGAGGATATCCCTGTTTTTCTGCCTGCTTCGCATCCCAATCGATCGCCACGATCGTTTTCTTTTTTGGGATCCCGTCAAGGCCAAATACTTCCACTTTTTCCCTCGTTAATCGGGCTATTTCCCCGTTCTCGAGGAAGATTACTTTCTTGGTGAAAGGGAGGATGGCTGGAATATCACTGGCGATAAAATTTTCCCGGTCCCCTATGCCTATCACCAGGGGGCTTTCTTTCCTCGCCGCGATGAGCTCATCGGCATTTTTTGTGCTGATGACCCCTATTGCATAGGATCCTTCCAGCCGGTGGAGGGCTTTTCTTGTTGCGTCCAAAATATCGTCTGCCTCATTTTCCTCAATCAGGTGAGCAATGACTTCGGTGTCCGTATCTGAAGAAAAAGAATGGCCTCTTTGTTGGAGCTCTTTTTTCAGCTCATCATAGTTTTCGACAATGCCGTTATGGACGAGGGCGATGTTCTGTTTGCAGTCATAGTGGGGGTGGGCGTTTGCCCGAGTGACTCCGCCATGGGTTGCCCAACGGGAGTGCGCAAGGCCAATGGCTCCCTTCAGGGATGAAAAATCGAGCTTTGCATCAACCTCTGCAATCTTTCCGGCGTCCTTCCTTGCGCTGAGCTTATTTTGGTGGATGCATACCATCCCTACAGAATCATAGCCCCTATATTCCAGCCGCCTGATGGCATCAAGGAGCAAAGGGCTGACTTCCTTTTCTGAGATGATCCCTACTATGCCGCACATATCCCGGTGAAAAGCCGGGCCCGTATATAAATCTTATTAAAAGAATTTTAGTAGTGGTAAAAAAATATTTTTAGCTCTAGCCAGTGGTAAGAAATGTTTAAGAAAAGCGATACCTCCTTTGCTGTATGATTGTCATAGAGCAAAAGCACGAACGGCTTTCTTCGCTGCCTGCCAAGGAGATCAGCTGCAGCCAGGCAAAAACACTTGGTTCGGGGCTGGCTCAGAAAATAGCCCTGTTGGTCGCCCAGGAGCCTTTGTATCCTGCTGTTATCGCGAAGAGGCTGAAAGTCCATGAGCAGAAGGTGTACTACCATATCCGGAAGCTTGAGGATGCCGGGATTATCGGAGCGGTGAGGACGGAAGGCCATCAGGGCGGATATGCACGCGTGTTTTCCCTGACCGAGCCAAGCTTCGTTGTACGATTTAAGCCACTGCAGGAGTTGGAGAAGCTGCCTCTTGCCGATATTGGCTCCCCTTTCCTGTCTCCCTTTATCCGGGATGGGATGCTTGATGCATTGTTCATCGTCGGAAGCCCTGACCCCCATGGGCCAGGAAAAGCAAGGGCCCGGGATGGCTTCTATGGGATTGACCTGGCGCTGTTTTTTGGCACTAGGACGCACTATACATCAGAGCCAAGGGTTAGGCTGGACACGGAAGTCATGGACGAGGACCTGAAAAAACCCCTGATACTCCTCGGCGGCCCGATAACCAACAGAATCGTGGAAAAGATCAACGGGCAGATGCCTATCCGTTTTGAGCATGGGAACATCTTTTCAAGCCTCAGCAGGAAAACGTACACTCAGGATGAATGCTGCCTGATTGTCAGGATGAAAAATCCGTTTGCGAAAGATACCTGTGTTCTCGTTGTTGCAGGGAAACGGTTTTCGGGTACAAGAGCGGGCATCCTTTCGTTCCTGAAGCACTTTTCAAGGCTCGAAAAAGGAAATGCAGTTAAACCGGGAGTTTTTTGCAATGTTGTTGAAGGCATTGATGCAGATTCCGACGGTGTTATCGATGATGCCGAATTCCGGGAGTAAGGTGTACGTATTTGTTTGGCACCTTCGAAATCCTGGACAATACACCGCAGGCGCTGCGTCCCCGTAAGGGTGAGCGTAGTGTTCCGGTTGCTTCGCAACGGAGAGAATCCAGCGTTCCGGTGCCTTCGGCACGGAGGGCGGTCCCCGCGACGCGCTCGCCGTCAATAGATGCTAGGATTTCGACTTTAGGGTGCTAAACAAATACAGGTGTACCATGGCTGCCGCAATCATAACTGGAATCCTGTTGATTCTGTCCGGAGCTTTTTTTGGAAGCGTCCATCTCCGATTGGTTACGGCTGATGCATTTCCCTTTGACCCGATGCTGATAGGTGTTGTTTTTTTTATTATGCATGAGTCATTCGCGCTTTTTCATAACCTTCGTGGCGATGGAAATAAAATAATCGGTGCAGGGGTCCCTTTGCTGTTCATCGCTGCTGCATCTGCACATTTTTGGAAGGAATTCCTTCCTGCCGTTGTCGGGCAAAACCTTTACCTCGTGCTTGGGGTCCTTATGGCGGCAGAGGGGCTTTACCGGCTGCATTGAGGGTGAATGGGGGACAGCGTAGAATGGACTGCCTCGAAGCAGTAACGAGTTATGCCACAAATGGAAAACGGTTGATGCCCCATGCGGAAGAATGGTTGCAGAATAAGGCGAATGTGCTGATGAAGACGCCGTTTGAGAAGTTGGCGATCATTCCCCCTGGGCAAGTTAAATGGAACCTCTTTTTGGATTCTATTGATTTGTATTCTTCTTCCCTAAAACACCCCCTTTCTTTTCTATCTCTTTCAACAGCCTTGCCTTCAGCTTATCAAAAGTCTTAATGGCCTTCGGAGAAATCCTAATCTCAGCTTTCAGCACTTTCCTTTTTAGCTTTTCAAGCTGCGGGACATTCTTTGAGTTCATCATCTCCTCCCGCAACAGATTGAATCTCTCCTGGAGCAGTTGAGCGTACAATGGTTGTTCTTGTGCTCCTTTCTTGAAAATTATTTTTGTATCTGGACCGATTATTCCTCCGCTATTAGGAACAATATCCAATATTTTGAATTGAAGCAAATCAGCTTCCGGCTTAAAATAATCCTCCATTCCGCCAAGAAGGTCTTTGAAAAACAAACTTTCAGTCAAGGAATATCTTTGTTGGGATTCAGGAGCTGAAAGGGTAAAAGAATCTCCTTTTGAAAATGGCTTCCCAGCCAAACATTGCCCAAAGAGTTCAGGAACACCCCTAAACTCAATTCCAGTCCCCCCATTCCCTATGACCACCTTACTGGCAGCAGGCAGTTTTGCTTTGGAGACTTTTACCTGATCCCCTATGACTACCCTCACATTGCCCCTTATCTTCCTGTCCATCCTGATTAATTTTGTCCCAAAATCGCCAGGGTAGCCTTTTTTCGTAAGAGCAAATGTTTTCTTTCCGCCATCGACAGCAATAACCTCGCCTTCCTTTGCTCCGATTTCCTTGATGAACGATTCGTCAATTCTCACAAGGCTTTTGCCAACATCGTCAATTATCGCTTCAGCCACACTTAACTGGATTTGATTTTTAGCCATAATCCCTACCTCACCTTTCTAGCCCTCTTATCACAAAACCCGCACCAAATCACTCTCCGCTTGTCGCTTTCCTTCATGTATTTAGTAAGCTTAACATTGCAATAAGGGCATTTTATCCAAACTTCCTTTTTTCCGTTAAGAATATCCTTAATTGCTTCTAAAGCGCTTGCATAGAAGCAGAAGTTCTGCTCCATTGTCCAGATATCCCCTCGGGAATACTTATCTGGAGTTTTTCCCCTTGGAGGGAAGAAGTCTCTTTCTGCTTTTTTGATTGCCCTTTTAATGAGCTTGAATTTCTCGTTCGTGTTCATCCTTTTACCCGTCTTTGGTTTCCCTCAAGGTTGATATCAAGAACAACAGCTCATATTTATAACTTTCCATTATTTAGTAGAATTTATTAGATTTAAGAGAAACCTTTAAAAATGACCCTTCCACTCCACCCTACATGGAAAATTTTATAAGCGAGACACCCCAAATGCCTGTCGGGGGTGGAGAAATAATGGGCAAAAAGGTATTAATTGCTACATTATACAGCCCAGAGCCGGTTATTTTGGCAACAACAAGGCTGGGCCCTGAACGATTGATACTTCTAATTGATAATGAGCCATCTAAGGAGCAAGAGGCCTCTTTAAAGCTAATCGAGGATTCATTAGGCAAGGTCATTGAGGTCAAGGTTGTTAAAACAGAGGTTTATGACATTGTTAAAGTTGCCACTAAATGCGTCGATATCATTGATATGCAGCCAAAAGAGGATGTTATCTACGTCAACATCACTTCAGGGCGCAAAACAAAGGCAATCGGGCTTTTATTTGCCGCTTATGCAAGGCACGAGAAAGTCAAGAAAATAGCTTATAATCCCGAAGAAGACAAGACTTCTGTTGTTTATCTCCCAAGGCTAAGCTTTCATCTTACTGACAGCCAGAAGAAGATTCTTGAGATGGTTGATAAGGGGAAGTTTGAAAACACAGCAGATTTAGCCACCAAAGCTGATATGTCCCAGGCGATGGTCTACAAGGCAATTGACGAGCTTAAGGATATGGATTTGGTGGTAACCGAAGAGGGGATAAAGCTGACGGATGCGGGGAAGATTGCGGGGCTGTAAATAATGGGAAATGAAATAATTTTGAATGAAAATGAAATCCGGGGCAAGATTTATACAATCCGCAACCTGCAGGTGATGCTTGATAAGGATTTGGCTGAGCTTTATGAAGTAAAGGCTATCCGATTAAGGGAACAGGTGAAAAGAAATATCAAAAGGTTTCCTATAGATTTCATGTTCCAGCTGGCCGATTCAGAAGTTGATTTCTTGGTATCGCAAAATGCGATACCTTCAAAAAAGCATCTTGGCGGGCATCTCCCTTATGCTTTTACTGAACAGGGAGTTGCTAATCTTTCAAGTGTTCTTACTAATGATAAGGCAATAGAAGTAAACATTCAGATAATGAGGGCATTTGTATCAATGAGAAAATTTATCTCTTCAAACGCCCAGATATTCCAAAGATTGGATGTTGTCGAGAGAAAGCAGATTGATCACGATAAAAAATTTGATGAGGTATTTGATGCCATACAAAGCAGAGATATAAAGCCTGACAAAGGCATATTTTTTGATGGGCAGGTTTTTGACTCCTACAGGTTTGTTTCGGATTTAATAAGGTCCGCCAAAAGGTCAATTATCCTAATTGACAATTATGTTGATGACTCTGTCCTGACTCTTTTTACTAAAAGGAATAAAAATGTAAGCGTCACAATATTTACAAGAGAGATAACAAAACAATTGTCGCTTGATATGGCTAAATATAATTCACAATACCCGCCAATCCTGATTAAGGAATTCAATTACTCGCATGACAGGTTTTTAATAATTGATGAAAATGAAGTTTACCATATGGGCGCCTCTCTGAAAGATTTGGGCAAAAGATGGTTCGCTTTTTCAAAATTTAACAGAGAAGTGTTTAAGCTGTTAGACAGGCTAAAAAAGAGTATGAAATGAAAATAATAAACTACAAGCTTACTTATGCCGGGAAGATTGCGAGGCTGTGATGATTAAAACACTTGAAGATTTGAAAAAAATTCCTGATTTTAAAAGATTTGATGAATTCTTAAAATTTGGGAAAGAGTTGAAGTTAGTTCATCTGGGAAACTTAGCTGAATTCTACTGCGAAGAGTTATTTTCAATCAAGGACATTGAGAAGGAGTTTGTTCGAAATCGAAAGGGTCCTGATGGTTATCTCAATGGAGAACCTGTTGAAATACGGTATCGGAACATAAAAAGTAAAAAAGAAAGCTTACCTGGATTTAAACTCGACAAGAATAAAATCCGTTGGCTCTATTATGTAACTTTTGATGATAACTTATTCCCGGATATAATCTGTCGGTTTGATCCATCAAAATTGAAAAAGGGAAAGAAGGGGAGGGTAAAAGGCCTAAGGATAGGGGGCCCGGGATACGAGATGATTTATTCTAAGGATGGGAGAAATTGTGATGTTGTGAAACCACGAAATCCAAACCTTCTGCAAAAAGCATTGACTCCGCTTATAACTCAATTATAGCAAGGGACTTTAATAATCGTAACTTTAGTTACCTGCAAAAAGTCACTTGCTTATTAGGAAAGGACATTACTTTAGTTGTATTTGTTTAGCTCTTTAGCAGAGATTTGCAGTTAGCATTCTGTTGAGTTCTTTTTTTATGTCGAGTTTTTGGTATTGCCATGTGGCGATGAGCGAGGCAAGCGTCTCATACGTCTTGGTGCCTTTTACAGAGCGGAACGCTCCAATTATTTTGC
>JACPII010000102.1 GCA_016188175.1 Candidatus Woesearchaeota archaeon | reverse complement strand
GTGGGCTTTTGTTTATCATCTGATCTTCTTATCCTCAAGAAGATAGGGCCAGAGCTTTGCCAGATAGTCTATTGCGGAAATGACGGTGAGGATGACTGCGGCAAGCAGGAAATAGTAGTTGAACGGAAAACCGATGAGGACAAGGAAGATGGCGACCATCTGGGTGATGGTCTTGAGCTTTCCCAGCCACGATGCAGCGATGACCTTTCCTTTTTCCTGGACGGAAAGGCGAAGGCCGGTGATGAGAAATTCACGGGCGATGATGATAAATGCCATCCATGCCGGCACACCCTTGCCGATGAGGAAGATAAGCGCAGCAGTCACCAAAAGCTTATCGGCAATAGGGTCGAGGAACTTTCCAAAGCTGGTTATCAACTTTTGGCGGCGTGCGATAAACCCGTCAACAGCATCGGTGAAGGAAACGATGGCAAAGATAATCCCCGCAGCAAACTGGTAACGCTGGGAGGGAAGGAGCAGGAATACGATAAAAATCGGAATGAGAAAAATCCGGACAAAGGTGATGGTGTTGGGGATGTTCATGGGGGGCAGGGATCCTTATACTTGCGGGTTATTTAAATGTTTTTGAGGGAAATTGTTTATTCCCGAATTCCGCGAAACATTTTTATAGCATCGATGCTCCGTTTGATTATGAAATACGACCTTCACAATCACACATGGTATTCTCCGTGTTCGCTCCTCAATCCCCAGGCACTTCTAGCCATCGTGAAGAAAAAGGGATTTGATGGCATTGCGGTGACCGACCATGATACTCTCAAGGGCGGATTAGCTACAAAGAAACTCAACAAAGACAGGGACTTTGAAGTAATTGTCGGAGAGGAGCTTCATACGGACAGAGGCCATGTCCTGGGGCTTTACCTGCAGAAGCCGATAAGGTCAAGAGCTTATGAGGAGGCAGCGGAGGAGATACACCGCCAGGGAGGCATCGTGATCCTCGCCCATCCCCGGAGGCCAATGCCGGGAGCGTGGTTCAGGATGGACGGGCTGGGAAAGAGGCTGATGCCCGACGGCCTTGAAGTGTTCAACGGAAGGACGGGCATGTGGAGCAATATCCATGCCGACAGCCTTGCAAATAAACTTCATATTGGAAAAACGGGAGGCTCCGATACCCATTTCGGGTATGAAGCCGGCTCATGCTATACTCATTTTGAAGGGGATCTCGCCAGGGCGCTCAACAAAAAAAAGACTGATGCCCACGGGCGCGGAAAGGGGATGCTGATAGGCGGACCTTTGAGCTTTCTTTCAAAATTGTCTTTAAAGATGGGGGTGAGAAAACCCCATGGCTAACATCATCCTCATGGCGGTGTATTTTATGATTCCCGCGTATCTTGCAAATATGGCACCTGTGTTTTCCCGGAGGATATTGCGCTCCCTTGCCATCCCTATCGATAAAGGGAAAAAACTAGGGGGAAAGCCAATTTTCGGAAGCCATAAGACTGTTCGGGGATTTCTTGTTGCGGTCATTTATTCCGTTGCGTTAACGTATCTCCAGGCGCTGCTCTACCCGCTGGCTGGCTTTCAGGCACTGAGCATCGTCCACTACCCCTCAGTGTGGCTTTCTTTAGGGCTGCTGTTAGGCGTAGGGGCAATAGGCGGGGACCTGGTCAAAAGTTTTGCCAAGAGAAGGATCGGGATAAAGCCCGGGAAAACGTTCATCCCTTTCGACCAGCTTGATTTTGTGATTGGATCATTGCTCCTTGCGAGCCTCGTCGTGGAATTTACCCTTCCGCTGGTGTTTACCATCCTGACAGTGAGTTTTTTCGGCCACTTGGCGGTCAATTATATCGGCTATCTCCTTAAAGTCAGGGACCAGAAATGGTAGTTTTGATCGTGCTGGGCTGGATCCTTGGGATTTTCCTGCTGTTGGGAACACTCTTCTTCCTTTTTTACCGGTTTGTCTTCCTCAGGGATCCTGAAAGGAACATACCGCCGGGGAATGTTGTCGTCAGCCCGGCAGATGGAAAAATTATCCAGATTACGGAGATTAGTGCAAAGACGGCCCAAGTTAGGAAAGGATGGCTGGGGAAGGTTTTGATTTCTCCCTTGTTCAATGGACACTGTTACCTCATTTCTATATTCATGTCACCGCTTGATGTCCATATCAACCGGGCGCCTGTCGGGGGGAATGCCGCAAGCATAAAATATAACAGAGGCTCGTTTTTCAATGCGGGCAATCTTGAGGGGAGCTTTTCTAATGAAAACAACCAGATCCTTTTTCATACGGCAATAGGGAATGTCCTCGTCGTGCAGATTGCCGGATTCCTCGCGAGGAGGATCGAATGCTGGGTGAAAATAAATCAGAAAGTTAATAAAGGAGAAAAAATCGGGATGATCAACCTCGGAAGCCAGGTGAGCATGCTCGTTCCAAAAAGGGGGCTCAGGCTGAATGTCTCGATCGGGGAGAGGGTTAAAGGGGGCGAATCGGTCATAGCGCATGTTGTCCGTTAGAGGGATGTATGGCAGACAGGATTTTCAGGCGGAAAAAAGAAAGGAATCAGTCGTTGTTTATCGTACTGAGGATATTACTGGCCGTGGTCGCCCTGCTTGCCATAATCAGCAGCCGGACGAAGATTGGGCTTTTTCTCTTTGTGCTGACGGGCTCCATATCTTTCTTTGACGGGCTGCTTGCGAAGCGCGCAAATATCGTTTCCCAGTTCAGATCCTTATTTGACCCGTTTGCGGACAAGCTCCTCATCAATGGGGCAGCGTTCGGGCTGTGGGCCAACGGCCTTGTGCCGGGCTGGCTGTTAATGGCTTATGCGGCTAAGGATGTCATCCTTATCATCGGAGCGGTAGTAATCCTTATCAGGAATTACAAAACGGTATTCCACGCCAATGTCCCCGATAAGTTCAGCAGCTTTACCCAGGGGCTTGCATTGTTTTTTGTCCTGTCGGGGAATCCCGATAATGTCCTTATCGCCATCAGCGTCGTGTTTACCGCGCTTTCCTTTGTCGTAACCTTGTTCAAGTCCGGTGCAAAAATTGTAAAGTACAGGACGGACCTGGAGGAGATAAAATTTTCCAGCCTTGTAAAGCTTCCCGACCTTTTCACCTTTGGAAATGTGGCGATGGGGATAAGCGCAATATTTTTTGCCCTCAACAACAGGTTTTTGTTTGCGAGCATCGCCCTCCTGGCTGCCGTTGCATTCGATATTTTTGATGGGAAGATAGCGGTGTGGAGGCAGCAGGAGAGGCCATTTGGAAAAAGCCTGGATTCCCTTGCCGATACGGTCAGCTTCGGTGTTGCGCCTGCAATTTTCGGGTTTGCGCAGGAGCAGTCCGCCATCGCCGTTGTCATATTCACCCTGTTCGTGTTTGCCGGGGTACTGAGGCTTGCACGGTACAATGTGCTGTCGTTTGCCGGCGACAAGAATTTTACGGGGATGCCGATAACGGTCAATGGATTGGTTGTTCCGCTGCTTTACTTTCTTGGAGCGCCCCCACTATGGTACCCCTATGTGTACCTGATATTGGCTCTTCTGATGGTTTCTCCGCTGCAGATCAAACGGTTTTTTTAGAGGCCGATGGGCATGGGCACTTCTACGAGGTTTCGGGAGCGCGTGTATGCTGCCGTAAAAAGAATCCCCCCAGGAAAAGTTTGTACTTACAAAACAATCGCCCAAATGCTGGGATGCAAGGCCTACCGGGCTGTTGGGGGGGCACTGCGGGCAAATAAACATCCGATGATAATTCCCTGCCATCGGGTTGTTTGTTCTGATGGAAGGGTTGGCGGGTATTTCGGAAGAAAAGCCAGCGCAAAGAAAGTTAAACTGTTGAAGGGCGAAGGAATAACAATCACCAAAGGGAAGGTCTTAGGTTTTGGCGGGGTGCTTTGGAGATAAAGATGGATTAGTTATATTGGATAATATGGTTGTGTAGGATAGTGGCGGGTTCTTCCGCCGATGAGGATGCTGCCTGCTTCTGCCATGACACTGAATTTTTCAGCATTGAGCAAAGGATAGCTTGTTCCAATCCCCATCCTTAGATAACAATCCCTGAGCATTATACTTGCCCCCCCTCTCGCAAGGGCAAAAAACCCGGGGGATTCAGACACCATTTCCCGCGTAGATAATCCTTTCTGGCAATCGGTAATGGTCAGTTGTTCGAGGCGAGATGATGGATCATCAAACAAAACATGAAATGGGTTGCTTTGGCCCGGAGCAGTTCCTTGAAATTCAATTCTCGGACCTTTCCCCCGTCCTGTGGAAGTGCAATAAAGGAAGATAGACGGGGTTTCGCAAAGTGCGCTCATGGAATCATTTTCCACCGTATAGTTCTCCTCCTGACCCAAGGAAATGTTTGGATTAGTTATTTTCAAGACACCCCTCATGAGATGAAGAAGCCCAGTTTCAGGCTCAATTAATGAAAATCTTGTTTCTGATGGAAAGGTAAAAAAGAAGGCCTGGGCCGGAAGGTAAGAGCCGTCTCCAGGAAGGAGAGTATACCTAGAATAACCCTGTTTTGAAAACTGCTTGGCTGGTGCCCCGTCTTTTGAAAATTGAAGGCGCATGCCTTAGGGATTCTGAATGGTGTTTTTAAGGATTTGTGGTGTGAAGGATATGTACTATTGGAGGATATAAATGTTTAAATAACCATGTTGACCCCTAAATGTTTTTGTTTCAATATTATACGGGGGTAATATGAGATATCAAGGAAAAGACGGATTTGCACGGTTGGATGGTAAAGTTGCTATAATTACCGGGGGTGCTAGCGGCATTGGTGAGGCTGTTGCTAAGGAATTCGCCAGGGCTGGCGCATTTGTTTACCCTGTCGATCTTGATAAACAAAATGGGATAAGAGTTGAGAGCCAAATTCATCTGGCTGGTGGAAAAGCAGAATACTTAATGGGCGACGTCACTGATTTGCCATACCTTACCGATCTCTTCCAGGATATTTATGGTCGAAGGAGAACTTTAGATATTGTCATCGTCAATGCTGGAAAATCTTCAAATGGGAGGGCTCATGAAATTCCCGCTGAAGAAAGAGATGGAGTTATTGCTGTAAATGTTATTGGGGCAGATAACACGGTTAGAGCAGCAGCCCCGCTTATGATTAAATCAGGCGGTGGAGTTTTTGGTTTCACTGCGTCGGGAGCTTCAGAAATAGGAGTCCCAAAACGAGCGGTTTATGCCCCGACCAAAGCATATATATTGGAACTTTGTCATTGTGTTGCAATCGATTATGCCGGCGATGGTATTCGCGCTTTTGCTGTTATGCCGGGAAGGGCTGAGACGAATTTTGCAACAAGTGAGGAACCCAATAGGCCAGGTTATCTTGTGAGGGATTTTCCAGATGTCACAGCTAGAGTTAAAGGGTATGAGGACTATGCTATGACTAATCTGATAGGGGCATGGGTTCAGCCAGACGATGTTGCAAAAGCTTTTAGGTTTTTAGCTTCGAAGGATGCCCGAACGGTAACGATGGCAGGCCTTGAGTTAGGCGGCTTTTCCAAAGGAAAATTTCCACCCGTCAGAAAGCATTGTTTTGTTCCTGAAGAAAGCAAAACGGTTAGGAAGTGGAAAAAGCAGGCTGCTGAGAAACAAAGACGGTCGAAAGATGGGCCGGAACAAAGAGCCTAAAAGAAAAGATAGGTGAGAGTTCCACTTACAATAATAACCAGATAAGCTGAAATTGAAAGCAGAGTTTTCTTTATGCTTTTTAACTTTGAGTTTAAGGTGCCAACCGGCATCCCATACAAAAACACCAATGAGCCTTCAACCTGGAAAAGTTCCGGATTATTTGAGGAGATGCCCAGCAGGATCCCAAAGAGAAGGTAATGCACGATATCCCTGTCGAATTTGAATATCCTTTTTTTCCACAGGAAAAAGGCTCCAACGAAAAGAATGGCCAGAAGGATTGAGGCGATGCTGAAT
>JACPII010000024.1 GCA_016188175.1 Candidatus Woesearchaeota archaeon | reverse complement strand
TAATCTTGTAGATTTCAATGTGCATGGGCATCACCGAAATTAGTTAAGGGCTACTAATATATAAATCTATCGGTCATAAACTGGATAAAGTAGCCAATAAATTATTTCATACTATTGTTAATTAGAAAGTGTATTTAAGGTTAGGAAGGATGCTGAGCTGTAGGCTTCAGAAAACCCAGAATTTCTATTCTTTTTTCCATTGACACTAGGCGGCCTTCTTAAGGGAAAAGCGATGATACGGAAGCCAGGGGGGCATTTCTTATTTGTGTTGCGCCAATTTTCTTATCTTCATCAGGATGAAGGGAAAGGAGGCAGGCTATTTTAGGATGGTAGGCCATTATAAAGCTCTGCAATGACTTCGTTATTTTTGGCTGGGATTTTACCTCGATCGGGATAACCTCGCCCTTTTCTTCCAGAACAAAATCAACTTCGGCTTTTGCTTTCGTGCGCCAGTACCTCAGCTCTTTTTCTTCTCTGATGAGTTCACTGTAAACAAAGTTTTCAAGCAATGCTCCTCTGTCTGGGCGCTCCTTATTAAAGTTCTTAATGACAAAATTCCTAAAACCAATGTCAACGAAATATACTTTCGGGCTTTTTCGCAATTCCTGGCGTTTGTTGGTATGGAAGTTTCTGAGCAGCCCGCAAATAAACGTCTTTTCAAGGATATTCAGGTTTTGCTTGAGCTCCGGAAAGGATACGCCTGTCAAGGAAGAGAGTTCCTGATAATTGATGATGCTGCCTATCTGCAATGCCAGGGCTTTCACTAATTCCCTCAACTTAAAATCATCACTCAGCTGTATGATCTCCTTTATCTCCCGCAAAAAATAGGTGTTGTAGATATTCTTTAAGAGGACTGCTTTTTCTTCAGCAGTATCTGCCAATACGACCTCCGGATAGCCGCCATAGCTGAGATATTCCTCAACGTAAGGCTGCAGCTGCCTGGCAACTATCTTGCTGCCTTTAAGGGCAGCCTCTCCCATTTCGGGGACCTTATACCGCAGGAATTCCTTAAATGACAGGGTGTAGAGTGTGAAAATGAGAACTCTCCCTACAAGAAATTTAAGGCTTTGGATAGCCATATCTGCAGCTGAGGAGCCTGAGATAAAGAGCTTTGTCGGGACGGTGTCGAAAATAAACTTGAGACTCTTCCCGGAGCCTTTGGCATACTGAATCTCATCGATAAACACGTAGCGGAAAGGTTTGATGTGGATGTCAATAAAAGATTTTATGTCGTTTTGGAAAAGGTCCAGAAGATCCATATCATCAAATGATACTTTATGGGTATGCTCTAATTTCTCGAAGAGGTGCTCTACTATCGTGGTTTTTCCCGCCTGGCGCGGCCCCACAACTGCAAGAATCTCTTTCCTCTTCAGATATTTCTCCAGAGCTTGCTCAAGGGCACGTTCGATGTATCTCATTGCTTAGGATAGGTAATAACTAATATTTAAATCTTCCTAATTTTAGTGCGACTAAAACTATAAAAAAAAGAATTTTGGTCTTTATCTTCCTATACTATGAATTTTGGCCGTGGCATATTTGCTGCCGGCATTATTATTGGTGGAACGGGGGCATAAGAAAGGTACGCTTCCTCCTTTCTCGCCGGTTTCTTCATAGGACGAATGTTATGAAAGAGAACTGTTCGAAGGTTATGGATAGAGTTGGTTTTTTACGCCTGTTTTCCAGCATGATTTTTAAACAGAAAATTGTTCTTCTCCTTTATGCAAACGTTTGGGGACAAGACCAAAGGCTTAAGAGAGCTGGAATCATGGACTAAAGGCACACATTTGACCGTCTACCCTTTCGAGAGCATCCCTTTTGAGGTTTATCGGGAAACATTAAAGAATCTTGGGTTGGACGCCTTTTTTGGTGGAGAGGTTACGGATATAATTCGAGCTCAGGATTTCTTAAGTGAGGTTGAAAATAAGGTTCGTTATTGGAAAATCCGCCCAGAGCCACTAACCACTGAAGTTGAGATTCGATTGAAATCTCTTGCGAACAGGAATCCTTCTTTAAGGCAAGTTATTGTGAGGTCAGATTCTTCAATTGAGGGGCTGGTTGCGGGTGGGACTTTTTGTTCATCAATAGAAGTACCTTTTGAATTACAACCTGTTGTTAAAGAAGCTTTTCAGGTTTATTGCTCATTACTTTCTGCATTTTTGGACCCAATAAATTTCCGTAGGCACAACCCGGAAATAACCTTAACTCCTGATGTTTCGATGGGACTCATCATACAGCAGTTTCCCCCCGCTATTGATTATTCCTTTGATTGTTATTCTGCAATTCATCAATACCCTCCCCTTATGGCTTTGCATATGGTTTCTTCTGGGTGGTCATGGGATCCCCAGATGGAGATACGGCGAAGGGATGGATTTATTTTGGCAGTTTTTGATAAAGGAAAAAGGAGTATGGCTTATTATCCTGTGGGCGATGTTCCCATTCCGAATGGCTACCCAATGGCTGCTATTTCCTCAGACCTTTCCGATTTAGCCGATAAAGCAGGTTGTCCATCCAAGTTTGAGTGTTGTTTAGCAAATGGTGTAGCCAGTGTCCATCAAAGAGGAAGAACTTCTCCCCTGAATGTTGGGGTTTCTGGAGAGCCTCCTCCTGGAGAGAGCGTCATCATCAGGACATCTGTTGCTGCGAACTCTTTTAAGGGGGAGTTTCCGGCGTTGTATGTTCCCTTCGAAGGACCACCTCCCGGGGAGCATGAACTGGGGGAGCCTATGCTTGTTTTATGCCCTGGTCCGAACCATTATGGGTATATTTCTCTTAAAGATGAACGTAATCTTAGGGGGTGGATAGGTTATGGAGATAATTCACTTTTTCAGGAACCACATAATTATGATTTAATGCGAGATGGGGGTGTTCCATTCCTTAGTGTTTATCGTTCTCTCGAAAGGCTTCAGCCATTCTTTGCTAATCCTTTTGGGGAGAAGGTGCAACGCTCTATAAGGCCAATCGGCTTTTATTCAGACGATTTGTTTGGAATTATCTATGACCCAAAAAAGGCTTAATTATTTAAACGGGAGCGGAATACAAACTTCATGAAATCTTACACCATTGCCTTAATGCCCGGCGACGGCATCGGGCCGGAAATCATTGCAGAAGGAGTTAAGGTCATTGAGAAGGCTGGAGAGCTGTTTGGGTTCAAGGTTGAATGGAGGAAGTATGACAATGGCGCGGATAAGTATCTTGCTACCGGGGAGTTGATAACGGAGGAGACACTGCGGGATATCAGGAAGAACTGCAAGGCAATCTATCTGGGGGCTTTTGGGGATCCAAGGGTAAAGCCCGGGATTCTTGAGAAAGGGATTTTGCTGAAGACACGGTTTTATTTTGACCAGTTTGTTAACTTAAGGCCTGTTAAACTGCTTGAGGGGGTTGAATGCCCGCTGAAAGGCAAAGGGCCGAAGGATGTTGATTTTACCGTTGTTCGGGAGAATACTGAGGACTTTTATGTGGGGATTGGGAATAGGGCGAAGATTGGGAAAAGCAAGCAGGAGCTTTCGGTTTTAAGGTCATTGTATCAAGTGAAGTTTGGGCTCGATATTGAAACTCAGGGAAGCGAGATAGCATATCAGATTGGTGTCTTGTCGAGAAAGGGGAGCGAGAGGGTCATCCGGTATGCGTTTGAGCTTGCGAAGAAGAATAAGGCAGATAAAGTTTATGCCGTCGATAAGGCAAATGTATTGTCTGATGTCTATGGGTTTTGGAGGGAAGTTGTTCTGGACGTCGCAAAAGGATATCCCGGAATAACGCCGGAATTTGCTTTTGTGGATGCAATTACTATGTGGTTTGTCAAGAATCCGGAATGGTTCAAGGTTGTCGTTGCGCCAAATATGTTTGGGGATATCATAACTGATTTGGGGGCGATGATACAGGGCGGATTAGGGCTGGCTCCCGGCGGAAATATAAATCCTGGTGGAATCTCGATGTTTGAGCCGATCCACGGGAGCGCGCCAAAATATAAAGGACTGAATGTTGCAAATCCTTTGGCTACGATATGGGCCGGGGCGCTGATGCTCGAGGAGATCGGGGAGAAGAAAGCTGCCTCTGCAATTGTTGATACGATCGCTTCTGTCGTGAAAGAAGGGAAAGTCAGGACAAAGGATTTGGGTGGAAATAATACGACGAGGGAGACGGGGGATGAGGTGGTGAGGAGGCTTGATGATTTCGGATGATACTTTAAAGCCGGTTTCTTGGTTATCTTTCCTTTAAGCCCAACTTACTCCTTAGAACCTTTACTCACGGACAAGATTAATTGAGCATTAGTTGTCCGTTCGTAATAGGTAAAGGCAATTTTTATGCTCAATCATTTGTTGCCTTTACTATAAATCAGACCGAAAACTATATAAATCTGTGTGTATCTCACTAACCATAGAATATAATCTGTGGATTGTTTATCATCCACACAATCTACTATGGAAAACAAAAACCTTGTCATCCAATTAATGAAGGAGACCAATCCCTGGTGGGAGAGCCCATTTACCGTGCATAGTTTTTTTTCAAGGGATATTTACGAAAAAATCCTCTCCTTCCTCCCTACAAGGCAGGCCATTGCCCTGGTGGGGCTGCGGAGAGTCGGAAAAACAACTCTTCTTCTCAAGGTTATCGAAAACTACCTCGCCAACGGGTTTCCTGCGGAGAACATCTTTTATTTCTCTTTTGACGAGTTTTCCCATATCCACATTCGTGATGCCCTTGACCTATACCAAGAAATTATCAAGAAGGGAATCAGTGAAAGCAAGTATCTCTTCTTATTTGATGAGGTCCAAAAGCTGGATGGCTGGGCGGAGCAGGTGAAAAGGCTGTATGATGCTTTTTCTAACATCAAAATATTTGTTTCTGGATCTGAGAGCCTTTTCATCAGGAAGGGGGCAACGGAGAGTTTAGCTGGAAGGTTATTTGAGTTTTTAGTTGAGCCATTAAGCTTCAAGGAATTCCTTTCATTCAGGGGCTTCGTTTTGAAAAACCTTGCCCTTCAAAGAGGGCAGATAGTATCAGAATTCAGGCAGTATCTGCTCTGCAGCGGGTTTCCTGAACTGGTGAGGTCGGAAAAAGAGGTTATCACTAAATACATCAATGAAGGGATCATTGACAAAGTCATCTTCAGGGACTTATCTGAAATAACTGATGTGAAGAGCATATCCCTCCTCAAATCGGCCTTTTCCATCATCTATAACAATCCGGGGCAAATCATAGAAGTCCAGAGCCTGGCCCAGGAGCTTGGCATTTCCCGCCATTCCCTCTCAGATTATCTGACCTATCTGGAAAAGGCGTTCTTGGTCAAAAAACTCTTTAATTTCTCGAGGAATGCAAGGAAGACGGAAAGGAGGCTGAAAAAATATTATTCGACAATAAACAATCCTCTTTTAGCCGAAACTGATTTTCCGAGGATTTTTGAGCAGTCTATTATCAATCAACTGAAGGCTGAATACTTTTGGAGGGATGCTTACAAAAATGAGGTTGATGCCGTCATGCTTGAACCTCTGTGCGCTGTCGAGATCAAATCCGGAGCAGTAAATGAAAAAGATGTTAAGCCGTTATTGCAATTTCAGCAAAAGTTCAGGCCAAAAAAGGCAATGGTGCTGTCTTTTGACGCTGAAGCTACATTCGGCAAGGTTCCTGCCATCCCTTTTTACAAATATTTTCTGGAGAGATAAGAATTGGGCTTGCCTTGCCTTTTTATGGTAATATTCGCCTGATAAAGTCGGCGTAAGCAAGGAGGGTAATGCTATCGTCTCTGTCGTGAAAGAAGGGAAAGTCAGGACAAAGGATTTAGGGGGGAGCAATACGATGAGGGAGATGGGGGGGTTGTTGGGGGGTTGGGTAACCTTCTCATCTTTTATACGCTCCATCATGATGGCCAAAGAAAAGGAAGACTACTATTTTTTTCACTTCGTCGACAGTAAACTTGAGGACAAAACTTTTCAGGATGTGGACTCTGCGCTCACCTGCTAAGCCATATTGCAATGGCTTGTAATGCTCCTCAAGAATCTCTTTCATTTTGCTCTTTATTGCCTCTTCGAGAACTCGGTTTTTCTTGCTGTGCTTGTCAATCTCTTTTTGGCATTTCTCGTTGACGATAAAGCCGTATGCCATAAAGAAATCACTCTTTCCTATTCTTTTCTTTCATCTTCAGAAAGAATTCATCAACAGATTTGAACCTTAATGCGGGCTCTTTCTTTCGCTTTTCCATCTCTTTTCTATGCTCTTCCTTTTCAGGAAGCTCATCGACGGGATGCCAGTCAATCTTTTCGCAGAATTCCCATTCTTCATCGGTAATAGAGCCTGCCTTCATGTAGTTTTCAAAGATTAATTTTTTAAAAGATTCTTCTCTTGCAATCTCGCTCCAATTTATCCATGGAAAATATTTTAATCCTTCCTTAAAATCAGCATTGACGGATAAGGTGAGCGATGCCATCTTAGAGTTTCCCTGCGTTTTTCAGCTCTTCAAACTTCTTAAACTCCTTTAATCTTATCTCAAATCTCTGCTTCAGGTATTCTGCCCAGTTTATTTCCGGATGGGCATCCATCTTTTTTTTCAGGTCTTCCGGGATCGATACGGTGAATGTTGGCATTTTGTTAGTACACTGAATCTTGTTATTGCACTAGAAATAGTGTGTATATATAAATGTTTCTCTTGGATAATTAAGTTCTCTTCATGAGCAGGAAATAAATTTAGAGATACCTTTCTTTTTCAACAATAGACTTAGGGATTACCTCTTTCAATCTTAATCGCCTTAGGTATTACCTCCTTTATTCTTTGCGTTGGAAGGGTTGGGGCAGGGTAATTCCCAAGAAACATACCTTTAAAACCCCTGCTGGGTCTTGGGTGATTATGGCGAACTTCTGGAAATTGGTGAACGCGGTCATCGCCCGGGCAGATATCCTCCTTGAGATAATCGATGCGCGCATGATCAAGGAAACAAGGAATGCCGAGGTAGAATCCAAGGTCAAGGGTGAAGGAAAACCGCTCATCTATGTTGTGAATAAATGCGACCTGGTGAACATTGAAGGGCTCAAGAAAAAAATTCAAGGGCTGCATCCCTGCGTGTTTGTGTCTACGACGAAACATCACGGGTTTACCCGGCTTAAGGAGCGCATCCTCATCGAGGCGCACAAGCGGAAGGTAAGGCAGCCTCGGGTCGGGGTCCTTGGCTATCCTAACGTCGGCAAAAGCTCGGTCATCAACGGGTTGAAAGGGCGGGAAGCGGCAAAGACCTCTTCAGAATCGGGGTATACGCGGAGTGTGCAAAATATCAGGGTTAGCCCCAGCATCATGATGATCGATACTCCGGGGGTATTTCCTATTCTCGAGAATGATAAAGTAGGTAACATCCTGACGGGGGCGGTCGATTACAGCAAGGCGAAGAACCCTGAAGATGCAGTGCTGCGCCTCCTTGAAGAGCATCCGGGCATCATTGAAACCTATTTTAAGGTTGTGGCGATGGCTGATGGTGATGCCGCTTTGGGTGAGATCGGATTGAAGAAAAACTTCCTTAAGAAAGGCGGAAAGCCCGATACCGACAGGACCGCAAGGCACATCCTCAAGCTGTGGCAGAAAGGGGAGATAAAGGGGTAACTTATTGCAACAAGCGTTTCACTTCTTTCTCCACATCTTCAACCTGGATAGATTTCATGCACGCGCCATCCTCTTCGCAGTCTTTAAATTCTCCTTTGTGGATGTTGATGGCTGGAGAGCAATGGCAGGTTGCTTTGTAAATTGCAACATTGTCTTTTCCCAAAGGGCGGAATCTTACCGGCAGATTGGGGCCAAACAGGCCGATTGTTTTTGCACCCATCGCTGCGCTCAGATGCATGGGCCCTGAGTCATTTCCGATCAATAAGATTGCCTGAGCGGCGAGGCAGGCAGTTTCCGGGAGGGTTGTTTTTCCAGCAAGATTTTCGGCTTTTTGCTTCATCATATCTAAAATCTTCTGGATGACGGGCTGTTCCTGTCCGATCCCGATAAATGCAACTTGCTTTCCTTCCCCGATAAGGTGGTCGGCAACGGATGCAAAACGGTCAAGCGGCCACATCCGCTGTTTTGCGGATTCAGCGACACTGGGGGCGATAAGGACAAGCCTGTCTTTCTGAAGTTTGCTTTCTTTGAGCATCGCGTTAACTTTTTTCGTGTCTGCATCCGTGAAATGGACGGGAATGAGCTTTTTAATCTTTACCTTGATGCCGAGTGAGCGCGCAAGGTCTGCGAAAGCCTCTGAGCAGTGCTGGAGGTCATTGTAGCCAACTTTTTTATGATAGAGTCCTGCTCTCGCGCCGTGGGAAAAGCCAACCCTGAATTTTCCGATGAAAAAAGAAACAAGGGCGGAAATGTTGAGGTATTCTTCCATGTCGATGACGAGGTCAAATGCCCGCCGGTGTTTGCTGCAGAAGGAAAGAATCTGTAATGGCTTCAAGGGCATTACTTGCAGGACGTCTATAAACGGCTGCCCTGAAAAAACGCATTTATTCCGCTTGGTTGCGATGACGGTGAGGCGGGCTTTCGGGAAGTGATCCTTGACTGCCGTGATAGAAGGAAGAGTAAGAATAGATTCGCCGATGCCCCAGAGCTGGATGATGGCAATCGTTTCCGGGCTTTGGGGGATGGGCCTTTTTCCCGTTAAAACCCCGCCCAGGGAGCATAGAACGCTACCTGCCCAGCGGTCAACCACCCTTATCACCTGGATGTTCATCATGGAGCTGAATGGGTGGCGTTTTATAAATCTAATGCGTTAGTTCGGTGTGTGGGGCAGTAAACCTACGCTCCGAGCCAAAATAGGTTATGCCACGCCACGGTAAGTCCGTAAGAAGTATCTGCCATATCAATCATGGAGTTTCAGCAGAATTAATTATAGTCCCGAACCGATTTCTATATAACCTATTCATCATTAAATATTGCTTTTTGGTCGCCTAAGCAAACTTGATGAACCATATCCCACCACAGATAACGAGCCATGCTTGTTTCTTCTGACGTTGATTCGCTGGATAATACCTTTTTCATCCTGTCTTTAAAGAATTCCTGTGAGCGTTTATGCGATTCTTCTGTTGTGTTTCCTTTGATTAAAGAGACTATTAACTCATTGGATGGCTCTAGAAATAATTTAGCTGTTTCATCATCTAATGGCTGAGTTATTTTTTCAGGGCTATAGATAAAAACAAAGTCATCATCATAGCCAATATATGCTTTAGCGCCAGCAGCAACGCTTTTTGAAGTTTTGCTGATCTGCAAGAAACAGCATAAGTTATCTTTTCTTTTAGTAAAGATTCATTCTTTCCAGCTTCAACTAAGACTTCCTGCTTATGGCCTGTAACACAGTTATCATCGCCATGGCCATTAAAAACGATTAATCCTGGAGATTGCCTTTCAATCATACTGGTAACTTCTGCTTTTTTTGCTTTTTCTCGATGCAAATCAAACAATTTTATGCCTTTTGTATTTGCAAATTCTATAATTTTTCTGCTCCAGTTTGATAAATAATGGGTAGTATCATCATATTCAGGTCGGGTAATGAGAAATTTTTTCATTATATGATCCCTTTTTTTAATGACCTTAAAAAATCAAGCTCTATCTGGATCATCTTTCTTCCAATAGGATCGCCAAGCTTTACTTTTTCTATGAGTTCATCTCTGCTAAATTCGCCAGAAGCCCCAATTGACATTTTCTTGTCCTGAGACATTACTTCTAATCTTGCAATGACTGTTTTCTTTATTTGCTCTTCAATTTCTTCATTCATATTATCTCCATTTCAGCTAATTTTTTTATGATAATATCCCCTAATTTTGTTTTGTTTTCAACTTCTAAATAAGCAACTTCCCATGTTATCGGGCCTTTTTCATCCAAAACCAAAATAGTCTCTTTTCTTAGGTTTAATGGCAGGTTAGCATACACTTTTAGAAACTTTTCTCTGTTTGCCATCTTATTATGAGTATATGGTGATATTTTTAAAACTTCCCATTTAAACTTTAGAGAGTTTTGAATAACATGCAAAATTTGTTTAAAACTCTAATACAGCAGAAGACGCAATATTGATACAAAATTTTTGCGTCTTCTGAGCATACCAACTGACACGTCGTATAATAATTTGTGTCAGTTGCTATGGATTACTTTGAATAATTCCGCATCCAGCGGGTTATTCAAGGTCCTCTATGGTAAAAAAATAGGTTGCATATCCAAATATAGGCGGTTTAATCTGCAATTTCATCCACCTTTAAATCAAGATTCGGCTCAACCGAGCTTTTTTTCAGAATCTCAAACTCCTTACCCTTCTTATTTCCCTTTTTCCAATGCAACCTTTCTCACAATCTCTTCAATGCGCTTCTGGTTTTTCCTGACGAGGAGGTAGGTGTAGAAACTGGTCCCAAACAGGAACATAAATCCAAGGATGATAAAGAAGTCCATGGTGCGGGCAAGGCTCAATGATCTGACGATAGGATCAAGGATTTGCGGAAAAATAGCGACAAGAAGGAATGCTGCCCATAGGAATGTCCAGGCACCGTACTCTTTTGCAGTCATCTCGCGGCGCTTAAGATTAAGAAAAGTGTAATACAGCATGAATACTCCAAAGAGCGTACCCACAATCTGGATCCCAAGGATGTCCGGCGCCATGAGTTTTTTCCTTTGCTTATATCCAACCTTAAGGTGCTTAATTGTGTTTTCTTTTCATTATCTATTTTGCCAATTTCCACCAGAGCAGATTCATCACAATCTTAATCCCGTCAATGATCGTTGTGCCTTTGTACCGGTCAGCGTAAATGGTCTTGATGGGCACCTGCGAATATTTAAGGTTATGCTTTGCCATGTTGGCGATCATTTCTGATTCCATGCTATAAGATGAGGATGCCCATCGGATTTTTTGGTAGGTATCAGAGGTGAATGCGCGGTAGCCCGATTGGGTATCATTTATTTTGACCCCGAACAGGATCCTGGTCATCTTGCTGATTGCCCAGTTTCCCAGCCTCAGGATGAAGGGCATCTCCTTTGAAAACGCGCGATAGCCAAACACCATGCCCGCGTCCCTGAGCGCAGCAAGGAATATGGGAATCTCTTCAGGGTCGTGCTGGGAATCCGCGTCGAGGACAACGAGCTGAGAAGCTCCATCCTTCACTGCACGGTCACAGCCGGTCTTCAAGGCAGCACCTTTTCCCAGGTTTATGATATGGCTGATGACTTCGGCTCCCTGGGCTTTTGCAGCCGCTGCCGTAGCGTCATCGCTCCCGTCATCTACAACGATGACGCTGCCAAAGGCCTTTGCTTTTTTTACAACCTCGCCAATGTGGCGCTCTTCGTTGTGGGCGGGGATTATAATAAAGGTTTTAGGGTTCTGCATTTTCCTGGTCCGCTGCCTGGTTAATCTCTACGGTGCTGTTCAGCCTTTGTTTTGGGGCCCACAGGGCAAGCTTATTCGTTGCATTGCCATCCCAATTGACTTTCCAGATGATGATGCGCCCCCCGGATATGGTCTGCTCATCCGAAAACTTTTCGAAGTACCTGAGCCCGTGGCCATCAAAGAACATGAGCTTTGAGAAAAGGGAATCTGCGTGAGGGGAGTCCATAACTATCGCGGTGTATTTTCCATTTCCCAGCGGCTTCATCATGATCGATGCGCTAAGGGTGCTGGGGAATCTTCTCCGGGCATAGCTGCCGTCTTCTTTGGGAAGGATGATCTCCTCGGGGTTTTCTATCCCCTGGCGGGTATTGATCCCGGAAGTTTCAAGCGTGGTCAGGTTGAGTGTAAGGAGTGTGGCCTGACCCTGCGTACAGATGATGGAGTTATTGCGCTGTTCTTTGCACGGCAATGTCCCCTGATAATTCGGCCAGGGTGCAATCCAGCCTTCTGCCTGAGTGGAGCCTGAAAATGAGTCAACCTCGAAGAAGATGTCTTCCGCTTCCTTCCTGGAAACATGGAAACGGCCCTGGAGGAACTCTGCTGCCTTTTCAAGATTATTTTTGTATTCCTCCTTCTGCAGGGCCTGGTAGATGAGGGCTTTCGAAAAATTCCATAATCCAAAATGGCCCCAGACAAAACCTTTTGAAACCATGTCCTCTGAAGTGATGAAATAACTTTCAGGAGGGCCGCAGTGGGTATACGAGATAGCTTTTTCGACGGTTTCCGGGCCAAAGCCTTCGTCCCTTAGAATTGATGCTGCTTCATCTTTTGGATGGGTAATTATCCGGTACAACAGGTCAAGGGTTTTTGGGGTGTCATTGTACTTCTCGTTGATGGTGTCGTGGGCAAGGTTTTGGCCGCAGTTGACCATCCGGAGAAGAGATACGGCAACCGTCTCATTTTTTTCGAGGAGCATCCTGCCGACATAATAAGCGTTGGGGGTATTCTGGGATGTTCCATCGAACGTTGCCGGCCGGTTCCCTATCGCCTTGAACCAATGGCCAAAATCCCACCAGGATGTTATGGCTGCATCCGGGGATGCGGACTGGTCAATCTTCTGGAGAGAGGCATACCATGCGTCATCGATAAAGGGAACTTCATTCCTTGCAGCGGCGATCGATGCCCTTATCGGGCTAATAAAAAGGAGGATGACGATGACGGCAAAAGCACCCCTGATAATCAAGGGGTGGAGTTTAATGGTAGGGGCAGCTATTTTTGTTCCGATAGAAACAAGAGTTCCAATGCCGATGGCAAGGACAATGCCAAAACTTGATGCTGAAAGGGAGGAAAATCTTGCTCCCTGGGCGCTTGCGAATACCGTCGCTGCGAACCAAACCGCGATGAAGAGAGAAATTCCCATGCTGGCTTCCTGAGCCTGTTTTAATGCCATCACTGCAAAGACGGCGACAGGAGCAAGCATCGCCATGACAAATAGGGTTGGGCTCTTAGGCGCAATCGCTGTAATTATAATATACCATAAGGATGATCCTCCGAGGAAATATAACTTTGTTTTGTTCGGCTTTTGCCCCCAATCGGCCGAGGGGAGGAAGGTGAACAGAACGCCAACAAGGGCTAACAAAAAAAGGGCATTGCTGCCCATCGCAACCCTTGCAATGGTATCCTTGAGGCTTTCCGAAGCCTGTTCCTCGACGGTTGAAAACACATTCGGCCAGACGGCTGCGGCGCCACCGCCTTTCAAGGCCGCCTTCAATGTGAGGAATGACAGCGGCCCTGAAATAAATCCATCAGCGAAAGTCTGGAATGAGGTAAACAATGAAGCTGAGGCTGCTCCTGCCAGCAAGAACATGAGGAGGATGCTGAACGATGAGAGGGCGTTTCGTTTGTTTTCATGATTTCGGGAATCCTTTCGGTTAACCAGTATCTTAACCAGGGAAAATATCAGGTAGAGGGACTGGGAGATGATGACTATGTTGAGGGCGTACCACCAGCCGCTTCCCCAGGCAAATGAAAATATGCCAAGGAACAATCCAGCCATTCCCGAATAGGCTGCCTTTTTTTTCCAGGATGAGGCGGAGAGAGCTTCGATATACAGCCATCCTATCAGGAGGGGGAAGAGCAACGTGTAGGGGTCGGTATCTGAGAGGCCCGCAACCGTCCTTGAGAGGAATGCAGGGTGGATGGCAACGACTATTGCAGAAATAAGCCCGGCGAAGTTTCCGAGGAGCCGCCGCCCTATAAAAAATGCGGGAATAATGGCAAGAGCCGAGAGAATAACGGGTATGTATAATGCAATTACTTCCAGTTTGATATTGGCGTTGAAGAAGCGGACTATCTTAAAAAGATACGCCTGAAGGTATGCGTGGAAATTGTCCGGTGGCAATGGCCTCCCTTCAGGGTAGGCGATGAATGTGTCGTAGGGGCGAAGTTTTCCGCCTAGCTCCCTGAGCTCATCCCCCGGGTGGCCGCGGGAAATGACATTCCTGGAAAGGCGGAGCCAATAGTAAGGGTCTATCTCCTGGAGGTAGTTAATCCCATTTTCGTCCCGGAATGCGGATTTAAAAAATTGAGACTGGGCCTGAATCTGCCGCTCAAGAGCGTTTTTGTTTGCATTCCGGAGCCTTGCAAATTCACTTTCTATAATCGGGGCTTTGTTCTGCTCAGGAAGGTTGGGGAACTGCTGGTCAATCTGGGCGCGAATGTTGTTTTTTATTCCGCCAAAAACCGCGTCTTCCGCCCATGTGTCCGTGATGGGAAGGTTGACAGGCTGGATGCGGAGGATGACGCTGAGGATAATCGGGAGAAGAATGAAGAGCAAGGGAACTATCTTTCTCTTATGGTTTTTGAAAAAGGATAATGATTTTCGGATGTCAATGCCGAGGTCTTCCTTTTCGGTCTCTTCCGGAGCTTTATTTTTTAACCTCGAAAAAACGCCTTTTATTTTCGTAAGGTCGATGGCAAAGTCTTCGCCTGGCCTGGGCTGTCCGCCAACATCTTTTTTTTGCCCCTTTTCGAGGGGTTCATCTCTTCTATTTTTCTTGTCCTGCTGCCCCTTTCCCTTAATAATTTCCTTTCCCTGCCCCCTGAATCGTTTCCCCATCCCTTTGAAAAGGCCTTTGATTTTTGTCAAATCGATGGAAATCTCCTCCTCTGATTCCGGAGGCTGTTGTTGGGATTCCGTGTGCTGGGGTTTTGCAGAAGCGGAGCCGGAATGCAGCTGGCTTTGGGTTGAGGGTGTAAGATCTTTTGATGGAACCGGCTCTGCTTTCGCCTGCGAGGGAGTTAAGGGAGAAGGCTGTATGGGCTCAACGGGTGGGTTTTGTGGCTTGGCGGGAATCGGCTCTTTTTTTTTCTTTTTGCTGAAAAAATCCTTTATTTTTGACATGTCCAGCTGGAGGTCGTCCCCTTCTTCTTCGTTATCGTCGTCAAAATCCATGCGGTGCACCTGGGCGTCTGCTGGAATAATGGCGGCTTTAAAAGGGTTTCTGAATACACAAGGTTGGTGCGAAACTCTCACTTCGTTCGGGTTGCCATCAAGCTCAGCTTAGTTTATTCTTCCAAAGGCTGACACGAAAAAATCCGTTGGATTTTTTGTGCCTCGCTCGCTACCGCTCGGAGATATTGATCAAGATTGGTTGGGTGAAGCTAGAACTCAATGCAAATCCTGTTTTTCCCTTCGCTGTACATGAATCCCCTTTTTACCTTGTCCAGTTGAAGCTTATCCACTACTTCTTTGGGGAATCTGGTCGTCAGTGATGTGCCGGATTTCCAGAATTTTATTTCCTTTCGCTGAACGCCCCATAGCCCTGCTTCCCGTAATTTTTTTTCTACAATCTCCAGGCTCTCCTCTGGGAAGTATTCCTCGCCGCATTTTTCACAGTATTCAATATCAAGGATTCCGCAATCTATGCTGTCTCTCAACACCTGTTCCCTCTTCCATTTTATTTTTCCGCCGCAGGGGCAGGGGTACTCCTTTTTTTCCATGTTATAGCCAAAGACACAAATATTTATACAAAATTGTTGTGTCTTTCAATATAGCAGGTGAATTTTTGTATAATTACTTTGGTCACCTGCTATAGACCTCAATGACGGTAATGGGGTAAATCTTCCTCAATTTATCAACCACGAATTCACGGTAGATGACTTTGAACCAGCGAAATTCTGCAATCACTGACCCGTCTGTCCTTCTTACTTTAGCCCCTTTTTGGATAGCTTCTTTCATTTGTTCCTTCCCTATCCCCCTAAGCTGCATCCGGTCAAAGATATGCTGCTCACGCCTTTCCGAATCTTTGTATGATCTAAGGTTTCTAAAGGCTATGTTCAGCTTAATATCCATATTATTGCAGAATATTATGCAGAAGTATATAAATGTATCTCAGTTCTGCCCAGGGACCTCATTTTATCACTATTCGAGAATGGTGAAAATAGAAAAGTTTAAATATAAGGTGGGTATTCCTATCCCTATGTTCGCACCATTTCGACAACTCCTGGGTTATGCCAGTAACGGATACCGGGCTCTTACGGGCGGAAGAGCTGGAAGCATTGATACTCAGGTTAATTCTCCTGCACGTTCTTATTCTCCTTCAAATGACCAACCTGCTGATCGTTCGAGAAGGATATTTATGGGACATGCTGCGGCTGGAGTTGCTGGAGTTGTGGGGGCTGCTGGTTTGGCTAGTGTTGTTGATGCCGCAGACCTCGGTTTAGGGCCGTATAAAGTAGATGACGGCAAAAAAGCAGCTAAGAAAGTTGCAGTCGCCCTAGAGACTTATACTCACGTTGTCCGTGCACAGAAAATTGCCCAGATGGGCGCCAATGAAGCATTTAGTGTTGATGACCTTTCTAATCTTCAGGCAGTGGAAACCCAGGGATTCCGGGTTTATAATGAAATTCTTGCAAAGAAAATAAAAGATGGGGGAACTTCTGCAGTTGTTGAAGAAAAAGATGTCGAAGAATTTTATAAAGCAGTTGCGCAAAAAGTTACGGAAATTTACGATAATAAGAAAGCTGGAAAAGACCCGGCTGCTCAAGATGCAATAGAGGCTCAAAAGAATGAAACTTTAGAAGCAGTTACGTTGCGAGAACAAGTTGTCCTGGATATGGTGGAAAATGGCGGAAAAAAGATCGATGTGAAATTGCTCAAGCCAGATGTTGAATACAGCCTCCAGGTGATCTACTTCGGCAAACCAGATCAGAACCCCAACACCCAAACTCTCGTACCCGAAGATCCAGCCTATGACAAATTGACAGCACAACTTACTGTTTTGGACCAACTAGTGAGGGATGAGATTTCTGGGAAATATCCTCAATTTAGTAATAGTATTATAACCCAGGACCAATGGGGTTACCCAGAATTCACGGTTTCTGGAGAATTATTGGCTCTTGTCAATGAATTGGGCGGCTTTGGGGGTGTTACCGATGGTCTTGAGGTTGGAAAATATGTCCATTCATCTACTCAACCTAAGGAAATTCCACCTGAGAAGGCGTCTGCTTATCTTAAAGCTCTTAACATCGGGGAAGATAGTATTGTTCCCGGCCAACAGTATCTTGTTACTACAGAATTGGCAACTACTTATAATGCAGGTGTTGATCCTAAAAAAGGGGGAATTCCCGTTGATGCCGGAGTTCACACTTTTGGGTTCAGAGTAATCAAGCCCGGTGCAGATGAGAAATTTCTTAAATATTGGGATAGAAAAGGGCGTACTTTTGACGAGCAAACAAAGACGGGGTTTATTGATGAAGAGGATAAAAAATATTTCGATGATATGAATAAACCGAGGGAATTTGAACCAGCAAAAAAGAAAACAAAGGCTGCTGCCCCACCAAAGACGGATTCTCAACCTAAGAAAAAAACTTGGCAGATATTTGGGAGACCTATCCCGGGGTTTAACTAGATAAAACCTGATAGTGAACTAACTTTTCTTTGCTTTTTTTGGCCGTAGAATTTTTTCCTTTTCGAGGCCGCCCATCCCACCAATATGCTTTATTCTTTACTCCTAAGTAAACAATGTTAATGACCATTTCTAAATAGTAAAGAACAACAATCCTTAAATAGTATTACGGAGCCAAAGGCCTCTTGAGGCTGAGGTAGTTTCTGACAGCAGGGCCGAAACAAGCGCTGATATGCCTGCAAATTCTGGCAGCAGCCAAGAGTATAATCGGGGTGCTCCAGGTATGGGGCGGAGGGTATTTGCGAGCCTTGCACTTGGCAGTGTCGGTTCTCTTGTTGTTCAAAACATCGCTCATGCAGGGGGCGTTCAGTGGTTTGTTGAAGACAAAGCAAATGTCATTCCCCAATGGACTGATCCCGGGATGGAAGGCGCGTTAAGGAGATATAGAAGGATGCAAAGGGGGTCTGGGGCAGCGAGGCAATCAAGCTACCGTTCCCGTGTCGGCCAAAAGCTTGATGACTTGGCTGGCAGCCTTCAAAAAATAGTTACTGTCCCCATCAAAGAAATCAGGGAGATTCCTGGCGATATCATCGCCAGCTACCGTGACCGAAATGCGTTAAGGGGGACAGCAGGTGCTGTCGGATCAATCATTCGCGGGACGCTGGAGGCTGCAAATGGTGTTGTCAAACAAACAACGTACACTGCATTGAACAGCTCCGAGGTTGTTGTCAGCGCTCTTGCCCTTACCAACAATAACACTCCGCGTCTGGATAGGGCATTTTATTTCGGTGAATCCTTTGTCGGCGGCACCCTTGATAATACGTGGGGCGGGGATGAGTTCCACGTCGCTTTACGGAGGCTTTATCAAAATATTGCGCCGGGAGGCGGCAAATATAATCCGCAGCTGTTCCTGCTCGAGCATCGCGGAGGAAAGAAAGTTGCAGCCATCGTCTATCACGACGGGGTCCGATTGGCAAGCTTGTTCCTTCCTTATGCGCTGGCTGAGTATGTCGTCGGGGCTGATGATAAACCGGGAGCCATTGCAGAGATCATAAGGAAAGGGCCGTTCAAGCC
The DNA here is from genome assembly GCA_016188175.1 of Candidatus Woesearchaeota archaeon. Taxonomy (GTDB): domain Archaea; phylum Nanobdellota; class Nanobdellia; order Woesearchaeales; family JACPBV01; genus JACPII01. The sequence goes on along the minus strand of JACPII010000024.1, from coordinate 10,689 downwards.
GGGAGGCCGTTAATTATCTTTTCACCAATGATCCCATTGTGCAAAACATATCCATCAAGCATCATATAAAACATATCCATCAAGCATCATATTCATTTTGTGGGGGTGTGAAACGTGTCGAATCGTTGGGTAAGCCATGCAGGCATTATTGTCCTTTTCCTTCTTGTTGTACCTTTTTCCTTTGCAGCAAACACCTGGTCCATACGGTTTACGGACGAAAGCGGGAATGCGGTTACCCCCGATGAAGGGAAGGCTTATGCAAACAAAGACCTGTTTGATGGAAAATTTGTTCCAACGGCGAATGGAAACATCCAATCAGGAAAAATCACTTTTTCACTTCCCTGCCCAAAAAATGGGGGGACTGAGTTTGAGGATGCGTGGGATGCGTTTATTTCCAAGGGGGGGTTTAAGTCAATAGGGAGCGGAGACGAGGGAACCTTTATCTTTTTGGATGGGTTTCCCCAAGAGAATGTGTGCAGGGACCGTACTACGACAGCATTGCTCTATCCTTATCTTGCGATACCCCAGCGCTCGACGCTTTCCAAGTCAAATTTCTTTAATGGGGAGCTGATCACGGTTACAACAACCTTTAATATAGCTACGTCGACAAATGAATGCTACGGCGGGAGCGGATGCACTCCTCCTGACGGCATCGAGCCGAATCCTGACGGAGACTTTGTCGATGCCCAGCTTCGGTACCGGATTGACGGGGTTCAGGCTTCGTCAAAGAGCTTCTCCAATGTCATTGCAGCAAAAAACAAGGCGGCAGGAAAAACATTTGCGCTGCCCCGGCTTGCTGTCGGCCAGCATGTTGTTGCTGTTGAGGGAGTCATTGATGGAAGGGCAAGGCAGCAGATTTCCGGGACACAGCTCATCACTATCCAAAATTCTCCTCCGGCATTGGCTGGATTGCCCGGTGTTACTATCCCTGCAAATTCCGGCCTGAACAATAACATTGTCAATCTATCCTTGTTTGGCTCTGATCCCGACCAGGATGCCTCAACGCTGTCGTACAGAGTTTCTGCAAATTCAAATCCGGGAATTGCCAGCTGCGCTGTTGATGGAAGTAATTTCTTAGACTGCACCCCTCAGCAGGATGAGGCAGGAATATCCCTTATCACGATTGAAGTTTCTGATGGAAGCTTAACTGCTGCCGGTTCACTTTCCCTTACCGTCCTGGGGGCAGCGAACGTTTCGTCATTGGAGTGCTTCGATACCGTCGTAGTTGACAACAACCAATCGTGCAGCGCCTTTGTGGAAACATTTAATCAGCCTCTGGGTGGTGCTGAGGTGGATGTGTTTTACCTTACTGGGCCGGCTAACCAATCGTTGTTTGGAACCTGCACGACGGATGGAATCACCGGCGGCTGCAGCGTGAAGTCTCTCCAAACGGGAGAGGGGAACTTTACGGTGTTTGCAACTGCCCATAAAGATGGGTTTATCAATGATACTGATCAAGGGCCTGATTTTTCCTATGAGGTGCTCGGGCACCGGTACACTGTTGCGGACCTGGCAGTCTTTAACGATTCCGGGTTCACTCAAGAAGATGATGATTTCACGAGGGGCGATGACCTCTTTGTCCAGTTCAGAGTCGAAGACGAAAACCAAAATGGGGCTATCGTCACTGATGTGGTCACTTCAGCTTATCTTGTCAGCCCTCCCGGCGGGAGAGCGAATCTTACTTTGCTTCCGTTGGCAGGGGACTTTTACCAGTTTGCATTGACACCTATCCCGGGCTCCCATGAGTTTAAGGGAAGCTCTCACATCTTCGTGTTTGCGTTCAATTTCAGCGACGGGACAGGCGGACAGAAAGAAGTTGCGCTGTTTATCCGGAACAGCCTGCCTCAGATAACAAGCAGTTTCCCGAATTTTACGTTTCCTGAGGATTCCCTTTTCGGCCCTTTCGACCTTTCACCTTTTGAATCCGACCTTGAAGACAGCGGGAATAACCTTACATGGACCATCTCGGGTATCGGCAATTCTTCCTTGATGTCTGGAGCCATCATCGGAAAAGATTTATCTCTCACTCCGGGAGACGACCAATTTGGCGCAAGCACTATCACACTTCGCGTTTCCGATCTCGACGGGGATTTTGCCGAACAAACGGCTGGTGTGACCGTCACTCCGGTGAACGATGCTCCGGTCATGGGCCCTATTCCTGACCAAACAGCAAGCGTTGGGGAAAGATTCTTCCTTGATGCCGAGTGCAGCGATATTGAAGGCGATGTTTTGTCCTTTAGCGACGATACCTTGCTCTTTTCCATAGGCCCTGCTTCAGGGATCATTGATTTTGTTCCAGCCCCGGGGAGTGAAGGGAACCATTCCATCAGGGTAACGTGCAGCGACGGCTTCCTGAACGATTCAGAGGCGTTCCTTTTAACCATCGGTGAGGATCAAGCGGCCAATCAGGCTCCGGTGCTCAGCCCGGTGCCTGACATCACGGCAAACGAAGGAGATACCATAACTATCATCGCCCAGGCGGTGGATGCAGATAATGATACCTTGGCATTTTTCCTATCCGATGGCCGATTTGTCCAGCAGGATAATGTGTTTACCTTCCAGACGGGATTCAATGACGCGGGCTCTTCCGTGCTTACTCTTACTGTCTCTGATGGAACCGATGCTGATGCAGATACTTTCATCCTTATCATCAATAATATCAACAGGGCCCCTGTGCTTGATCCCATCGGCAACAAGCAGGTTGGAGCAGGGCAGCTTCTGCAATTTATCGTCAGCGGCAGCGACCCTGATGGAGACACCATCTCCTTTTCTGCCGAAAACCTGCCTGAGGGATCCTCCTTTGATGTTATTTCCAAAGAATTTCGATGGGTCCCGAGAAATGACCAGCAGGGAACCTTCTCCGTGACATTCCGCGTCTCTGATGAGATTGCTGCGGACAGTGAGCAGGTGACGATCAATGTCGGAGAAGGAAGCGGGGCTCCTGTTTTTACCTCTTCACCGCCAACGTCGCTTAAGGAAGCGTTTGGGTCGAAATTTGTTTCTGTGTATTCCTATGATGCGAACGCTGTCGACCCCAATGGAGACACTATCCGGTTTTCCCTCGATACTGCGCCTGAGGGGATGTCCATCGATCCTGTAAGCGGATTGGTCAGATGGACGCCGGCGCGTGAGCAGGTACAGAAAAGCCACAAGGTAACGGTCAGAGCGACGGATGCGACCGGCCTGTTCAGCGTACAGCAGTTTTCCATCTCGGTCGTTTTGCCGCGAAAAGTTTCCGACCCAAGGGAACAGTTCTTTGTCGGAAGGATTCGGACAAACCAGCAGGAATATGATATCATCCCGCCTGGCGGGGACCTCTTTGTCGACCTCACGTTTGAGAATACGGGCAGATACAACACCCATGATGCGACGATCAGGGTGACTGTCCCTGAGCTGGGGATATCGCGAAAGCTTGGGCCATTTTCCGGGCCTGAAATCGGCGAGGAGATGAGCCATGGCGTTGTGCTTGATATCCCTGATGATGCCGAACCTGGAGTGTATACGGTGCGCATCTCACTCTCGGACCTCCACGGCATCCGGCGCTCCCGGCACAGGGACTTCAGGGTGGCGGTCGCTTAAGATGGGGCCCTGTCCTGAATGGTGGTTAGCAGCATTAGGTCAAAGTTCATTTGATGGTTCTATCTGGCTGACAAGAGGGTTGCCTCCGAGCGGTAGCGAGCGAGGCACAAAAAATGGGGATATTTTTTCGTGGCTCCGTCGGAGAATGTCAGCTTTCATGGAATACTGGCTAGAACTTTGAAGCTGCTAACCCGAGCGAATGCGAGATTCAGGTCAGAGCCATGCCGACGGTAAATATTTTTTCTTCGGGAAACTTACCAACTTGTTGTTACCAATTAATAAAGAAATATAGTAACTACTTTTGTATACTCAATTATAGAAATCTTTATATAGTAGGGCGCGTTATCGAATCCATGAAATTTTGGGGGATTATGCTTTAAATGGTATTCAAGCTGCCGTAAACAAGCTGATAAAAAAAACATTGCTAGGGGGGACTAACATGAAAGCTATGCGAAATGTGATGGTGTTGATGATTCTGGTGCTGAGCATTATTGCCGGAGGGAGCGCGTATGCGCAGCTCTTTGATGACGATGTCGGCGTCCTTAAATTCAATGTCGAAGTCAATGATGTCCTCCTGGACGCCACTGATGCAAAAGAGCTTGAAAAAACCGATGAGCTTGATGTGCTTGTCGTCTTTAAGCTGAACAAGTCTGTGGATGATGTGCAGATCGTTGCTGAGCTCACGGGATATGATAAAAACGACCGTCAAAAAGTCCGGGATGAAACGGACAAGTTTGATGTCAGCGCAAATATAGTCCATGATGAGCGATTGACCCTTGAACTTCCGGTCAGGTTCCAGCAGGGAGAATATTCCTTAAAGATCAGGGTTGAAACCCCGAAAGATTCTTTTACGTTCCTGTTTCCTGTCGTCATCAACGCCCAAGAGCACGACCTGGAGATCAGAGATATCGTCTTGAGCCCTGAAAATGAAGTAAAGGCCGGAAGGTCATTGCTCACCAGCGTCCGAATAAAAAACAGGGGCGAGCAGAGAGAAGAAGATGTCAAGGTCAAGGTAAGCATCCCTGCTCTGGGAGTGACTGCATCCGACTTTATCGATGAGCTTGATGAAGAGGACTGCAATGACAGCGACTGCGACGATTCAACGACTTCAGAAGAGATATTCCTTAGGATCCCTGACTGCGCTGAACCGGGCGAATATACGGTAAACGTCGGGGTTGAGTTTGATGATGGCGATGATGAAGTTACAGAAAGCACCAAGATTGCTGTTCTTGAAGGAGATACCTGCCCATCGGATGCGGCGCCTGCAAAAGGAGAGCCAGCAAAAGGAAAAACCCAGATTACCATCGGCCCTGAAAGCCAGGACATCGCTGCGGGAAGTTCAGGGAATTACCCTGTGTCTATAACGAATGGCGGAACCTCCTCAAAAACGTACACGATCTCGGCTGATGCAAGCTGGGCGGCGAGTGCAGTATCTCCCGATAACGTTGTTGTCGTCGGCCCTGATGAGACGAAGGCCGTCTTTGTCAGCCTGACACCCAACAAGGGAGTTTCAGGAAGCCAGGCGTTCTCTGTCCGAGTTAAAGGGAGCGGAGATGCTGTGCTGAAAGAAGTTCCCCTGAAAGCCAATGTTGTTGCTGCTTCATCAACCTTAGGAAAAGTGAAGAAAGCAATCGAGGTTGGCGTCGTTGTGCTGGTCGTGCTGTTGGTCATCCTTGCCTTAATCATCGCCTTCAACAAGTTAAGGGGCGATGAGGGCTCTGAAGAGAAGGGCGACCAGGGCTACTACTAAATTTTTATTCTTTCCTTTTTTATTTTCTTTTTTTCTTACCTTCCTAGGGAGGATATGCAAGAATGAGAACCTTTTGGCTATGGGGCATCATCGTGCTTGTTCTTGTGTCTGTCGCTGCTCCGCCCAGCCTTAGCGCGGCACGCATCACCGCGGGTGAAGGCATCGTTAACCCTGCTGACCTGAAAAACATCCCCTTTTCCCCTTATGTGGGGGGGTATCAGGCATGCACCACTGATGAGCTGGCGATACCTCTTTCTATCAAAAACACCAACACTTTTTCGGACAATTATATTCTTTCCACTGATAAGGCGTTTGCCAGGCTCTCTGCCGGACAGGCAACCCTCAAGCCAAACCAGGCCGGGATTGTTGTTGTGACGCTGCTGCCGGACAGGGCCCTTGAAGGAAATCAGACGGTCCAGGTTACCATCATCGCGGCAAAGGAGGGAGTGAAAAGGACACTGCCTTTGACGATCGGATTCCAAAACTGCTTTGATGCACGGCTCACCTTTCTCGATGAGCCAAAAGATGTCTGCGCGTGCGACCCTGTCGCCTATACTTTTGCGGTTGAGCAGCGAGGGGACTATCAGGAGGAAATATCGCTCAAGGGGACGCTGCCCGAATGGCTTTCGCTCGTTCCCGGTGAAACTCTCGTCGTTGAAGGAAAAGGGACATCGCCGTTAAGGGCCGAAGGAAATGTTCCCTGCGATGGGGAAGGGCCTTTCTCTTTTGAGGTATCGCTGCATTCACAGGATTCCGATTTTCAGGACCGGATGGGGAAGACGGGCGATATCCTCCCATTGGAAAAATGCTATGCGATTGAAATCTCCATCAGGCCCCTTTCGATCACGTATGCCGGCGTTACGGTTCCTGTTACTATCAAAAATAATGGAAAGAGGAAGGAGACCTTTTCGGTTGCGCTTGAGGGGATATCGTGGGGGCTCGTGAGCACCGGCGAGATAATCCTCGAGCCATCCCAGCAGAAGAAAGCGCTGCTGCAATTCTATCCATCGCCTGAAGAAGCCCCCGGGGAATATCCTTTTACTCTCTCCCTCAAGGGGGAACATGTCGATGTATCCCGTGAGAGCGCGGTTACACTGAAGGCGGGGAGCAGGGCTTCACAGGCTATTTCGTCGTTTTTCCGCACATCCAGGTATTATATCGGGGCATTAGCCGTATTGGCTGCAGCTGCCTTATTTATCAGGACGATCGCACGGAGCAGGAAACCGTGGAAGCGGAGAGCGATGGGGCGAGGCCCCCCGAAGGAAAAAACTTCAGTTGAGAAATCCGCAAAGGAGGCTGGAAAAGAAAATGTTCAGGCGAAGAAAAATATCATTGGAAAATTAATACTTTTCCTGCTTATCCTTGGAATCATTGCGGGGGCTGTGCTTATCGGGAGCAATCCTGCGTTGAGAGAAGAGGCCTGGAAAAAATTTATTGGATTTTCGCCCATCGTACAAGTGATGATCGTCAGCGGGGTTTTGGCGTTCCTGATTATTTTGCTGCTCCTTGTTTTCCGCATTTTTCGCAAGAGGAATCCGAAGGTTGAGAGCGAGAATAAGAAAAAGCCCGGAGAAATTGAACGTGGGGAACCAAAAGGGGCCATTCTCAAGGTAATCGGCGTGGTGGTGGCTGTGGGGGCGGCGGCTGGCGCCGTTGAGTATCTTCGGTCAAACATCAATCTCGCCCCGAAGGAATTTTTGTTTTCCTATTACCCCTTTATCGCCAGCGGGGCCGGCCTGGCCATCCTTGTCCTGGTCATTTTGCTGACGAAGGATAATCGGTAAGGATTGGTTTTTCTTGTTGTACGGGGACGGAAGGCAATAATCGTAATGGATATTCCGGGCCTATGGCCGGCGGAATTTCACCATTATCGCAGATGTTCACCGATATTAAATTCCGCCCTTATAAATTGCAGGGATTTTTCGATGAATGAGCTGAATCCGATTATCTTTTTTAATCCTGCTAAATCATCCACGCAAACATTTAAATATAAGCTGTATTTTAAATAATACATATGTATAATAAAATAAACATAACTGAGAATGGACTACAGATACTTTCTTTATTCACGAATGGGTTTGATAGGGAATACTACATACGGGAAGTTGAGAAATTGCTTAAGATAAGCCCGCGAACAGCACAGCTCATTCTTGAGGATTTAGAAAATAAAGGGATCATAGAATCAAAGGTAAGGGGTAAAATCAAGTCTTATAAACTAAGAATGAACGAAATAAGCAATAGGTATCTTATCTTTGCCGAGCAGTACAAGGCAATTGCCCTTTTGGGGAAAAATCTTCTCGCGAAAGAGGCTATAGAAAAAATAAGCCCCTTCATTAATGGAATTGGGATCATTTTTGGAAGTTATGCAAGAGGGACATCTACCCCCGAATCCGATCTGGACATTTTTGTTGCGGGGGGCTACAAAAAAGAAGATATCAAAAAAGTTTCACGAAATTTAGGGATTGAAATAAGCATAAAATGCTATCCATCAAAAACATTTGAGAAGAATATAAACCAAGATTTCCTTATAAACGAGGTATTAAAGAACCACCTCGTTTTTAAAAATGCGGAGCTGTTTATCCAAACGGTGCTGAAAAACTGAGAAATTTCCAGATGGAAATTTCTGGCGGCGTACACATTATGAAATAGTGCACTACTTGAGAAAAAATCGTCAGGTTTTTTCGTGTGCTCAACCATAATGGGTATTTTTGGCAAATGGATAAGCTAAAATGGTGTGCGGGAAAGAAGGAAGGTTTAAGATTAATTGAGCCAAGTTCAAATCTAGCGGAAGCATATACCAAGAAAGCTGAAGAAGCTCTTGAGTCAATGAGAGTAAATGTAATCAAAGATTGGAAAATCTCAACAGCATATTACACCCTCTACTTTTCGCTTTACTCTGTTTTGATAAAAATGGGCATAAAATGCGAGATTCATTCGTGCACCATAGCGTTCGCAAAGAGGTTTCTTAGGGAATTTCTTAGCGAGGAAGACCTTGATTTCACCGAAGATTCTTTAAGGGCGAGAATAGATTCTCAATACTATATCGATAGAACCGTTCCCGATGAGCAATACCTCAAGATGGTAAGGAATGCCCCTGAGTTTTTAATAAAATGCAAGTCAATCTTAATCAAGCTCAATGAGAAGAAAATAAATGAAATCAGGAAAGAATTTCAGAAAGCATTAATCGGCCAAGGATAAAAAAGGTGGGGGCGGAGGGAGACTCACAGGCACTGCCTGATTTGAACCCTCGTCAACCGGTTACGCCATCGGTTGTTCATCGCCAGCTTCTTTGGCTCATCGCTCCTCTGCTGGAGCCGGCCGTACTGCCAGGTTGTACTACGTCCCCTTGAGCCGAGAAACTTGCCCTATTTATATAAAGGTTATGATGTCTCCGATGGAGGTTTTTGATCCGGCTATCGTTGTTCGCGGGGCCTCAATGATATACTGCGCTTTTTTGGCTGGGAAATAAAACCTAAAGGGGAGGAAGTCCTCTTTGAGCTCGACGACTTTCCGCTCTTTATCCAGGAACAGGACATCGATAGGAAAAAAGACAAAGAGCATGTGGAGGGGTATCTTTTTCTCTTTTGGCCAGGTGAAAAGAAGTGTTTTTGGCTTTGGCGAGAACATCAATCCCCTCGATTTTGAAAGGGGGGAGGAGCAGCGCCGGTATTCATCGGCTATCGTTGTTTTTTTTGTTGCATTCCGTATCATTTTCTTCCTAAAAACCACCCGCCACAGACTGGTGGGATTCGTTTCCCTTAACCGAACCCCCATTGACGGGTGGTTCTTAGTGCTCAGAAATTTTTCACTCTCGAAACCGATGGCAAGCAGAGCTTGCCACCCGTCACAGACTGGTGGAAAATTTCTGACATTTTAGCTGGAAAACTTCCCGTATATTAAGTTAATGGGCCAAAAATGGCTGAAAGCGAAACATTTAAATAGATGTTTCAAAAATATGAAACCAATAAGGTAGATGCTCACATAGGGGATTTCATATTTTTTGCTGAAATCCCTTTTCAAGGCATTCATTGTGTTGCCGAAATGAAAAAAAAGAGGGTGAAGTTCATGGGTATGCGTTTTTTTGAGAAAGGATACTCTGATGTAAAATTGTTGGTGGTTTTTTCCTCGGTTGTTCTCATGCTTGCAGGGCTTATGTGGCTTGTGTTTGCCGTCAATCCGCCGGATGTTGCAACAGGCATCTCTGATACGACCAAAGGACTTTATGTAAACATCACGAATGTTACCGTCAACAGTTCTACCAGCGTTACAGGAAAAAGAGCTTTTGCTTATTTCCTGAACATGACCGAGCGCCTGAAAAATGCAAGCTTTATTATAAGCATCATATTCAATGGAACTCCTGCTGGGCAGGCTCCCCAGCTGTTTTACGATGTCGATGCAACTCCCGATGGGACAGGGACGAACGATTGTGTCTCTGACAAGGATTCAGGTTCAGGTGCAGGGCCGTACGAATTTACGATTCCAAAAGGCGGGTCAGACACTTCGAAATGTGCAATCACTGATGGGTCCGTAGTTGCCCTGATGGTGAGGGCTGATTCAAACAATTACTTTACGAACTTTTCCGGTGGAGTGTTCTTTACTGGCGAGACGGGTGGAAATTGGAGTTTTATTGTTGATGGTGTTGCCCCCAGTGCGGCTACCATCGGGATTCATCCGGCCAATCTGGGTGTTGGCGCCATCCTGAATAATTCATGGGTTACCGGAGATACAATGAGGTTTAACGGGACGGATGCAACTTCAACAACGCTGACATACCGGTTTTATGTCAATAGCACGGTGAATGTGACAGGGAGCAACCTAACGGCTGCAAGCGGGACCCAGGGAAAGATTCAAAATGCCTCCCTTACGGGGCTTTTGGAAGGCGGCTATTATAATGTCGGGGTTGAGGTTCGGGATAATGCGACAAATACCCTCAATTCTTCATTCCTTTCATTCTTCTTCGATGCTACGGCCCCAACATCTGCGAATATTTCCAATCTAAGACCAAATTTCACTAATTTTACTTCAACAGGAAGCCTGGATATAATGGCTCAGGATGGGGCCGGCCATGTATTGAATGTGACGGTCTATATCAATGGGACTGCTAACTCAACTGCTGCAAATGTCACCAATGGGGCTGCTGGTGTTTCTCGTATTGCGATGACGGGGCTTAAGGATGGCGGGGCCTATAACGTTACCGTTGAGATTGTAGATAATGCTTCATTTAGGCTAAACTCTTCCGCTCGGGTTGCTGCACAGTTTTTAATCTGGTATGATATCACGGCACCTACGAACCTCACTATCGATACCCCTCAGACTGATGGTATGTGGCTTTCCAATGCGATTGCAGGAATCAACGGCTC